>JAEWBT010000136.1 GCA_023391015.1 Bacteroidota bacterium
GCTCCGACATTGAAGACCGCGACCGGTTGTTGAAGGAATTGCAGGAAGTCTATCAAAAGGTTTCGCTGGACCTGGACCCCAAAAACCTGGAAACCCTTAAAAACTGGGAAGCCAAAAAGCGCCACTACCAGGACGAGTTTTACGTCTTTAAAGTGCGGGGCAAAGAGCTGAAAATCAAAACCCACAGCGAAAGCCTCAGCCACCTGATGATTCCGAAAGTGGCCGTGCCGAAGTTTGAAGCCTGGGGCGAGATTCTGAAGTGGGTGCTGACCGAAAACTTCCCCGGTGAGTTTCCGTTTGCCGCTGGTATTTATCCGTTCAAGCGCGAAGGCGAAGACCCAACGCGGATGTTTGCCGGCGAAGGCGGCCCGGAGCGCACCAACAAGCGCTTTCACTACGTGAGCAAAGGCCTGCCCGCGGCGCGCCTTTCTACCGCGTTTGACTCGGTAACGCTCTACGGCCAGGACCCCGACCACCGGCCCGACATCTACGGTAAAATCGGCAACGCGGGCGTAAGCATCCCGACTTTGGACGACGCCAAAAAGCTGTATTCCGGCTTTAACCTCGCCGACCCGAAAACCTCGGTTTCCATGACCATCAACGGTCCGGCCCCGACGATTGCCGCGTTTTTTATGAACGCCGCCATTGACCAACAGTGTGAGTTGTATATCAAGGCAAACGGGTTGGAAGCAGAAATTTCCGGAAAAATTGATGAAATCTACAGAGCCAAAGGCGTGGCGCGTCCGACCTACGGCGTGCCGGGTGAATTTACCGGCGAACTCCCCGAAGGCAACAACGGATTGGGCCTAATGCTGCTGGGTGTTACCGGCGACCAGGTGTTGCCCCGCGACGTATACGAGCAAATCAAAGCCGACACCCTCAAACAAGTGCGCGGCACCGTGCAGGCCGACATTCTCAAAGAAGACCAGGCGCAGAACACCTGCATTTTCTCCACCGAGTTTTCCTTGCGGGTGATGGGCGATGTGCAACAGTATTTCATTGACAACGGCGTCCGGAATTTCTACTCTGTGTCTATTTCCGGCTATCACATTGCCGAGGCGGGCGCGAACCCCATTTCGCAGCTGGCTTTCACGCTCAGCAACGGCTTTACGTTTGTGGAGTACTACCTCAGCCGGGGCATGAACATCGACGATTTTGCGCCTAACCTGAGCTTCTTTTTCTCCAACGGCGTGGACCCGGAATACTCGGTGATTGGCCGCGTGTCGCGGCGCATCTGGGCAAAGGCGATGAAGCACAAATACGGCGGCAACGAGCGCAGCCAGATGCTGAAATACCACATCCAGACGTCGGGCCGCTCGCTCCACGCGCAGGAAATTGACTTTAACGATATCCGCACGACCCTCCAGGCGCTGTACGCGATTTACGACAACTGCAACTCGCTGCACACCAACGCTTACGACGAGGCCATTACCACCCCGACAGAGGAGAGCGTGCGCCGCGCCATGGCCATTCAGCTCATCATCAACCGCGAGCTCGGACTGGCCAAAAACGAAAACCCGCTGCAAGGTGCCTTTATCATCGAAGAACTAACCGACCTCGTGGAAGAAGCCGTCTTGGCCGAGTTTGACAAAATCACCGAGCGCGGCGGCGTGCTGGGCGCGATGGAAACGATGTACCAGCGCGGAAAAATTCAGGAAGAAAGCCTCTATTACGAAACCCTCAAACACACCGGCGAATACCCGATTATTGGGGTGAATACCTTCCTGTCGTCCAAAGGTTCGCCGACGGTGATTCCGGCGGAGGTGATTCGATCCACGACGGAGGAAAAAGAAACCCAGATTGCCAACCTGCACGCCCTTTGGGAGCGCAGCGGCGATGCCGGAACCGAAGCCTTGAAGCGGTTGCAGGCGGTAGCCGTTCGCGGCGGCAATGTGTTTGAAGAGCTGATGGAAACGGTCAAAACCTGTTCGCTCGGGCAGATTACGCAGGCCTTGTTTCAGGTGGGCGGGCAGTATCGGCGGAATATGTAAGAGTGATGATATCCCTTTACCGGATTGTGTCTGACGCAGAAGTGCAGGACCTTCAAACGCATGGCACCTTCCGTTTACCGGATGGCGGAATGGAAGTTAAAGATTTTTGGGAAACGGTAGAAGGTTATCTTCATTTTTTACGATGCGCTCGCTTGGCTCAATTAGTGCCACCTTATACAAAGCTGGTTATAGTGATCTTGGATATTCCAGAAATCTACTGGCCGCACGAGGTTATGGAGCTGGATTTTCGCGCTGCGATTGTTTTTGGTTCGCAAGGCTTGACCCGGCTCAACGCGCACTGCCGCTGGAAAATAGTAGATTTGTAATAAACGTGGAAACCAATGGAGCTGGCATACACCTTTGACGCCGTTATTCAATTGCTGCCGACCCATATGGGAGGCCGGCGAACCGCCGTGCGCACCCATTACCGTCCGAACTTCAACTTCAATACCGAGCAGTATTTCTGTGGGGAAATTCGTTTTAAAGAGGGAGTGGAGTGGATAGCGCCTGGTCAAAGCGCCGAGGCAACTATTATGCTGCTTGCAGCGCGTTTCATTCCACAGGATTTAGCGCCCGGCTATGCCTTTAAGCTTACAGAAGGAACACGGGTAGTGGGTACCGGCGTTATCAGGGAAGTTTTGAAGCGGGAGGAAGTAAATATTGAAGAACAGGTAGTTGCTTAAAAACCGGTTTTTCACCTCAAGAAAGATGTTATTAAGCACAGCAAAAACGTAAAATATTACGACACCTACGGCTGGCCGGAGCATTTTTGAATTCATGCAACAATCCTTTTCTCATAAAATCGCTACCGCCATTGATGGCCTTTTGTACCTCAGCGAAAGTGAAGCGCCGGTAGCAATCATACATTGGCCCGATGTCTGCGACCTGTCCGCAGCAGGCCAAAAAATTGCAGCCCTCACCAACACCAGGCCCGAAGACCAGACGCTGCAAACGCCGGAAGAGTTCCGGAAACCGATGGAGCAAATGGCCGTTCCGGAAGACCCAGCAATGCAGGAATATGCCGAACGCTGGAAAAGCGTTCTCAAAAAAATGGAAGCAGCCTTAGAAAACGTGCAGGTCATTACCACGCCGGTAGAGGATGCCCAACAACAGATTTATATTGTCGGTTTCAACGACTGTGGCGCGCTTGCACTGCACACGTTTGCCGTAGCCACGTAAGGGCCTGTTTTAGACTGGATTTTCCGGAAATCCGGACCCTGGATTTTGGTTTATTGGCCCTTGGCTCTTGGCTCTTGATTTCTGGCTTTTGGAATCTGGTTTCCTCACCGCTGCCCGTCCTGCTTTTCCTTCAACGCGACCTGCACCGCTGGCGGCAGATTACTAAAGAAATGATAGCCCGTCGCTGCTTCAAGGGTGCTGACGGTGGTCTGATAAAAGTTCCAGTTGCGCGCGCTTACTTCCGGCACATTGGGCATGTCCACCGCAATCACGCGGGTGTCTTTGGTAATGCGCTTCAGGTCGTTCTCGCCCTGCGGCAAGACCACTACGATTTTCCAGAAACGCGCTGGCACGTGGACTTTTCCGCCAATCACTTTCGCGTCGCCGTTGGAGCCCACGCCGCCTTCGCCATAGCTGCCGGCAATGATGTACAGCTCCATATTCCGCTCCGCCAGCCGACGGCAATAATCTTCCAGGCCTTTCCAAGGCTTTTGATTGAGCTGTGGACTTTGCGGAGCCATATTGGTCATCAAAAAAGTCGCTTCGTTATCGGCTGCGCTGGCCGAACGGTCGGCGGAAGGGCAGAGGTGGCCGCGGTCAAAGCCAGAGCCGGTATAGTTGGAAGTGAGTATTTTAGTAAAACCAGCCGGCAAGGTGTTATCCGGCGCAAAGCAATTGCAACGGTCGGCATCGCCCATCCAGGCCGCGCTCAAATGCCAGCTCACCCAGTTTGCGGTGCCCTTGCTGTTGTTGTAGGAAAGCGCATATTGCGGCTTCACCATCAGATAATTGTCTTTGCTTTTCGCCGCCTTGCTGGGATTGCCCAGTGCCATATTATCATTCCGTCCGGCAACGGTTTGCGAAGGGGTAGCGGTCGGTGTCGGTGGCGTTGCAGTTCCGGAAATGGTGGTTCCGGAAGCCGCTTTTCCGGAAAGTGCAAGGTCGTCCAGGTTGAGGCGACCCGTGCCGCTGTTTACAAAGCGCAGCCGTAGCGCCTTTTGCGCCGGAAGTGTAAACGTAAAAGGCTGCAAGCGTGGGGTGGCAGTGGCTTTCTTGCCCGTCGCCTGCCAGTGAGTCCCGCCGTCGGTGCTGTAAAAGACCGTCAGGGCTGCGCCTTTGTCCTCGCCGTAACTGGCGTATTGCACCGCACCGGTGGTGGATTGCGACTGGATGTCAAAGCGGGTTTCCACCATGCCGCCGGGTTTAAGGCGGATAGAAGCAGCGCCGTTCTTCACGTCCTGCGCGCTGTGGCCAATCAGTGCGTTCTCCAGGTTCCAGGTGCCGCTGCCCAGCTGCACTTCCGCCGCCGCGTAGCCGCCTTTGCTGCCGGTCTCCATGTTTTCAAAAATGCCTTTGGGCGCGCCGGTTGCCGATTGTCCATTGTTTTGGAAATGACAAGCGCCCAGCAGCAACAGGGGCAAAAAGATTTTCAGGAGGCAGCGCATGAGGATTGCAAACCTAAGCACAGAGAATTTCTGCACCGCAAAGAGACCTGCTACGCAGCCTGTTTCTCAAAGATTTTTTAGGATTCCGCAAACAGTAACAAGACCTTTTCAAGATAAACAGGCACAATCTTTTGCAGTCTGAATCAAAAATCCTTTTGATTATGAAACGCATTCTTTTGATTGCCGGACTAGCCCTGAGCCTGATTCCTTTTGGCGCAGATGCACAGGGCCGGGGACACGGGAAAGGTCATGAAAAAGCCAGGCACAAAGCCGATAAGCACTGGAAAAAAGACCGGGGCCATTATGGTTATGCTCCAGCAGCCACGAACCGTCGTAAAGGTGGAGGGCCACCCCCCTGGGCTCCGGCACACGGTTACCGGGCAAAGCAACACGTGTATTTTCCGGACTACTATACCTACTATGATCCCCGTCGCAATGGGTATGTTTATTGGCGTGGAAACAACTGGACCTTTAGCCGCAACGTCCCTTCTTTCCTCAATGGTGTGAACTTGGGAAGCGCCCGGATGCAAGTTCTTCCGTTGGGATGGACCGCGTTACCGGAAACCCACTACCGCGATTATGCACGTTCCTACCCAGCGAATGCCGTCAACATTTCCATTCCGATTCCACCCCTCTAAGCAGATCTTCAAACACCAAAAAGCGCCGGACAAAATTTTGTCCGGCGCTTTTTTAAAGCCTCTGCTTCCTACGAAACCGCTACGGTGACCGGCTTGGTGTTGGTCTCCGGATTTTTCGGCAGGGTGATTTGCAGCACACCGTCGGTATAACTGGCCGCAATGCGATCGGTCAGCACTTTGTTATTCAGCTGAAAACCGCGTTTCCAGGGAGCGTCGGTGTGCTCGCGGCCATTGGCGAAGTCGGGCTGAGGCGCGTCGGCAGGCTGATACGTTACTTCCAGCACATCGTCTTTCACCGTTACCGCAACGGCTTCTTTACGAATGCCGGCGGCGTAGATAGAAATGGTAAAAGCGTCGTCTGATTCGTCAATATTGGCAGCCGGACCGGCCCATCCGCCAAAACGCTGGCGCATTGCGGCTTTCCAGGCATCGCGGCCGGGGCGGTTGGCCCGGTTAAAGCACTGGTGGCGATTCATTCCGGAAGTACAGGCGTTGAAAGGGGATTGGGATTGTTGGGAAAACATACGATTGGGTGTTTTAGAAAATTGGTTTTGAGAAAAGAGAGATGGAGAACGACTTACCAGATGGGCACAATGCCCGACGCTTTCCGGAAATCAGCCGGAGTGGGCTTGCCGTAGAAAGGTTGCTGAGAAGGCCGGCCCAGACCGGGATAAATTGCTTCTTGCGGGCGACCGTTGTGCCGGTGCCAGAGGCGCATCAGTCCGCGACCGACAAGGAAGATAACGGCCAGGCCGAGCGCTGCTTTCAGCAGGTGCATCAGGGTAAAGAGCGCCACGACGCCCAGGAGCAATCCACCGGCAATGGCAAAGACTTTTCGTTTCATGGAAGAAAAAGAGTCGGTTTTGAAGTTTGAGAGGTTTTTGACAACGTTGTATAAAAAGGCAGACGGGCGACTTTCATTTTTACTTTAAAACCCGGCAAAAAATTTTTCCGGAAAACAAAAACGGCCCGGAAGATTATTCCGGACCGTTTTCAGTGCGTCGCATTCGGCAGCGTTCGCGCCACAGTTCTTTCAGGCGTTGTCGCTCTTCCCAGCTGGGTGGTTTCCGGTCGTGCATACGTCGGCCAAAAGGTCCGCTACCGCGCCTTCCGCCCCAGCCGCCAAATAAAATCCGGCACAGCAGCAGCAGCCCAATGGCCTGCCCCAAACTGATGCGTTTCAGGCCGGTGATTTCCGGAAGCACGGCATTCCAGAGCGCCATCACGAGGCTGCCCAGCAGAAACACCACGGCGGCAATGGCAAAAGGCGCGAAAATCCATTTTTTGTTACGCATATTCCGGAAATGTTTTTAGTCGGGTTGAATAAATTCGGTGTAGAGGGCCTGGAGGCGACGGCGCAAATGCTTTACGGCGTAGCCTTTGCGGGAGATCAGCGTTTTGATGTTTTCGCCGGTGGTCGCTGCAATTTCGGCAAAGGTTCTTTCTTCAATCTCATTTTGGATAAACACCGTGCGCTGGGCTTGGGGAAGTTCATCCAACGCGTCCATCAGCTGCTGCCAGAACAGCTTTTTAAGCTCCGGCGCGTCGGGGTCTTCTTCAATGGCTGCCAGCAAATCGCCCAGGTAATGTTGCTCGCCCGCTTCATCTTCAAACGCAAAATCTTCCAGCAATTCTTCTTTGTGTTTGCGGCTGCGGTCGGTAATCCGGTTGCGGGCCACGCGGTAAAGCCAGCCGCTGATAGATTCAATGGCATCGATGGCGGGCAGATTACTGAGCTGATACCACACATCCTGCAACACATCTTCGGCGTCTTCGTCGGTGGCCGTGCGCTTTCGGATAAACGCAGCGAGGCGGCGGCCATAATCGGCTACCACCTGCACAATACCCGTTTTGCGCTCGTTTGCTGCCACGCTGGTGCTTTCTTCAGAAAGCAATGTAGACTCCATTCTCCGGAAGCAGACGAACGAAGGGGCATTTTACTTTAAAAGAGGGAGAAATTTCTTTATCCCTTCTTCGCCAGCCCTACAATCACGGTTCCGGTCGTCGTCAGCACAATGTCATAAGCGTCCAATTGCCTCGGGTACTTAGTCTTAGTCTTCCTTGCTGCCGTCATCGGCCATGCGCACCATTTTGGGCTGGAAGGTGGCTACAACATCTACCAAATCGGTTTGCGCAGCCATTACCTTATGAATGTCTTTGTAGGCCATCGGTGCTTCGTCCAGCCCCGCGCCAATGAGTGTGATGCCATTGTCGGAAAGCACTTTTTTCAGGTCGCCGCGCGAGAGGCTTTTAATGGCCTGCGAACGGCTCATCTGCCGCCCTGCGCCGTGGGACGCCGAGTTGATAGCGTCAGCTTCACCCTTGCCACGCACCAGGAATCCGGGAGCCGCCATAGAGCCGGGGATAATACCCATAACGCCTTTGCCGGCGGGCGTTGCGCCCTTGCGGTGCACCAGCACCTCCTGGCCGTTCAGCGTTTCTTTCCACGCAAAGTTGTGGTGGTTTTCCACCCGCGCCAGTACCTGTCCGCCCACTGCTTTGACAAGTTTTTGGTGGATAATCTCGTGGCAGGCGGAGGCGTAGTCGCCGGCCAGATTCATGGCCAGCCAGTATTCCTGTCCGGCTTCGCTGTCCAGGTCCAGGTAGGCGAGGTTGGCGGCTTCTTTCGGCAGGCGACAAATGTCTTTGGCCACGCGCGTATAGTGGCCTGCAATCGTGGCACCAAGGCCCCGCGAACCGCTGTGGGTGAGCAGCGCCAGGTAGCGCCCGGCGGGAACGTTCAGCGCTTCGTCTTTTTCCGGAAATTCAATAATCCCCCATTCTACAAAGTGGTTACCGCCGCCGGAGGTGCCCAATTGCGAAGCTGCCTTGTCGTAGAGGCCGCGCAGGAGGGGCAGCGTGTTGAAGAGCGGATTGCCCAGCACGGAATGGTCGGTTTGCTCGCGGCCTTTGTAGCCGTTGCCCGCACCGAATTTGGTGTGGGCGATGAGCTCGCGCTTGTAGGAGGATTGGTTTTCCAAAAAATGGCTCTCCCTAATATCAAAAACCGTTAATGCCATGCGGCAGCCAATGTCTACGCCCACGCCGTAGGGAATCACGGCGTTATTCGTGGCCAACACCCCGCCAATCGGCAGGCCGTAGCCCTGATGGGCATCCGGCATCAGCGCGCCGCCGACGGTAACGGGCAGTTTCATCGCCACGTCCATCTGGGCTCGCGCGCCGGCTTCAATGTGCTCGGCGCCGTAGATTTTGTAGTCGTCGGCGTTTTGGGTAAGGGGAATCACGCCTGCTTCGGGTGGGGTGGGGATGGATTGCAGGGCTTGGGCCAGGGGTTTGAGGATGGGGTCTTCCAGAAAAGATTCCGGGTATAGCAATACTTTCCGGAACAGGGCGATCACTTCGCTTTTGGGTTCGGTATCATAGTAATGGAGCAGGCTCAGGGCAACGCCCATCGCCTTTCCTTCTTTATAGCCCATGCGTTTGAGATCTTTGCCGGTGAGGGGTGTTTTCATAGAAAAGAGGATGCTCAAAAAATGTTCCGGCTGCAAAATCGGTACTGCTTTGAAAATTTTATAAGTATATCTTTTGTGACCTGTACTTTCGCATCCCTTTTATCCAAACCTGTCTATGAAAAAACCAGTACTTTTCTTTTTCCTCTGCCTGCTGGCTGCCTTGCCGGGCCGCGCACAACTGGCATCGCTTATTGACTCTACCGCCCTGCGGGGCCGCCTTTTTACCGATGGTGCAGCGCTGTATGAAATTGTGGGCGACAGCCTGTATGCCGTCAACACCAACGACGGCTCCCAAACGTTGCTTCATAAGCTGCCTGCTTTGCCCGCAGGGGCTACCAGTGCCCGGTGGCAAACCCCCATTAAAACCCCAAACGGTTTTCTGATAACACAATTTTTTAGGATTTCCGGAAATGATCAATATCGGCTTTGGGGCTACGACGGCACTAGCTGGGATACGCTGCTGACTCAATACGGTAATGCGGTGTCGCAGGTTCCCCTCCAGCTCGGCAACAGCTATGTGTATGATTTTACCTCCCCCGGTTTTGCCGATCCAGCCCTCATCAAAACAGATGGCTCCCGCGCGGGTACGCAGGTCGTTTTCCGCCCCGCAGACCACATGCTCAGCTATGGCTCCTACACGATGTATTACGGCCCGGAGTACGCCAATGGCCCTTCGCAGTTGTTTTTTGAGATGGATTTTACCGACACCACGTCTGTAACCCGCATCCGCACGCGCCTGTTCCTGCTCGATAACAACGGCCTCAATCTCATCGACACTAATAACTACTCTACCAATTACCTCGGCGTTATCAACAACGAAGTTTTTTATTTCTACCGCACCGATACCCTGATTCCCGGAACAACCACCAGAGGCTCTGACCTGTCCGTTAGAAAGCGCAATCTGGCCACTGGCGCTAGCAGCATCGTGAAGGCGCTGTCTCCAGATGTTTATTACTATACCGGAACGGTTTTCAAAAACCGGCTGGTGATGAAAAAAATGGTGCTTCCTACCTACGACAGTACGCTGATCTCGATGGATCCGGTAACGGGCAGCGAAATCTATCTGAGCGACACCTTTGGCGGCGTGTCCTTTATGCCACGCGGCACACAGCACCTGTACATTCCGGCTCGGGCCTCTCTTTCTTCAAACGAGTTGATCGCCCGCAGGTTGCTGATTTCTGATGGGCTTTCCTCGGTGGTGGGGCAGCCCGCTTATTCGGTCAATACGGTGGCTTATGGCCTTCGCGTCAACCTATATCCTTTAGATATGGCGCAAAGCATTGTCTGCGGCGACGAGGTGTATTTTGCGGAAAGCTATACCCCCGGTGCTTTGGCAGCTATTAGAGCCCAAAAGCTTTTCCGGCTCCACGCCAACGGTACGGTGGATTCGCAGGTAACTATAGGCAGTCGAGGCTATCGGCCTTTAAATTTCGTGGACGTGGGCGGAACGGTTTATTACTCTGACGGCGGATATGTGGATAGGCGCGTCGGCGGCCTCTGGAAAATCACGGCCTGCAACACCGCTGCCGCTGTGGCGCACACCGCCCCGACCCCGGATGCCGCTTTTATCTATCCCAACCCGGCCCAAACGGCTTTTACCGTCTCCCTCGGCAGCCATTTTCCGGAAGTCCGCCTGGAGCTGTATGAAGCCACGGGCCGCCGTGTGCGCCAGCAACCCGTCAGCGACAACCAATCGGTTTCCGTGGCTGACCTGCCCGCCGGCTTGTATCTCTACCGGCTGTTGCTGCCCGGCGGCGCACTGCTGCACGCGGGACGGGTGAGCGTGGTGCAGTAGAAGAGAAGTGTTTTGAAGCCTTAAAAAGCCCTTATTTCCGGAAATGGAGATAAGGGCTTTTTATTTTTAAAACCACGCAGTATTTCTTGGATTTCCTTTATAAGGCTAGCGCATAAGATATGGATTAAAACAGCAGCGGAAATTACTGGTTAGGAGCGCATCAATAGGGAATTGGATTTCATTTCTTTTCAAAACAACGCTTTTTGTTTTTGTCAGGATCTGTTATTTTACACTCCTAAAAAGCAACAATAAGACCTCATGGCTATTCTGGAAAGCACATCCAAAAACTACAACACGCTTATTAATGAGATTACGGAAGGACAAGTAAAAATCCCACAATTTCAAAGGCAATTCGTCTGGGACAAAGCCAGCAGTGCAAAGCTAATAGACTCTATCATTAAAGGCTATCCGGTAGGCACTTTTATCTTCTGGAAAACAGATGAACAACTGCGGGCTGTCCGCAATATTGGAAATATTCAGCTGCCTACACAAGGAAGCGGCGAATACGTGAATTATGTTCTGGATGGTCAGCAGCGTATCACTTCCATTTTTGCGGCCATAAAGGGAGAGAAAATAAAACGGGAAGATGGCAAAGAAGAAGACTTCTCTGAGATCTTTGTTGATCTGGAAGCGCCTGAAGATGGTGATATTGTTATCACGGATGTGAGCGAGCGAAAGACAAAAACCTATATCAGGCTTTTGGACCTCATCGAAGGAGATTTTGAAACCTTGGGGAGCTATCCAAAAGACAAACATGCAATCATTAAAAACTACCAAAATGTTCTGAAAGGCTACAGTTTTAGCGTTATCAACCTCAAAGGTGCTTCTATTGACGTAGCTACGGAAGTTTTTACCCGCCTGAACGTAGGCGGCAAGTCGCTTACTTTATTTGAGATTATGGTGGCGAAAACCTATGAACCTACTAAGAATTTTGACCTTGCAGAGCGGTATAAACAACTCTGCAAAGAGCTTTCTGAAAGGGCGCGGTACGAGAATATTCCTACGGCTACGGTGCTTCAAGTGGTCAGTGTACTACTTAAAAAGGACATTAAACGCGCTACTATTCTAAAGCTTGATAAGCAACAATTTATTGACACTTGGGAAACGGCTACAGACTGTATCAGAAAAGCCGTGGACTGGTTTAGGGGTTACGGCGTAACTGTTTCGCGCCTTTTGCCGTATCCTTCCCTACTTGTACCCTTTGCTTACTTTTTTCATAAACATCCGCTGTCGCCTACCGGGGATATGAAAAAGCGTTTAGAAGACTTCTTTTGGCGCGTTTCCCTCGGCACTCGTTATTCCTCCGCTGTAGAAAGCAAAATGGCGCAGGATATCGGAAAGATAGATGCGATCCTCAAAAACAAGCTGCCGAAGTATGAATGGGCTATAAACATAGGGTGGGAAGAGCTCATGAAGCCAACGTTTGGCGGTTTTATCACCAGTAGAAGCAGTATTAAAGCCATTTTGTGCCTGTATGTCATGCACAAGCCAAAGTCGTTTCAGACCGATCAGGACGTTACGGTGGATAATAGCTGGCTCAAGGTTTCCACCAGCAGGAATTACCATCATTTCTTTCCACGGGCTTTCATGAAAAAAAAGTTCCCGGCCATGAATGTTTTGGAATACAACCATATTCTCAACATAACGGTTGTGGACGACCATCTCAATAAGAATGAGATCCGTGCGAAAGCACCCTCAGTTTACATGAAAAAGTTTATGCGTCAGAATAAGAATATTGAGCAAACTATGCGCACCCACGGCATCCATATAGAGCGTTATGGTGTCTTGAGAGATGACTATTACCTCTTTTTGAAAAATCGTGCAAAATGGGTAAGCAAAGAGTTGGGGAAGAAGATTATCATACAAAATACGGGTATAGAAGAGCAGATAGAAGACGATTATCAGCAAGAGCCAGAGGACATAGAACAGTATATTTACGCAGAGGAGGATTAAAGCCTGCTCTTCTACTAAGTACTTCTGAACAATTAGCTAGTGGTAAATGTCCTGTGAGTCATTGCGAAGGACCCCGTTCGGACAAATGGTTGACTCGGCTCTGAAGGGCCCTGCACATTACACTGCAGCCGGTGCAGGGCCCTTCGCTTTGCTCGCAATGACCCGCAAAATGTAGCCATCTTTCTGACCAACTGATTTTACCGAGGTACTTAAGCTCAAAAAAGCCCCACTTTCCTTTTCCGGAAAGCAGGGCTTTTTAGCAAGCATTTCGTTAGGCATGTAAAGTAAGCCGTATGTAATGCTTAGCAATTCGCCATACTTGTAAAGCAAACCGTATGTATTGAGCAGCAAACCGTGAGGCATATAAAGCAAAGCCCCCAACCCTTTACTCCTAACTCCTTAACCCCCCAACCCTTTTTAATTCTGCCGCTTTTGCCCGAAAGCCAGATCCCCCGCGTCGCCCAAGCCGGGAACGATGTAGCTCTTGGCCGTGAGTTCGTCGTCCACATCGCCCGCCCAGATGGTGGCCTGCGGGTATTTGCGGCGCACCCGCTCGATGCCTTCGGTGGCGGCAATGGCTACTACGATATGGATGCAGGAAGGGGTGCCGTTTTCCAGCAAGGTATCCAGCGCCAGCACCAGCGATGCGCCCGTGGCCAGCATCGGGTCGGCAATGATGAGCGGGCGACCGTCGAGGTCGGGGCAGGTGGTGTAATGGCTGTAAATCTCAAAGCTGCCGTCGGCGTGGTGCTTGCGATAAGCGGCCACGAAGGCGCTATCGGCACCGTCAAAGCATTGCAGCAACCCCTGGTGCACGGGCATTCCGGCACGCAGGATGGTCGCAATCACGGGTTGCCCACCCAGCACATGGCAGTCGGCCATGCCCAGCGGCGTTTGCACTTGCTGGCGCGCGTGGGGCAGTGTTTTCGAGATTTCATAACCGGCGATAAAGCCGATGCGCTCCAGGTTGTGGCGAAACCGCAGGCGGTCGGTTTGAATGTGAACATCGCGCAGTTCGCGCATCCAGTTGCCCACCGCGCCGGGCTTGCTGCTGAGATTTTTGACCATTAGGCGCGAAAGGTAAGGCGCGGCAGGCATTTTTTCGCTTCCTTAAATTCCCGTTAAGTTCTTTTAGGGCTTCCGTTCCCGCAGGACAGGTGGTTATTTTTGTAGCTTTGTGCCCGCTTCGGGGCGCGTCCCTGAAGGCGATTTCATTTTCCCCGTTTTTCATTCTTTGAACCCACAATCCCAACCGCCCCACATCGACCCGGAGCGGCTGCCCAAACACATCGCCGTCATCATGGACGGCAACGGCCGCTGGGCCAAAGAGCGCGGCAAAGACCGCGTTCACGGCCATTATGAAGGCGTGTTGAGCGTGCGCGAAATCGTGAACGCCTGCGGCGAAATCGGTATTCCTTACCTGACGCTCTATGCTTTTTCGACCGAAAACTGGGCACGCCCACAGGCCGAAGTGGCGGCTCTGATGGAGCTTTTGGTGAATACTCTGCGGAAAGAAATTGAAGAATTGCGCCACAAAGGCGTGCGCCTCCGGGTGATCGGTGATGTGGAATCGTTGCCACCCGCCTGTCAAAACGGGCTGGCCGAGGCGATGGAGATTACCAAAGACAACAACCGCGTAACGCTCATCCTGGCCCTGAGTTATTCGGGTCGGCAGGAGATTGTTCGCGCGGCGCGGAAGCTGGCCGAGGCGGCTGTGCAGGGCGAAATCCTTCCCCAAGACATTACCGAAGCTGCGTTTGAAAACCACCTTTTTACCGCCGATTATCCTGATCCGGAATTGATGATCCGCACCTCCGGCGAACACCGGATTTCTAATTTTCTCTTGTACCAGCTGGCCTATGCCGAACTGTATTTTACCCCGGTTCCGTGGCCCGATTTCCGGAAACCACACCTGCTGGCGGCCCTCGCCGATTATCAGCAACGCGAACGCCGGTTTGGCAAAACAAGCGAACAAATACAGTCTATCTAAGAAAGTACATGCGTTTTAAGTTTTCAGCCCTTTCTGTTGGGGTTTTGTGTTTTGGATTGCTGGCCGCGCCGCAAACGGCATCAGCCCAGCTGGGCGGCACGGGCAGTGGCGGAAGCATCAGCGCGCCGCGTCCGCAGGAATACACCATCGGCGGCATCACCGTGACCGGAGTGCAATACCTGGATGCAGACCTGCTGCAAACCGTTACCGGCCTTTCGGTGGGCCAAAAGGTAAAGTTGCCCAGTGACCCGGCCATTGCCCGCGCCATCCGCAACCTGTGGCGGCAGGAGCTGTTCAGCGATGTGCAGATCCTGATTGATAAATACGTGGGCGACCGCATCTTCCTGACCATTCAGGTGGAAGAGCGCCCGCGCTTGTCGAAGTCGTCGTTTGCCCACGTCAAAAAGTCGGAGTCCGAAGAGTTGGCCAAAAGGGTAGGGCTGGTGCCTTCCAAGGTGGTTACTGAAGGGATTAAGCAGGACGCTGTGGCGCGCATTCAGAAGTATTACGCCGACAAAGGCTACGGACAAACGCGCGTCAATGTGATTGAACGGCCCGACCCGCAGCTTAAAAACAGCGTCATCCTCACCTTCGACATCAACAAAGGACCGAAGACGAAGATCAACCAAATTAATATTTCCGGAAATGAGCAAATCACCGACACCCGGCTGAAACGCGCGTTCCGGAATACCCACGAGATGGCGCGTATCACGCTACACCCGGCGGATGAATCGAGCGTGTATGCCAAAGACAGCCGGTCGTTTGGGGAGTATGCAAAGAACTTTGAGTTTCTTTCGCTTTCCAAAACGCTCGACGCACTGGACCCGTATTTCCGGTATCAGTTCTGGCGCTCCTCTAAATACAACCCGGAAAAGTTTGCCGAAGACCGGCAGGCGATGCTTGATGTGTATAACTCGCTGGGCTACCGCGACGCGGCCATTGTGGATGATACCACCTACCTGCTGCCTTCCGGAAATATGAACATCGACCTGAAGGTCAAGGAAGGCAAGCGTTATTATTTTGGGGATATTACCTGGAAAGGCAACACCAAATATACCAGCGAGCAACTGTCGCAGATTCTGGGCATCAAGAGAGGCGAAGTGTATAGCCAGGAACTGCTCGACAAGCGCATGGGCCGCATTCCGTCTATGGATGGCAGCGAGGAAATTACCTCGGCGTATATGGATGACGGCTACCTGTTTTTCCAGATTGAGCCCGTGGAGAAAAGCATCGTAGGCGATACCATCAACTACGAGATGCGCATCACCGAAGGCACACAGGCGACGATTAAAAACGTAACCATTACCGGAAACGACCGCACCAACGAGCACGTCATCCGCCGCGAGATCCGCACCCTGCCGGGCAGCAAGTTTTCCCGCACCGACATTATCCGCTCGCAGCGCGAGATTGCCGCCCTTGGCTTTTTTGATCCCGAAAAATCGGTTCCGGTTCCAAAACCGAATCCTGAAGACGGAACGGTGGACATCGAATATCAGGTGGTGGAAAAATCCAGCGACCAGTTGCAGCTTTCGCTCGGCTTTGGCGGCGGCGTGAAGCTCTACGGCAATATCGGGATTCAGTTCAACAATTTCTCGCTGCGCAATCTCTTTAAGTTCCGCCAGTGGGATCCGCTGCCGGTGGGCGACGGGCAGAAATTGTCGTTCAACTTCCAGTCGAACGGCGTGCTCTACAACTCGCTGAACTTCTCGTTTACCGAGCCGTGGCTGGGTGGCAAAAAGCCCAATGCCCTGACGACGAGCGTGGTGTATTCGCGCTTTTCCAATTACTCGGCCTATCCGGATTCTTCTTATTTGCAGGTAATTGGCGGCGGCGTATCGTTGTCGCGCCGGTTGAAGTGGCCGGATGACAACTTTATCCTGACTACGGGCGTCAACTACCAGCGCTACAACCTGAAGAACTATAACCTGCTCGAGGGCTTTAACAATGGCATCGCCAACAACCTGTATTTCCGGATTGGCATTGCGCGTTACAGTGTGGATCAGCCTCTCTATCCGCGCAGTGGCTCCGACATCAACTTCACGTTCCAGTTTACCCCGCCTTACAGCCGTTTCTCCGACCGCGACCCATCTACACTTTCTTCGCAGGAAAAATACAAGTTTGTAGAGTATCACCGCTACCGGCTGAACGCCAATTGGTATCAGCGCGTGGTGGGCAATCTGGTGTTGAAGCTGGGTGCGAAATACGGCTTCCTGGGTTATTACAATCCGGAAATCGGCTACTCGCCATTTGAGCGCTTCCAGGTGGGTGGCGATGGCCTTTCGGGTCAAAGCTTCTTTATCGGTCGCGACATTATCGCGCATCGCGGCTATGAAGTGTATGCCCAGAACGCCACGATTTTCAACAAATACCAAATCGAGTTGCGCTATCCGTTCTCGCTTTCGCCAACGAGCACCATCTACGGTCTGGCATTCTTTGACATGGCCAATGGCTGGAGCAACTTTAAAGAATACAACCCATTCCAGCTGCGCCGCTCGGCAGGCGTGGGCATCCGGTTGTACCTGCCCATGTTTGGCCTCCTGGGGCTCGACTATGGGTTTGGATTTGACCGCTACGACCCGGCCAACGGCGTAACAAGCCTGAAGGACATGGGCAAACTTAACTTCATGTTGGGCTTCGAGCCGGAATAGGTATTAAGCCACTGCCCCGCGTTCCCGTCTTAAACCACACAATGAAAAACACACGTATGAAACGCTTTCTGCTTTCCGCCGCGCTTTTGGTTGCTACGACCTTCGCCGCCTCGGCCCAGCGCTACTGCATTATTGACTCTAAATACATCCTGGACCGCGTTCCGGAATACAAAACCGCACAGGACCAACTCGACCGCGCCTCCAAGAACTGGCAAACCGAGATCGACAACCGCATGGCCGACGTAGACCGGATGTATAAAAGCTACACAGCAGAGCGCGCCATGCTCAACGACGAGATGCGCAAAAAGCGCGAAGACGAAATTGTAGCCAAGGAAAAAGCCGCCAAAGAGCTGCAAAAGCAACGCTTTGGTTTTGAAGGCGATCTTTTCAAACAACGCCAGACCTTGGTAAAACCCATTCAGGACCGCGTGTACACCGCCGTTCAGAAAATGGCTTCCCAAAAAGGCTACGACATGGTGCTTGATAAGGCCGGTGGCGTTACCCTTTTCTACGCTGACCCGAAACTCGACCGCTCCGACGACGTGCTGAAACAACTGGGCATCAATAAATAAGCGCCCTTTCCAAACAAACTCAACCAACTCTCTGTTTTTTAATTAGTAATGAAGAAAATCGTATTGACACTGGCGGGCGCACTTGCCCTTTCTGCCACTGCGCTTGCCCAATCGCCCAAGTTGGGCTACATCAACTCTGCGGAACTGCTGCAAAGCATGCCCGACGTGACCAAGGCCGACAATGACCTGAAAGTGTTTGCCAAAGCCTATCAGGATCAGCTCGAAACCATGAGCAAGGAGTATGAAAAGAAAATCAAGGATTTTCAGGCCGGGCAGGCTACGATGAGCGAAGCCGTGAAGGAAGTAAAAGCCAAGGAAATCCAGGACCTGGAGTCGCGGATGCAAAGCACCAATCAAAGCGCCACCGAGAAAGTGCAGAAAAAGAAAGAAGACCTTTACAAGCCTATCCTGGACAAGGCCGATAAAGCCATTAAAGCTGTAGCGACCGAAAAAGGCTACGACTATGTTTTTGATGCTTCTGCCGGCGGGTTGCTTTTCGCCAAAGAGTCCGAGAACATTCTGGAAGCCGTAAAAACCAAGCTGGGTATCAAAGGTGGTGCTGCAACAGCGACCGCTCCCGTAAAACCCTAATAATTTTCCGGAAATTTCCGGAAAATCTCTCCTTTAAAAATCCTTCTCAGGCTTTTCTGAGAAGGATTTTTTGATATAGGGGCCGCGAACCATTTCTTCGTTTTAGAAAAAGATTTTAACTCAAAGAACCTCCCACATGAAAAAAGCTTTTTTGATGCTTGCGCTTGGCGGAGCTGGCCTGTTCTCCGCCTGCAATAAAGACAAAAACGACCCTGCGCCCGCTAATAATCTTCAGGGCAAATGGCAGCTGGAGCAGTCCAACACCAGACTTTCGGTAGGCGGGGTGGTTTTAAAAGACACTGCTGTTAGAAACGCCGATCTGGATGCTTGTCTGCAAGACAATTTTATGGCGTTTGCGCCAAATGGTATGGGCTATATCAGCAAAGGCGCTACCCTGTGTGCCGGCGAAGCCGCTACGGCCGATTCTTTCTCTTATGCTCTGACGAACAACAATAAGAGTCTGTATATCAGTGCTCGTGGATACAATGACACCTTCAACTTAAAAACCTTAAACAATTCCTCGCTGGTTTTTTATAAAGATTATTCGACCAATGGCGGAATGCTCACGGTTGAAACCAGTTTCAAGAAAATTCCGTAGCCGACTGGTTTCGCCTCTGGTAGACCGGATGCAACAGAAAATGGCTTTTTTCCGGAAAAGCGCATTGGCCGGTCCACAACTGCTGGCGCACTTTTTTAAAAAACTTTTTTTTATTGGAATGCCGGATCTGCTTTCTGTCTCAGGGCTTTCCCGTTTGATGTTCGTGGTTCTCTTCAAAAAAACAACCTGTATGAAAAAATCATTTTGGCTACTGTTGCTGGGCGCAACCGGCGTGCTGGCTTCCTGCAAAAAAGACAATAACGGCTCACCAACCGATTTGATTATCGGCAAATGGAGCCCCGACAAAATCATTCTGACCGAATCCGGCGGCGGTAAAACCGAAATCGATACTACATACAAAGGGGATGCTGAACCGTGCGATCAGGATAACTTTATCGCGTTTCTGGCCGGCGGGAAAGGGTATAACAGTCCCGGAGATAAGCTATGCAACGGTCAAACCGGCACTGTGGATTCGTTTGGCTATGCCTTGCTCGACAACAACTCCAAGTTAACGATTACCTCTGCTGGCAGCAGCAGCAATACCCTGAACATCCAGACCTTAAACGGCTCTTCGCTGGTGCTGAACCAAACCGGACAAGATAGCAAGAAGACCTACTCGGTAACTGTTTATTTGTCGAAACTCCCTTAGTGCTTTCCTGGTACCATTTACAATAAAAAGCCCGGAGCGTCATCGCTCCGGGCTTTTGTTTTCCGGAAAATACAGGTGGATTTCCGGAAATTACAGGGCCTTGAAAGGCATTTTAAGCATCTGTTTTCTCCGGGCGCATTTGCGGGAACAAGAGCACATCCTGAATCGAAACCTGCCCGGTGAGCAACATCGCCAAGCGCTCAATACCAATGCCAATACCGGCGGTCGGTGGCATACCATATTCCAGCGCGCGAAGGAAATCGTGGTCGATGTACATCGCTTCGTCGTCGCCGCGCTCCATCAATCGCACTTGTTCCTCAAAGCGCTCGCGCTGATCGATCGGGTCGTTCAACTCCGAGTAGGCGTTGGCGATTTCCTTACCGGCCACAATCAGCTCAAAACGCTCTACAAGGCCTTCTTTTTCGCGGTGCTTTTTCGTTAGCGGGCTCATCTCCACCGGATAATCGGTGATGAATGTAGGCTGGATATAATGCGCCTCGCACAGGTCACCGAAAATGGTGTCAATCAGTTTGCCTTTGCCCATCGTGGCGTCCACCTCGAGCTTCAGGTCTTTGCAGGTCTGGAACAGTTGTGCCTCGTCCATTCCGGAAACGTCCACGCCGGTGTGGGTTTTGATGGCCTCAAAAATGGGCACGCGGGCGTAGGGCGCTTTAAAATCGATTTCCTTTCCGCCTACTTCGGTAACGGTGGTGCCATTGGTAGCCAGCGCGGTTTGCTCCAAAAGCTGCTCGGTGGTTTCCATCATCCACAAATAATCTTTGTAGGCGGTGTAAAACTCCAGAATCGTAAACTCCGGATTGTGGGTCCGGTCCATGCCTTCGTTCCGGAAATTCCGGGAAAATTCATACACCCAGTCAAAGCCGCCCACAATGAGGCGCTTCAGGTACAGCTCATTGGCAATGCGCAGGTACAGGGGAATGTCCAGCGCGTTGTGGTGCGACACGAACGGCCGCGCAATCGCGCCGCCGGGAATGGGTTGCAGTACCGGCGTATCCACTTCCAAAGCGCCGCGCTCGTCTAAGAAACGACGGATGGCGGCTTTCATTTTGGTGATTTTCGTAAACGTGTCGCGCACGCCAGGGTTTACAATCAAATCGGCGTAGCGCTGCCGGTAGCGGAATTCCGGGTCGGTGACGGCGTCATACACTTCGCCGTCTTTTTCTTTTACGATTGGCAGGGGCCGCAGGGCTTTGCCCAAGAGCTTAAAGTCCTCCACGTGAACGGAGGTTTCACCGGTTTTGGTTTTAAAAACAAAGCCTTTTACACCTACGAAATCACCGATATCGAGGAGTTTTTTGATGACCTGGTTATACAGCGTTTTGTCTTCGCCGGGGCAGAGGTCGTCGCGGCGCAGGTAAATCTGAATGCGGCCCGAGGCGTCCTGAATCACCGCAAAAGCGGCCTTGCCCATGTCGCGGATGCTCATGATGCGGCCCGCCAGCGACACTTCCTTAAATGCTTCGTTGTCTTCCTCGCCTTTGTAGGTGGAAAGAATATCAGTGGCTTTGTGGGTAATGTCGAAAGTAGGGGCCGGGTAGGGGTCGATGCCCAGGCGTTGCAGCTCGGCCAGTTTCTCCCGGCGAACGATTTCCTGTTCGCTAAGCGTTGATTGCATGGGCGCAAAAGTAAGATAGCGAATGGGTTGATGGTGTTGATAGGGTTGAGAGACCGCGAAGGGTTGAGCAAAATTTCCGGGAATTTTCATTGTATATCCGTGCAACAGCCGCGTATTTCTATGCAATCACTACGTAGTTCCATTGAAAAATGGGCGTTTTAGCTAAGAAGCCTTTAAAATGCTAAGCGCTGCTACTACTTTCGCCCGAATTCAATTTCTTTTTTATAAAAAAACCACTCCTCTTCCTCTCCGCAGGACTGGCTTTCACTATTGCCGCCTGTAACAAAGACAAAGACAATAACAATGGTGGCAGTGGAAATGGTAATGCGACCATTGTCGGCACTTGGAGTTATGAAAAACAGGTTTATTGGGAAACCGAAAATGGTAAGACGGATACCTGGACTTACACAATCGACTCCCTGGAAGCCTGCGAGCGGGATAACTCTATCACCTTTCGAACGGATGGTACCGGAACAATAAATAGGGGGACAATTCCATGTACTGTGGATAGCAAAGAAGATAACAATTTTAAATATACTATGGCGGCTGACAAATCCGCTATTTACATTTCAACTAACCTCGGTAAAGACACGACTAATCTAAAAAGCCTGACCAGCTCTAACTTTGTAACCTTCTATTCCTATAATAGAGATGGGCGCGAGCATCGCTCTGAAACCACGTTCAAAAAACTTCCGTAAAGTCGTTTTCTCCTTTTCCAAAAAGCCCTGCACAAGTGCCAGGGCTTTTTATTTGAATGCTATTTCCGGGAAACAGCCTCTGTCTGGCCCTTCGCCGTATTTTTGGCTTTCTAAAAATTATCATGGCCCTTAAGCACCACTCCGACGCGCGCCTGCGCTTTGACCAGCAAGTAGATAACAGCCGCCAGTACGTGTTGCCTTTTATTGAGAAAACAAAACCCATCGGGCCGGGTACGATGGTGCTGGAAGTAGGTTGCGGCGAAGGCGGCGTGCTCCTGCCGTTCATCGAGAAAGGTGCAGTATGCGTGGGCGTGGATCTGGATCCGCCGCGCATTGAAATGGCCTGGGATTTTCTGGCCGAGGAAAACGCTGCCGGCAAGGCCACTTTCCTGCTCCAAAACATCTACGACGATGATTTTGTAGAAAAATACCGGAATTCTTTCGACCTGATTATTCTGAAAGATGTGATTGAGCATGTGCCCAATCAGGAAGCTTTTATTCCGCACCTGAAAACCTTTTTGCGGCCCGGCGGTCAAATCTTTTTCGGTTTCCCACCGTGGATGATGCCTTTTGGCGGCCACCAGCAAACCTGCAAAACCAAGTGGGCCAGCAAGCTGCCCTGGTATCACCTGTTGCCCCGCCCGCTTTACCGCGCTGCGCTCAAAGCCATGGGTGAAAACGAAGGCACCATTGCCGAGCTGATGGAAATCAAAGACACCCAAATCACCATTGAGCGCTTTGAGGAAATCGTGAAAAAATCGGGGCTGAAGATTAAAAAACAACAGCACTATCTTTTTAATCCCATTTATCGCTACAAGTTCGGCGTGCAGCCGCGCAAGCAATTGCCTTTGATTACGGCTTTGCCTTACCTGCGCGATTTTGTAACGACCTGTGTGTATTACACGGTGGGATAAGGGTAACAGCCAAATCCCAGAAACCAAAGTCCGAGGCCCAAAATCTGGTTTGAGAAGGCTCGGCGCAAAGGTTGTTTGCTGTTAGAAACGCTTAGAGATTTCCGGAAATTTTTGTTTGAAAAGAACCCTTTTCTCAATGGCTCTTCCGCCGCTGTGCCCGCCGGGCCAGCCACGAGAAAAACACCGGAACCAGAAACAGCAGAATACTCAGCACCGAAACAACCGTATCGCCCCAAACGGTGGGGTGATAGCCTTCGGGCACCGGAATTCCGGAAATATGACGGCATTCCAGATCGCCTTCCAGCCAAATAGAAAACGCCGAACAGGGATAGAAATGGGTGTAAAGCGACAGCAATAATTTGGTTCCCAAAAGCCCAATCACGAGATAAGCGCAGCGTTCCAGAAACGGAAACCGCTCCATCAGCCGCACAAATCCCTGCGCCACAAACCGCATGGCCAGAATGCCAATAAAAACGCCCAGCCAGATGAGCAGCAGGTTGCGTGTGTAGGCATTGGCCGCAATCACATTGTCGATGGAGAAGGCCAGGTCCATTACTTCCACCAGCACAATCGTGGACCACAACGGCCCCAAAGCGCCAACGGTTTTCCGGTAAAGCTTGCTGCGTTTGCGTGGCTCAGCGGCCAGCGTTTCCGGACTTTTCTTTTTGAAGAAATAGCTCAGGGAAAGAAAAAGCAGATACGCACCGCCCACGGGTTTTGCCCACCAGATGTGAATAAGCCATGCCGCCGCCACCAGGCACAAGCCCCGGAAAATATACGCGCCCAGAATGCCGTAGCGCAGCGCCTTTTTCCGGTCTTCCTTGGGCAAATCCAGCACCATGGTGGCCAGCACCGCCGCATTGTCCACCGACAGCAGGCTTTCAATCAAAATCAGATTCAGCACCACCAAAAGGCTGGGCAGCGGGTGCGCCTGAATTTGCGCCAGGTATTCGCCTATAGATTCAAACATGAAGCGTCAAAGCTAAAGAGTGGTGTTGGAAAATGATGGATGGCGCTTTTCAACCATAGAGACGCTCAATTTGGGCGTCTCTACAGTAAATCAGGGCCGCAGCAAACGATAGGTTTTTTCCAATCCTTCCACCCGAAATAAATACACCCCTGCCGGAAGCGCCCGTGCCGGAACCAAAAGCGTAGCGGTGTCGCTCTTTCCCTGAGCCATGATTTTTCCGGAAATATCCGTTAGCTGCCAAGCCTTCTGCAACGGTAAGCCACTTACCTGCCACGTATCGTTAGCGGGATTGGGATAAACGGAGATAGGGGAAAAATCGGCTGCACCGGCCACCGAAAGGGCCTGGTTGCGGGAAACAATGCCGCGCCGCTTGATAAGCTGCTCTGCCGGGTCAAGGCGAATGCCCGTTACCGAATCGGTCATCGGGAAAGAGAAAAGCTGCACCGCCTGTGCGGGAGTCACCCGGCGCACCTGCGGGCCATTTGGGGTATAAAACTCAACCTCAACCGGTATTTCAAAGAAAGCCACCGATGCCGGTCGCGACGTTGTCTGGCGCAGCTCCACAAATGCCGTTCCGGCGTCATAAGCCCAGGAAGCCGAGTACGTCGGATAGCCTTCGCCCACCACCCACTGCCGGAAAAAGCTATCGAGCGGCTGGTTATACACGCTTTCAAAAACGGCTTTCAGGTCTTCGGTAGCGGCGTTCTGAAACTTATAGGTTTGCTGATATTGGCGGCAGGCCGCGAAAAACAAGCTGTCGGTCGGGGCCACATAACGCAGCATATTCGCCACCATTGCTCCCTTGTCATATACCAGCCGGCTGTCAAACACGCTGTAGGCATTATTCGTATCGCTCACCAGCACGCTGCCGCCCCGCGCCGAGGTAACGCTGGCCGTCTTGATGGCCCGCTCGGCCACTGCGGCGGCGGGGCCGTTGGCGTGTTCCAGAAAAATCAGCTCACAAAACGACGCAAAGCCTTCCGAAAGCCAGATGTCGCGCCAGGCTTGCTGCGACACGCAATCGCCCCACCACTGATGGCCCAACTCGTGCATCGTCACTATCCGTCCCACATTATAACCCAGCGAAGTCATCGTTTGGTGTTCCATCCCACCGCCCAGCGGCACGAGGCAGTTGCCATATTTTTCTTTGTAGAAAGGATATTTTCCGAAAAGGCCGGAGAACAGATTTAATGCATAGCCCACCGAGTCCAGCGCGTTGCGGCTTTCGGCGTTGATGCCGGCGGTGTCGTACACAAAGTTTTGGATGCGCATCGTGTCGCCGTCGGCAAACTGCATCGAGTAGGAGCGCTCCGTATAGGGCGCAACCGCTGCGCTGATAAGGTAATATTTGATGGGCGCACGGTGGCTCCATTCATAACGGGTTTCGGTTGAAGAAACGGGAACCACCGCTTTTAAAACTCCATTACTGCCCGCTACGGCCCCTGTCGGAACGGTGATGTGAAAATCCGTAGAGTCAATCTTGTCGCGGATGTCCATCTTGCAGGGCCACCATTCGGCGGCGTAATACATATCGGCCAGCGTGTAAGTAACATTTGTGCCCGACGGCAGGGAAAAATGATTCAAACCTTTTGTAAAAAAGCCGCTGCCGCTCGGCGGTTGCCCGTGGTAAAACACCTGCGCTGTCAGGGTATCTCCCTGCGAAAGCGGCGTTGGAAGCGTGATTTTCCGGATGTTTCGCCCGCTTGTAGCCACCGGTAGATTCTGTCCATTCACCCATACAGAATCAATCGTCAGGGTCGTATCCAGCGTGAAGGCATACGTGGGCAGGGTAGCCGCCGTTACCAGTGCGCGGGTGGTGGCGTTGCCACTAATGGCGGTCGAAAGGTGCGTGAGCCGCAAGTCCAGCGCCACGTGTTTTACGTCATACCACTCTTCCTCTACCGTAGCCAGGGCTGCTTTCTGGGCTTTTTGAAAAGTTTGAATTTTCTTTTCTCCACAGCTATTCCCTGTTTGAGCAAAAGACAGAAAAGGCAGCAAGGTGCCGCAGAGAGCGAGACGGAATTTCATACAAACACTTTTACGCGTCCAAATTACACCTATTAGCGGGATTGGGGTGTTGGTAAAAGCCGCTTATTTCCGGAAAACAAAGACACCCGTCAGGTTTCAAAAACCTGACGGATGGCTTTGTTTGCGTGAGGGATAGACCCTTCGTCAAGCTCCCGGTGACAGCACAGCCGAAAGCCCGACCCGAAGGGGCACGCCAAAAAAGACGAAAGATAAAAGACAAAAGAGAGGAAGTCGGAGAGGAGAATGCGATTTCCCCTTATAAACGCAAAATGCAAGAATTTTTATCCTGTAATCCGGAACGTTTTTAGAATTCTGAGCTATCCGCCCTGCCGCGCAAAAACCTGTTTTAAGCCACCTATGGAAATAAACCGCATCGGGAAGAGTAAAATTCCGGAAATCAGGCATAGGATGGCCAGGCGCACGGGCCAGGGCAGGGGCAAAAAGGTAGTTCCATACCCAATCATTATTACCAGCAGCGCATACAACACCATGCTGCCCAGCCACTTGGGCCGGAAGGCCAACCCCGACGTGCGGCTGGCCCAAACGGCATAGGCCGAAGACACCATCCACTGCGTAACCAGCGTGGCCCAGCCACCGCCGACGCTCTGGTAGCGGCGAATGAAAAATAAATTCGCCATCAGGCTCACCACACATGCCACCGTTGCAATCTGATTCATTTTCCGGAGCTGACCCGTGGCCGTGAGCAGGGTAGAATACACATGCGTAAGGCAAAAAGCCGGAAAAGCCAACATCAGCAGGGTGAAAATGGGCGCTTCGGCAGGGCCGTGGGCGGGGTAGAACAAGGTCATGATGGGTTGGGCATAAAAAAGCCCTACACCGGCCACGATAAAAGAAACCGGCAGCAGCAAATTGGCGCTGGTCTCTACCAAAGGACGAACAGATTTTTTTTCGGCATGAAGCCTGCCAAAAAGCGGCAGCAGCATGGAGGCAAATGTGAGACCAAACATCTGGCCTACATCCAGCAGCCGGTAGGCAGCAGCATATTTGCCGGCTTCCTCGGCACCCGAAAGGCGCTCAATCAGCATGGCATCGAGCCGCAGGTAAAACGCCATCAGGAAAGAAATCAGCGCATAGGGTAGGCTTTCGCGCATGGCCGCCCAAACAGGCTGCAACCGGAGCGTAAACCGGAGCCGCACCGGCGAGAAATGCCGCACCAGCCGCATCCCGATCAGCAAGGCCACCGCATAACAGCCGATTTGCGCGCCGATAAACCACCGAAGGCTGAACTGCGGAAAACGCAACAGGAACGCACACAGGCCAATCATCAACAGGCGGTCGGCCACCGAAAGCAAACTGTCGGCTTTAAACTTATGCAGTCCCGAAAGGCAGCTGCGAAAGAAAAGATGCGCCTGCGAAAGGCATTGAATCAACAAGACGCCGCCCAGCAACCCCAGCGAAGGGCCACGGTAGCCTAACAAGAGCGCCGCACCGAAAACAACCGTGCAAAACGTGGCCGAAAGCAGCACGCGCGCCGTCAGCAGCGCGCCCATCCGCTGCGGTAATTGGTCGGGTGCTGCGGCCACCATACGGATGTTATAGTTGGCCAGTCCAAAATCGAGCAGCACGGTGAAGATAAGCGCCAGATTGACCAGTGCCTGATACATGCCAAAAGACGCCGGGCCTACATGATTTTGCACTGCGCGATCCACGCCCAGTACATAAATCGGCTTTACCAATGCATTGACGGCAATGACAAATAAGAGATTGGTAACAAACAAGCGGCGCACGGGAAGGCGAAATTAGGGATAGAGACCAAAGACGATAGACAAAAGACAAAAGAGAACCCGTAGAGACGCGATTCATCGCGTCTGTATAAAAACTGTATAAAAACGGAAGAAGACGCGATGCATCGTGTCTCTACATCTCCTTTTATACTTTTGCGCCCTCATTATGCGCATTGCTGTCAATACCCGTTTGTTGTTGAAAGACCAGTTGGAAGGCATTGGTTGGTACACGTATCAAACACTTTCGCGCATTGCTGCTGCGCATCCGGAGCATGAATTTATCTTTTTATTTGACCGTCCTTTCGACAACCAGTTTTTGTTCGGGCCCAATGTTACCGGCGTGTATGCCGGTCCGCCCGCGCGCCATCCGGTGTTGTGGTATCTGTGGTTTGAGGTAACGGTGCCGCGCCTGCTGCGCCGCTATAAAGCCGATGTCTTTCTGTCTCCTGATGGGATGGGCAGCCTGCACACCAGTGTGCCACAGGTTGTGGTTATCCACGACCTCGCCTTCGACCGGTTTCCGCAACACATGAAGCCTTCTCACCTGCGCTACCTGCGATATGCCACGCCACGGCTGGTGCAAAAAGCCTGTCGGGTCGTTACGGTTTCGGAGTTTTCCAAAGAAGATATTGCCGCCCGCTATGGCCTGGACCCCCAAAAAATAATGGTTTCCTGCAATGGAGCGCAAGACCAATATCGCCCGCTGAGCTGGGAAGCGCGGGAAAAAGCAAAAGAAAAATGGGCGGGCGGCAGCGAATATTTTGTGTATGTCGGGGCGCTGCAACCCCGGAAAAACACCGTGAACCTGCTGCGCGCGTTTGTGCGGTTCAAGAAGCGCCAACGCAGCGATATGAAACTCATTATTGCCGGAAAGCCCGCCTGGAAGGCCGACGAGATTAATAAGTATCGCGAGCACATGGTTTTCAAAGAAGACGTGATCTGGCCCGGCTACTGCTCGGTGGAAGACCTGGCCCAGATTATCGGCGGGGCCTACGCAATGGTCTATCCATCTCTTTTTGAAGGCTTTGGCATTCCCATCTTGGAAGCGTTGCAGTGTGGCGTTCCGGCCATCGTAAGCGACAATTCATCTATGCCGGAAGTAGGCGGCGAGGCTGTCTTGCGCTGCGATCCCACTGATCCGCAAAGCATTGCCGATGCCATGCAACTGCTTTTTAAAGACGAAGCCCTGCGCAACAATCTTATTGCCAAAGCGCCGGCGCAAACAGCCAAATACACCTGGGAGCGTGGGGCCGAAGTGTTGTGGCAGGCTGTGGAGCAGTGCCTTAGAGGCTGACGCCGTTGGAGGCGTTGCCGTTTATTTTCTTAAAGCCCCGCAAGGTGCAACACAAACAAGAAATCGTTTCCAACGCCCGAAGGGCTCCAACGTGAAACTCCAACACGAAGTTCCAACGCCATCGGCTCCAACCAAACTACGTTTCAGGCGTTAATTTTGCACCTATGGATTTAGAGTCGTTGTACCGGCGGGCATTAGCTTTTGAGTTTCTCTCCGCCGAGGAAGGCGTTTTTCTGTTTGAAAACGCGCCCCTGCCCATGTTGATGTATGTGGCCAATGAACTACGCAAAAAGCAGGTGCCGCACGGGAAAGTAACCTGGATTATTGACCGCAACATGAACACCACCAACGTGTGTGTGGCCAACTGCAAGTTTTGCAACTTCTACCGCATTCCCGGTCATCCCGAAGCCTATATCACCGACCTGCCCACGTATCGTAAAAAAATAGAAGAAACCTTTCGCTACGGCGGCGAGCAGCTGTTGCTTCAGGGCGGCCACCATCCAGAGCTGGGACTGGATTATTACGCCGACCTTTTCCGGGAATTAAAAAAAGAATTTCCCCAACTAAAACTCCACGCGCTCGGGCCGCCGGAGATTGCCCACATCTGCCGCGTAAGCGGCGTAACGCCGGCCTTTGCCTTGCAAACTCTTAAGGACGCCGGCATGGATTCCATGCCCGGTCCCGGTGCCGAAATCCTCGACGACCGCGTGCGTCGCCTGATTTCCAAAGGCAAATGCGGTGCGCAGGAATGGCTCGACATTATGCACGAAGCCCACAAAATCGGGCTCACCACTTCGGCCACCATGATGTTTGGCCATGTCGAAACCATTCAGGAGCGGTTCGAACATCTCGTAAAACTTCGCGAAGTGCAATCCCGGAAACCCGAAGGTGCCAAAGGCTTTCTGGCCTTTATTCCCTGGACATTTCAGGATGTAGACACCTTGCTGCGCAAAATCCGCCGCGCCAAAAACGACACCACACCTGCCGAATACATCCGCATGATTGCCCTCAGCCGCATCATGCTGCCCAATGTGAAAAATATTCAGGCATCGTGGCTCACCGTTGGCAAGGCAACTGCCCAAATTTGCCTTCATGCCGGAGCCAACGATTTCGGCTCCATTATGATTGAGGAAAACGTGGTGAGCGCCGCCGGTGCCCCCCATCGCTTCACTGCCCAAGGCATTCAGGATGCCATCCGCGAAGCCGGCTTCGAACCCCAACTCCGGAACCAGCAATACGAATTCCGGGCCATTCCGGAAACCATCGAAGAGCAGGTGATTGGTTATTAGGGATGAGGGATAGTGGATAGTGAATAGTGAATAGTGTGGGAATTCCCCCCTTCGGGGGCAGGGGGGCAAGATATGAGAGAAAATTTCTCTTTTGGCAGCAGGGTCAAAAAAGAATAAAGGATTCCGTAGAGACAAGGCATGCCTTGTCTCTACTCGTTTAGGGATAAGGCATTGAGGAAATTCCCCCTTTGGAGGCCAGGGGGGCCAAAGGGATTAAGGAAGCGATAGTTTCCGAAAAACCGATCATCAATCCTCAAAAACCGCTGTTAGTTTCCGAAAAACCGTCGTTAGATTGGTAAAAACCGCTGTTAGTTTCCGAAAAACCCTTGTTAGATGGTCAAAAACCCTCGTTAGTTTCCAAAAAACCGCTGTTAGTTTGGTAAAAACTCCCGTTAGGCCTCTTTTTAGAGAAAGATAAAGTCGCCTATTATAACATCAGAGTGTGAAAACAGTGCTTTCCCGTCAGTAGATTCTAACCCCTTTTAACTTCTTTCAGCTTCTCTGCGGCGGCGCGCAGCGTTTCTTCTTTCTTGGCAAAGCAAAAGCGCAACAGGTTTTGGTTGCGTTCGTCGTGATAAAAAGCAGATACCGGAATGGTGGCCACGCCATACTCTTTGGTAAGCCATTCAGCAACTTCTTTTTCCGGCTTGTTAGAAATCGCGCTGTAATCTGCCAATTGGAAATACGTTCCGGCAGCGGGTTCCAGAATGCGAAACGGGGTATCTTTCAGGAGCGAAATCAAAAGATCGCGGCGCGGCTGAAGCAGGTCGGCAGGCGGCGCGAAATAATCCGGTGAAAGGTATTTAGCCAAAGCCACTTGCATGGGCGTATTCACCGAGAAAGCAAGATATTGGTGGATTTTCCGGAAATCTTCGGTCAGGCGGGGCGGTGCCACGCACGAGCCAATCTTCCAGCCGGTCGTGTGGGTGGATTTTCCATACGAAAAACACACGAAAGCCCGCTCCCGCAGTTCGGGAAACTGCAACACCGAAAGATGCTTCCGGCCATCAAAAACAATCTGATCATAAACCTCGTCGGAGATCACATACAGCCCACGCCGCTGCACCAGGTCCGCCAGATTCCGGAAATCTTCCGGCTCCCACACCGTACCCGTCGGGTTATGAGGCGTGTTGATAAAAATAGCTTTGGTGCGGGGCGTAAGGGCGGCTGCAATCCGGTCGAAATCGGGGCGGAAATTTCCGGAAATTAAGGGCACAAAAACAGGCTTTGCCTTTGCCGCCAAGATTGCCGGTGCATACGAATCATAGGCCGGCTCCAGCACAATGCATTCTTCTTTGGGATACAGAATGGTTTGCGCCGCCGTGTAGAGTGCATACGTAGCACCGGGCGTGATGGTAACCTCCTTTGCACCATCCACCGCTACGCCCAGATCCCGGGAAATCTTCCCTGCAATGGCCTGCTGAAAAGCCGGAAGCCCCGCCATTGGCGCATACTGATTGGCCCCCGATTGAATGGCTTTGGTCACAAACGACGCCAGTTTGCCATCAATCGGGAAATCCGGAAAACCCTGTGCCAGATTGATAGCGTCGTGTTGAGCTGCCAGGGCAGACATGTGCGAAAAGATGGTTAGCATAAGTTGATAAAATGCAAAAGTATTGGCTATCAAAATGCAAATGGCAAAACACAAATAATAATTATCGCTTTTCGGCGGTTCGTTTAGATGTTGGAATGCACAAGAAAGGAGCGGAGGGATACTGGTTTGCGTAGCCAACAGAGAGGATTTCCGGAAATAAAAAAACAGGACGCGCTTTTCTTGCGCGTCCTGTTTTTTTATTTCAATATAGCTTGCTTATTCTTTGATAAACCGTCGGGTTTCTGTTGCCTCGCTGTTTGCGATTTGCAGCAGATACATGCCAGGTGCCAGTGTTGTGGTTTGCACAATCACTTCTGTTCCGCGTTGCTGAATGGGCAGCGAAATGGTCTTGCCCGTTACGTCCAGCACCTGAATCGTTGTATTTGCCGAAGGCAGATTCTGAACGTTCAGCTCGGTTTGGGCCGGGTTGGGGGAAAGGGAAATACCGGAAAAAGGCGAGGTGTTCTTCACGCCTGCCGGTGCCGGAGGGTTGTCGTAGTAGGCATAAGCCGTGTCGGTGGTTTGCTGAATTCCGGAAATATCCGTGTTGGGGCAGCCCCCGCCGTCAGGTGAGATAACCAAGGCAAATGCAACTTCTTTGGTAGTCCCGGCCTGCATTTGAAAGGGCGCGGAAGAAAGAATAAACCGGCGGTCGCCCTGCGCGTTACTTTGAGAACACTCCGACCACTGGCTATTGTTTGATGGGTTTCCCGGAAATAGCGTTGTGGTGGCTTGCCCGGTTAACGGGTTGATAAACGGTTGCCCACAACGGTCCGTTCCCGACATCATGTTATAAAATTCCGGAGCGTTTCCCGGATCCTGGTTGCAGGGTAGTGGATTCGCAGAACCGTTGTTGAAATAAGTGAAACCACCTATCGGCACCCGGCTGGCTCCGTTGTCGCCAATCGCCCGCAGCAATGCTATACCGGAAATGGGCGGGTTGGCCCCATAATGCCCTGGTGCACCGTTCCCGTCAATCAGGGTTGCGTTGTAGGTATAACCCAATCGTCGGCTGGAGTCAAAGCCAATGTAGTCATCATTGGCAAACCCCAAATCCATATCCGCCCAAATGGAAACGCGGGTGGAATCAATATCGTCAAAGCCGTAGTTGTGGATTTTATACTCGTAAAACTGAATATTGTCAGCAATCGTGCCCCGGTTATAAGCATAGGCAGAAAGGTGAATTTCCAGCCCCATTCCAATCGAGCTGGACTGAGTTTTAGTGTAGGCCATATCGTTAAAAACCATCCATAGCATTTGCTCGCCTTTGATTTTGGGGTAATCGCCGGCCAGGTAGTTGTAAGCCCCATCGCCATCCACATCCACAAACGGCGCGTAGTCGCGGGTGGGCGTCATGGCGAGTGAAAGCGCGACGTTGTTATTGCCTTTAATCGTAGCAGAGCCTTTCGCCGGCCACGCTTTCAGGTCATCAAACGAACTGCCGGTAAGCGCTGCCTCTAAAGCAGTCGGGTTAGAAGTGCCCACACTGCTGACGATGGCCCGAAAGCTGTCGATGGTGCTGCGCCGGATAGCCCAGATGCGTTGCCACTGCCGTGCCATCGCCGTGTCCGAAGTGCCGGCTGCGCTCAGGATTCCCGGAAAATAATCCTTTATACCAGCGGAGTTGTAAAGAACCGCAGCGGTTGCCACGTTGCCGTTGATTTTTCCGCCTACCCACAAACCGGCTCCGTAGCCCGCATGTTTCCCGCTGCCTTTCGGGAATTCACACGCTGGTGCATTGGTGCCAGGATCAAACCACATGTTTGCAGTGGTCATCAGCGAGGCGCGGATATTGCCGGCTTCGAGGAAAGCTTTCTGATAAGTCTGGCTGTACCCGGCAATTGAAATGCCGGAAAAAACAGCGATACTGAGGAGTGTTTTTTTCATAAAAAGCGGTTGGATGGTGAAGCGAAAAAATAATAACAACAAGGTTTCTTTATACAGTTTCCCTCAAAACAGTAAATATACTGGTTATGGGATTCTTACTTTTAAGGCATAGATTCTTTGCTTTCAGGCAGTTGATTGGATAAAAACATTTGGCAACAAGAATTTTCCAAGAAGAAACAGCTGCCTTAACAAAGCTAAAGTATTCCTTTGACTTAGCATTAAATTATGACTTAAAAAAATATTGCTCCAGTGTAAAAACGGGATGATTACATAGGTACAAGCTCCTGTTTCCGGGAACGATTTTGCTTTGGAGCCTGCTAAAATCCCTGTCCCTTGCTTCCCTTCTACCTCTTAGTGGGCGTTGTCGCGCTTACAATTCTGATTTTATATTTTTCCGGAAAAAAGAAAGTGGGCAATACGGTTGTGCCCACGCCGCGTCGTGCCCACCGGCTGCTGCTGCACGTTCGTTTTTATAAAAACTTATCGCCCGACCAACAGGAAATCTTTCGCGCCCGTGTGATTGCTTTTCTCCAAACCGTCCGCATCACGCCCGCCCAAGGGGTCCGGATTAAAATGCTCGACCGCATTTATGTAGCTGCCGCGGCCATTATTCCGGTATTTCACCAGCCCGATTGGGAATATTCGTACCTCGATGAGGTGGTGATTCGTTCCGGAAATTTCAGTAAGGATTTTCGCGGTGCACCCGAAGAGGAGAATGTGATGGGGATGGTAGGCGACGGGGTGCTGAACCGCTTGATGGTGATTGGTCTTTCGGCCCTGCGCACTGGTTTTGAACAACAAGGGCGCGGCAACACGGCGATTCATGAATTTGTGCACCTGATCGACAAAACCGACGGCGCGGTAGATGGCGTTCCCGAAGCGCTGTTGCCGCCCGAACTGGCCGGGCCGTGGCTCCAACACGTGCAACAGGCCATTGCCGACATCCGCTCCGGAAAAGACCGCGACATCAACGATTATGGCGGGCGCAATGAGGCCGAATTTCTGGCTGTGGTGTCGGAATATTATTTCCAGCGACCGGAATATTTGCAGGAATCTCACCCGGAGCTTTTTGCCTTGCTGGAGCAGATTTATAAACCGGAAACCGCTTCGGCCGGAGCAGAAGATTCCGGAGAAAAAGATTGAGATTTTGCTTTCCAGAGAACAGCTGTAGCGAGGGGTAGGGGAGCGGTTTGGATTTCCGGAAACAAGGCCTTTTTTCCGGAAAATATAAGGTCTCTTGAACCCCTAAAGGGTTTCGTATTGGCGGATGTGGGCCTTCTTAGCCGCAGCGTAGATTTCGTCGGCTTCTGCCTTTTTCCAAAATCCATAAAAAATGCGGGCGGAAGCCGCTTTTTCGGCGTCTTCTGGTTGCCGGGGCAGCTCTTCGCGGCCATGTGCGCCGCTTTGGCCTTTCTTGTCGGCGGGAACCGGGCCGTCGTACTTTTTACCGCCTTTGTGGTTGGCATAGCGGCGGGCGCGGGTGTAGCCCATTTGCAAAAACTTCCGGGCCATATCCATCCCCACAAAATCTTTTTGATTCCGGTATTCTTCAAAAAGCGAAAAGATTTTTTGGGCAGATTCCTCGGCGATTTCCGGATTTTTAAATCGCCAGTAGGGCAGAATCTCCGACTTATAAGGCTCAACCAGCAAAACGCCCTGCTCGCCCTTGCCCACGCGATACAATTCCGGATTTTGTCGCAGGTCCAGCGATTTGTAGTCAAGGGCATAATCAAAAGGAATGCGAGCCATAAGATGGGATTCTAAAGATGTTTCTTCCTAAAAAAAGATACCGGGGAGAATCCTGCCTGGAAGAAAAGTATTTTTTATTTGTAAAGTATGCTTTACATTTGGGTGTAAAAATTGGCCCCTATGAAACTTCTTCTTTTTCCCCATCGTCTCCAAAAACCGGCTTTTTTGCTGTGTATTGTTTTTCTGGTTCTGGTTATTTTAAGTGTTGAATACAACTTTGAACTACCGTTTCTGGCCCACAAAGCGCCCTCGAATGCGCTGTTGAGCAATGATAACCTGAGTGATGAAGTTTTTCTGACTGGATTTCTGGTGAGTCTGCTGGTTTATGGGTTTAGCCGCGAGGCTGATGAAGATGAATATTCTGTTGCACTGCGTTTCCGGGCCTTGCTGCTGGCTGTGCTGGTGCACACAATTATCAGCCTAGGGCTGATTCTTTTCAGCTATGGCTGGGCTTTTCCGGTGCTGGCTGCCTCGCATTTGTTTACCGTTTTGCTTCTGTATCTTATTTTTTATAAAGGGCAGCGTTTGATGAACCGTTTCCGCGCGCTTCGGTCATGACAAACAACGTCCGCGAACTGCGCTTGCAAAAAGGTTGGTCACAAACAGATCTTGCAGCGAAAACAGGTGTCTCCCGACAATCTATCCACGCGATAGAAACCGGAAAATACGTTCCGACCACGGTGTTGGCCCTCAAGCTGGCGCGGGTGCTGGACTGTGTTGTTGAAGCCTTATTTACTTTAGAAGAAGGGGATTAAAAGTGCTGTTTTCCGGGAATTAGATGGGATTTTAAATTTTATTAAATGATCTTCTAAGGACTTTTGTAAAAAAAATCTAAAGATTGCGTAGAAATACGTAATAAACTTTGAGCATCCTTTTATTACTTTTGCGCTTGTAAAAGCTCTTTCCAATATGAAAGCCACTCTTCTCTTCGCTACCTGTTTATTAGCTGCTCAGCCCTTACTGGCACAGCGATTCGATCCCAACACCAAGCCGCCGCCACCGGTTACCAAACCGCAGCTTGGTCCGGCCCTCGACGCATTAAACAACCCTACACCGGAAGACCAAAAGCCTAAAGTCGTTCGATACCCAATGACCGTCGCGTTCCATCTGGGTACGCAGGGCATTGGACTGGAAGGCCGTGTGGGCATTATACCGGGTCTTAATGGCCGATTGGGCTTTTCGTATTTGCCCGGCAGCATTGTTACTGGGGTTGATCTGGAAAGTGTTAAAGCCGAAATCACTGCAGACGCCAAATTTGCCAATATCCATTTGTTGGCGGAGTATCAGCCTTTCAAAAAAGCGGATTGGTTTCGGGTCGTTGGCGGTTTCGGGTACTTTATGAGTGCCAACACTGATATTGAAATCACGCCGGAGAAGGCTCAGAAATACGGAGATATCGTTGTTGATAAATCGCTGCTTGGGGGGATGAAAGGGGAGATTAGCTGGAAGGGCGTAGCCCCTTATCTGGGCCTTGGACTGCTGCGGGCTTTTCCGTATGACCGGTTCAGCGTGAACCTGGATGTAGGTACTTACATGCTTCCCAAGCCCAGCGTTACCCTCGACGGCTATGGTGCTATGGCCGGCAACAGCCAGAACGGGCCGATTATGGAAGAAAACCTAAAGGACTACCGCTGGCTTCCGCTGGTGCAACTCAATTTCACTTATAAAATCCGCTAAACCGGATCTCTCTCAATCCGCTTTTCCATGAAACAGAAAATTATTTACCCACTGCTGGCGTTTCTAATATTGATAACCGGTATCAGCTGCCAGAAATCACCCACTGACGATGTTCAGCTCAACGTCAATACCAACTTCCTGAAATACACCGCACAGCTTCAGGTGTATGACGCTGCGGCGCTCTCCCGGCTGCCGCAAACCGCTAATGCTACCGTGCAAATCACCGGCCCGGACTCTGCCTATGTTTATGATATTTCCGGAACCCGGAAAATAAACGTAAACGAAGGCTCAATGAGCTTTGCCATTTCGCCTGACCGTACGCCCACGGAAAGCAATCCGATCCGGTTCAACGTCATTGTGAAAGCAAACGGATATCTGAAAATCAACGTTCCGATGCGGATTGGCGAAAATCAGTTTGACCAGCTGGTGCAGGCCAATATGACCAATACTACCAATCCGGCACAAGGGATTTCGTTTGCATCCGGCAGTCGTGCCCTGAGTAACAGCGCCCTCCCGGCTACCACCACACTCAACACGCCGCTGACCGGTGGAAAGCAGGAGTGGGCCAAAGTAGAAGTAGAAGCCGGAACCAAATTTTTTGATGCGCAGGGCAATCAGCTTACCGGCAGCAGTGTCAGCATGAGCGTAGGCCACTTCGACACGCGCAGCCCTACTTCATTAAGTTCTTTTCCCGGCGGCTTCTCACCCGAAAACGTGAAAATGGCCGACGGCTCTACCCAATCGCTGTTCTTTATGTCGGCAGGCTTCGGCAGCATCGACATGACGGTAGGCGGCAAGGAAGTGAAAAAGTTTGACAAGCCCATTCAGGTTACGATGTCTATCGACCCATCGCTCGTAAACCCGACGACCAATCAAACCCTGAAAGCCGGCGATGTGATTCCTATCTGGAGCTATTCAGCAGAAACCGGCCAATGGAGCTACGAGCGTGACGGAACCGTAGTGAACGACAATGGCACAATGCAGATTACCTTCCCGATGGACCACCTCACCTGGATCAACTATGACTGGTATTGGTACACCTGCTGGAACTCGGTGCAGGTAAATGCGCCGGGCTTGGCGGGTACGTATGACCTCTTTATCGTGGATCAATATGTAAACGGATGGTCTTACTATCCAAGCAATACCTACTATATGTACCTGACTGATAATTCCTGGTTCTGGTCCTGGGCCATACGCAATCAAAACGTGAAATACAAGGTTTACAGACCCAATGCCAACAATTCTTATTGGTGGTGGTGGTATTGGTATGACCGCGGTCCGCTGGTCGGCGAATCCAACTGGGTGAATGCCTGCGGCGGAACGACGATTACGCTGAACGTACCAGCGCCAAAGACATATACCCTCAATATTAAAGGTGTTTGTCCCAGCCGCAACAACCTGACTGTGCGCCCCAGTTTCTATCTCTACAAGAAAAAAGCCGGTAGCTATTACTACGAGTACCTGGGCTTTGTACGGAATGGCCAGCTTCAGACCACTGCACTGGAGATGGGGCAAACCTATGAATTTGCAACCTGGTATGGCGGGCAATGGATTACCATCACCCAAACCATCAATAAGCAGGATTATAACGAAACTGTGAACCTGACCGCCTCAATCTGCCGGATGTTCTAAAGAAAAACCTACCGGGTTTCCGGAAATAAAAGCGCCGCCCCGACAATCCTGTTGGGGCGGCGCTTTTTATCAAAACAGTAAGCAGGATTAAAGCTATCGCAGTTCCAGCACCGCGATGTTTTCAATATGGTGCGTTTGGGGAAATAAATCCATTGGTTGCAGCCACGTAACACGATAGGCGCGGTCGAGCAGGGCGAGGTCGCGGGCCTGCGTCGCCGGGTTGCAGCTCACATACACCACGCGTGGCGCGGCAATAGCGATAATCTGATTGATCAGGTCTTCGTGCATACCGGCGCGGGGCGGGTCGGTAATCAGCACGTCGGGGCGACCGTGGGCCCGGAAAAACTCCGGGGTGCACACCTTGCTTACATCGCCGGCGTAAAAGTGGCATTTTTCGGAAAGACCGTTGATTTCGGCGTTTTCCTTTGCATCAGCAATGGCGTCTTCCACCGCTTCAATCCCAATGATTTTTCCGGCCCCTTTGCTGCAAAAAATCCCGATAGAGCCGGTGCCGCAATACAGGTCGTAAAGCACTTCATTTCCGGAAAGTCCGGCGGCTTTGCGCACCTCTGCATACATCCGCTCGGCCTGCTGGGTATTGGTCTGGAAAAATGATTTAGGCGAGATTTTAAACGAAAAATCTTCCAGTGTTTCGGTGATGTAGCCAGGTCCTTTTACCGTCACCACCTCCAGGTCATAAATCGTGTCATTCACCTTTGGGTTGATGGTGTAGTGCAGCGACGTGATTTGGGGAATTTCTTTCAGTAAATGATTCAGAATGGCTTCGCGTGCCGGTGCATCTTCGTAAGCCAGAATCAGATTGAGCAAGACCTCACCTGTTCGGGCCACGCGCAGCACCACATTGCGCAGCCAGCCCTCCCGCGTTTTGGGGTTGTAATAAGGCAGGGCATTGTGCTCGGTGTAATCCCGCAACACGCGCAGCACATCGTTGGTCGGGTCGGGTTGCAAAAAGCAGGTGTGGATGGGCACCACTTTGTCAAAAAGACCAGGCGCGTGAAAGCCCAGTCCCGGCTCGTCGGCCAGCTTTTCGTCGCCGGCTTCGGCCAGCTCGGCGCTCGTGCGGTAGCGGGTGGCGCTAAAGGTAAATTCCAGCTTGTTGCGGTAATACCGGTCTTCGGCGCTGCCGATGATGGGCTGAATTTCTGGCAGGGAAATTCCGGAAATCCGGCGCAGTTGCTCGCCTACCTGTTGCTGTTTGTACTGCAATTGGAGTTCATAAGGCAGCATCTGCCACTTGCACCCGCCGCAAAGGCCAAAGTGCGGGCAGAACGGTTGCACGCGATCGGGCGACGGCGTTTCCACACGCAGGAGGCGCGCTTCCATCCAGCTTTTCTTTTCCTTGCCGGGCCAGACGGAGACCACATCGCCCGGAACGGCACCGGCCACAAAAACCACCTTGCCGTCTTCGGTGTGGCCAATGCTTTTGCCTTCGGCAGCGTAGGCCGTTATTTCGAGATGCTCAATTGCCTGCCGGCGTTTCTTTCGGGCCATAATTTTTAAACCGCGAAAGTAGGCTAGCAAAACAAAGCTGCACCCATGCACCCAACTGCGCTTGTTAAAGCTACCTTCAAACCTTTCGGGATTTTTCCCTGTCTCTACGATTGCAATTACTTTTGTAACTCTTACCTGTCATGAAATTTTTACGGCCTTTTCTGGTTGCAGCGCTGGCGCTGCTTTTTTCCGCACCGGCGCAAGCCAAAAACGGATATAAAATCAAGGTCCACTACACCGACCTTAAAGACACCACCATCCTGCTGGCCAAATATTTTGGCAAAGGGTTGCCCACCATTTATAAAGTGGACAGTGTGCGCCTCAATGCCAAAGGCGATGGCATCCTTGCTTCTAAAGACACCATCGTCGGCGGCATTTACATGCTGATTCCAACCGACATGCGCTCCTTCAACGAAGTGTTACTCAACGACGGCGACGACATCAGCGTGGAAATCACCAGTGCCGTTTCGCCCAATAAAATTTCGTTTCAAAACTCGCCGGAAAACAATCATTTTCAGGAATATCAACAATACCTCGTGGGCTACGGCGAAAAGCTGGGTGCTTTCAATAGCCAGTTGGCTGCTGCCAAAACCAAGGCCGATTCCACACCTGTTATTGAACGCAAGCAAGCCCTCGGAAAAGAGCTGATTGCTTATCGCCGTGGGCTGGTACAGAAGTATCCCGGCAGTCTGCTGGCCTCTATCCTCAATGCCTTGGAAGTTCCGGAAATTCCGCCTGCGCCCAAGGATGCCAACGGCAAAACCGACTCTTCGTTTTCCTATCGCTACCTGAAAGCGCACTTCTGGGACAGCTTTAATTTTAAAGATGAGCGTCTCATTCACACACCTATCTACGATGCCAAACTGGATGAATACTTCAATAACCTGGTGATTCCGGTGCCCGACAGCGTGAACAAAGAAGCCGACTGGCTCCTGGCGCAAACGCGCGGCCAAAAGCAGCTGTTCAACTACACCCTTTCCTGGATTACGCAGTTTGCCGAGCGCAGCAAAATCATGGGAATGGATGCTGCATTCGTACACCTGGTAGAGAAATACTACGCCCGTGGCGACGCCACCTGGCTGCCCGATACCACGGTGCAGAAATACCTCGACCGCATCGCCAAAATCGGGCCCAACATGATTGGCAAACTGGCCCCCGACCTGACGATGAAAACCGTGGATGGAAAATCCATTAAGCTTTCCGACGTAAAGGCTAAATACACGGTGCTGGTTTTTTATTCGCCCGACTGCGGCCACTGCATTACCGAAATGCCGAAGCTGGACAGTATGTACCGCGCGGTTTTAAAGGATAAAGGAACCAAGATTTTTGCCGTACGCACCGAGACGCCTGAAAAAACCTGGAAGGAATTCATCCAGAAAAATCATCTGGAAGGCTGGATCAACGTCTGGGATCCGGAAAATACCTCTGGATACCGTGCCAAATATGACGTTTACAGCACGCCGGTCATCTACCTGCTCGATGAGCGTAAAATCATTCGTGGCAAGCGCCTCGATTACCAAACGATTCCTAAAGTGATTGATATGCTGGACAAGAAACCAGCTGCGACGGCTCCCTAAAAAGACCTTTGCCCTTCCCGACGCACAAGACAGGACTTTCCACAAAAAAACATGAAGATTCAAACGATTCTGGCAGGCTTCGTGCTTGCCGGTTCCGCAATGACCGCTCAGGCCCAAACCCTTTTTACCTACGGCGGCAAGCCGGTGAGCAAAGCAGAATTTCTGCGCATCTATCAAAAAAACGGCGGTGCCAAAAAGGCCGATATGTCTGAAAAAGCACTCCGCGACTACCTGGAGCTTTACAGCCTTTTCCGCATGAAAGTGGCTGAGGCCGAAGTGCAGAAATTAGACACCGGTGCCGCTGCCCAGGGCGAAATCGCCAATTATCGCCGCCAGCTTTCCCGCAGCTACATCACCGACCCATCCACAACCGAGCGACTCATGGCCGAAGCCTATGACCGGCAGAAAAACATGGTGGAAGTCGCCCACATCCTGATTCCTGTTACCGCTGGTCGCGATACGATGGAGGCCTACAACAAGGCCGACAGCCTTTACAAGGCAGCGATGAAAAAAGGAGCCGATTTCGGCGCCCTTGCCCGGCAATATTCGTCGGACCGTGGCTCTAAAGATCGCGGCGGAAATGTGGGGTACATCACGGGCCTGCAAACCGTGTATCCTTTTGAGAATGTGGCTTTTACCACACCGGTGGGCAAGATTGCAAAGCCCTTTCGCACGCAGTTTGGCTACCATATCGTGAAAGTGCTTAACCGTCAACCTTCACAGGGGGAAGTGGAAGTGGCCCAGATTATGGCTTTGACGCCCAAGTCGAAAGGCGAAGAAGGCGTAGCCGAAGCGCGGCGCACCATCGACAGCGCCCTCACCGACCTGAAAGCAGGTATGCGCTGGGAAGACGCAGTGAAAAAATATTCGCAGGACCGCTACAGCAAAGACCAGGACGGCCTGCTGAAACCTTTTGGCCTGGGCCGCACTACGCCGGAGTTTGAAAAAGCAGCGTTTGCGCTAAAAAATCCCAACGACCTTTCGGCACCGGTGCAAACAGAATATGGCATCCACCTTTTGAAATTGGTGAAGAAAATGCCCGTGCCACCCTTCGACTCGGTGCGCAGCGAGCTGCGGCGCAAAATCGAAAATGACGCGCGCGGCCAGATTGCCAAAGACCAATATACCGAGCAGGTAAAAGCGCGTTATGGCTACAAGGAATTTCCGGAAGCCCTGCAAAAGGTGATCAAAGAGGTAGATGGCACGATTGCCGATACCGGAAAGCTGGCCGGTAAATTCAACGCTGCCGATTACGCAGGCGACACCACCGTGTTGCTGCAAATCAACAAACAATCTTTCACGGGGGCCGATTTTATGCGCTTCGCTGCCCAGACGGCCAATAACCAGCTGGTGGGCAACCGCGAGCTGGCCCTGAAAGAGATTTTCAACATGTATGCCGCTTCGGTGCTGAGCGATTTTCAGATTCAAAGCCTTGAAAAAGAAAACGCCGAATTCCGGAATCTGCTCACCGAATACCGCGACGGCATCCTGCTGTTCGACCTGATGGACCGCAACGTGTGGAGCAAAGCCTCTAAAGACAGCGCCGGACTGGAGGCTTTCTATAACCAACACAAAGACCGCTACCGCTGGGAAGAAGGCTTTGAAGGCACGGTGTATCGTTTCAAAGACCGCGCATCGGCAGAGCAGGGCGTGAAGATGATGCAGAACGGCATGGACTCGGTAAAGGAAAAAGCCATGCTGGCGCAGCTCAACCAACCCGGCGCGCCCCCTTCCGTAACCGTGCAGCAGCAAGGCAAGTTTGAATGGAGCCGGTTCACGGATTTTCCGCGCTACGAGCTCACTGTGGGCAAGCCTTCGGCCATCAAAGTCAATCCCGACAGCACTGCTTTTGATGTGGTATTGGTAAAACGCTTCATCCCGGCGGGCGAGCCCAAAACGCTGACCGAAGCCCGTGGCTACGTGGTGGCCGAGTATCAGGATTATCTCGAAAAATCCTGGAACGAAGCGCTGCGCAAGAAATATCCCGTTGTAGTAGAAGAAAAAGTGTTTCGCTCGATGGTAAGCAAGTAACGCTCTCTTAGTCCTTTTAAAGTCTCAATCGGAGCGCGCCATTTGGCGCGCTCCGATTTTCTGTTAAGGGCCTCTGTAGGCTCCGGAAAGGAATTTGGATGGACCAGAATTTCCGGAAATAAAGCCTGTTTTCCGGAAAATACAGCCCTCGTTTTCAGACTTTGCCCAACGTAAATCTCGGATTAAGCGGGCTTCGACAAGCTCCCCCTTGACACACGTTTCTCATCCGCAACTGTGTCACCGGGAGCTTGTCGAAGGGCGGGCTTATCGAAGGGCCGCAGCCTACCGCTCTTTTAAAGCAAACAAAGCTATAGCCAGGATAAACAGTTCAAGACCAAGCCTGCTAAAACGAGAGGCACTTTTATCCAATAAAGAAAATACCGGAAAATCATCTTGATTTTCCGGTATTTTAGAGGGTGTTTTACCCGTTTAAGAAATCCGCCGCAGCTTGTATTCCTTGGAAGGCGAAACCATAATAGGGTATTTCTCCAGCGTAACGTCCGAAGCATCCAACCCAAAACTGCGCTCCTCGGAAAGGCTGTATTTCTTGAGCAGGAAATAACCGCGCATAATCATGCGGTCCAGAAGTGGCAGGGCATTGTCGCGGGAAAGGATTTTTTCGATTACAATAAACCGGAAATCACCCGCCACATTATTGTTTCGCAGCGATTCGTAGCGGCTCGTTACGTTTACTTCTTTATTCTGCACCATTTCTTCCACCACTTTCCGGAACATACTTTGCACCCGGTGCTCCACGCGAAAGCCCAGCCGGAGCTCCACCCGGATGATTTCATTCGGGATAATAGTGGTTACAGAATACTCCATCGTGTAGGGATCATCCAGTACATGGACGTGGACAAACCAGTAAATATCGGCGCGTTTGGGCTTGCGGTACAGAATGGAGAAAATAACCTTGTGTTCGATCTCGCGCGGGTTGTCGGCGCTTGTCAGGTACACCAGGTGGGTGGCATATTTGGGGATCGAGCGGTCGTTGCTCACCTCCTGAATAATGGATACATAGTCTTCCAGCCGCACAAACTCCACAAAACGGTTTTTGATTTTCCGGCTTTTAAACCACGTGTACATCACTAAAAACAACAAACCCGCAATCATCATCGTAACATAGCCACCGTGGGGAAATTTGACGAGGTTGGCTACCAGAAAACCGGTTTCAATCGTCAGGTATAAGGCCAGATACCCCACCACATACACCATCCCGGCGCGACGGGTGAACAGGTAATTGGCAAACAGCAGCGATGTCATGATAAACGTAGTCACAATCGCCAGTCCGTAGGCCGCATCCATGTTGCTGGATTTCCGGAAATACAGCGTTACGCCCACGCAACCCAGGTATAAAAGCAGGTTGATGCCCGGGATAAAAATCTGCCCACGCTCCACGGTCGGGTAGTTAATCTTCATCCGGGGCCACAGGTTGAGCTTAATGGCCTCGGAGATGAGCGTGAAAGAGCCGGTAATCATCGCCTGCGAGGCAATGATAGCCGCCATCGTGGCCAGCGCTACCCCGAAAGGCAAAAAGCCGGGGCTCATCAACATGTAGAAAGGATTGTTGGTAGCAGCGCTCCAGGCAACGCCCGGATGGCTTTCGCCCCAGTGCAGCAGGGAAGCGCCCTGCCCCAGATAGTTTAGAACAATGGTGGTTTTGACAAAAATCCAGGATACCCGGATGTTGGCCCGTCCGGCGTGGCCAAGGTCGGAGTACAGCGCCTCGGCCCCGGTGGTGCACAAAAACACAGCGCCCAGCAGCCAGAAGCCGCCGGGATACAAGGTCAGAAAATGAATGGCATAATAGGGATTAAAGGCTTTCAGGATGGTCCAATCATCGGAAAGATGGAGTATGCCCAGCGTGGCCAGCATCAGAAACCAGGCCGTCATGATGGGGCCAAAAGCCTTGCCAATAGAGGCAGTGCCAAACTGCTGCGACAAAAACAGCATAGAGATAATGCCCAGCGCCAAAAACAGAATCGATTGCTCGTTGATGACGTGACTGAGCTGCGGAATGTTTTGAAGCCCTTCCAGCGCCGAAACCACCGAGATGGGCGGCGTAATCATGCCATCGGCCAGAATGCAGGCCCCGCCAATCATGGCCGGATACACCACCCAGCGCTTATGCCGGCGCACGAGCGCAAAAAGCGAGAAAATGCCGCCCTCCCCACGGTTGTCGGCCTTAAGGGTAAGCACTACATATTTAATGGTGGTTTGCAGCGTCAGCGTCCAGATAATGCACGACAATGAGCCGATAATCAGCTCCGGGGTAACCGCCCGGTTGTTGCAGATGGCATTAAAAACGTAGAGGGGTGAGGTGCCGATATCGCCGAAGACGATACCCAGCGCAATCAGCATACCGGCGGCGGTAGCTTTATTTAAAGGCTTTCCCACGGGAAGACGTCGGGGTTTTTAAAAAAAGTGGACAAAAGTAGGGGGCATTGCAGGTTCAAATAACAACTGGCGCAAAAGCAAGCCCGATTTCTTTTCAGATAACCTTTTTTAAATACCGGACCATGAATCTGTTTTTCCAGAAAAAGAACATCATCTTTGCACCCCGGAAAAAACGCCCGCATAGCGACGCTGACGTGTTGAAACGGCTTTTCCGGAACCGGAAGCCTGGGTTTCCGGAAGCGCGCCTGGCTCTTTTTCTGCTTCACCGATTTATTTCTTTTTCTTATAATGACCTTTCTCAAGTCATCCGGAAAACGCCTGAGTTGGGCCGTGCCGGTTTTGCTGCTGGCCGCCTGCGGCACAAACACCGATTCTAAAACCGCTTCCGGCAATGCCGCACCGCCCGATATCCTGGTGCAAAATCTGGACACCACCATACGCCCCGGCGACGACTTTTTCCAATACGCCAACGGCGGCTGGATTAAAAAAACACCCATTCCCGGCGACGAAACCAACTACGGCATTGCCCAGCTGGTGATGGATGACCTCTACGCCCGCAAAAAGGCCATCAACGAAGATGCCCTGAAGGCCGAAGACCCTACCGATATCAAACGCAAGATTGCCGATTTCTACCGCAGTGCCAACGACACGGTAGCGATTGAAAAAGGCGGCATTGAGCCCATGCGGCCCATGCTGAATAAAATTTATGCGGCTGCTACGCCCGCCGATGTGATGGCGGTGGCTGCTCAGCTTCACCAGATGGGCGTGGGCGTTTTATTTGGCGAAGGTGCCGGACAAGATGCGATGGCCAGCGACCGCATGGCCTACTACCTGATGCAGGGCGGCCTTGGGATGCCCAACCGCGATTATTATCTGAAGACCGACGCCCGCACCGTGGGCATCCGCAACGCCTACGAAAAGTATATCGCGCAAATGCTGCGCGCCATTGGCGGTCCGGATAGCGCCGGTGCAGACGCGAAAGCCAAGGCCATTCTGGCGCTGGAAACCAAGCTGGCTAAGGCGTCCCGCTCGGTAGAAGCGCTGCGTGACCCGTATGCCAATTACAATAAAATGGCGCTTTCAGGCTTGCAGAAAACCTCCCCGCGCATTGACTGGAAGGGCACCATTTCCGGAATTGGCGCGCCGGGTGTGGATACCGTGATCGTAGGGCAGCCGGAGTTTTACAAAGCGCTGGATGGCATTGTGAATACCGAAAGCATCGGCACGCTGAAAGATTACATGGCCTTCCACACAGTAAGCGATTTTGCGCCTTACCTGAGCAGCAATCTGGGCGACGCCCGTTTTGATTTTTATGGCAAAGCCATTCGCGGTGCCGAGGCACAGCGCCCGCGCTGGAAGCGCGTGCTGGACGCACAGGAAGACGCCATGGGCGAAGCCGTAGGCCAGCTTTTTGCCGCCGAATATTTTGACGAAACCGCCAAGAAGCGCTACAGCGATATGGTGGAGAAAGTGCGCGATGCCTATAAAATCCGCATTCAAAAGCTGGACTGGATGACGCCGGAGACCAAGGAGAAAGCCCTGGACAAGCTGGCGCGGATGACCAAGAAAGTAGGGTATCCCGATAAGTGGAAAGATTTCTCGGCGATGCAGATTGGCAAAAAGTCTTACGCCGAAAACATGATGGCCGCCCATCAGTGGTGGAATACTTATTCGCTTTCGAAGCTGGGCAAGCCGGTGGACCGCAGCGAGTGGGACATGACCCCACAGACCTACAACGCCTATTACAATCCATCCAACAACGAGATTGTGCTGCCCGCCGGCATCTTCACCGTTCCCGGTCGCCGCGATGCGGAGCTGGACGACGCGCTGGTGTATGGCTATGCCGCCGCTTCCACCATTGGCCATGAAATCACCCACGGCTTTGACGACGAAGGGCGGCAGTTTGATGCCGACGGCAACCTCAAAAACTGGTGGACGAAGAAGGATGAAGAAGAGTTTACCAAGCGTGCCAACGTGCTGGTGCAGCAGTTCAACAATATCGTGGCGCTGGACTCCACCCGCATCAATGGCCGCATGACCTTGGGCGAAAACCTGGCCGACCTCGGCGGGCTGCTCCTTGGTGCTGACGCGTTTAAAACCACCGAAGCCTACAAATCCAACAAGCCCATCAACGGCCTGATGCCGATGCAGCGCTTTTTCCTCGGCTATGCGCTGGGCTGGCTGTATCAGATCCGCGACGCGGAACTGGCCAACCGGCTGATTACCGACGTACACAGCCCGGCGAAGTGGCGCGTGAACGGTCCGCTGCCGAACGTTCCGGAATTTTACAATGCTTTCAACGTGCAGCCCGGTCAGAAAATGTATTTGCCGGATAGCGCGCGGGTGAAGCTGTGGTAAGATTTGATTTTTAGAGTGATTAAAAACCGACTGCGAGAGTGGTCGGTTTTTGTTTCATGGTGATATGTCTGTTTGAGAAACAGCGTCTGGGCTTTATTTTTCCGGAAAAATGACGTTGTTTTCCGGAAAAATAAAGCTTTCCCAAGCATAACTTCCGTGGAAGCCAAGCTACTTCCGGTATATCCTGGAAAATTCCCCGAAGTCAGAAGCCTTGCGAAAACTTAAAGCCCAGTACGATGCCTCAGCTCATCATTGAAGCCCGCAGTGCCTCCCTCAGCACCGGATTAACAGTGCGCCGAATCCTTCCCTTTCGCCTGCGTAGAATGGTAGGTCCTTTCATCTTTATGGACCATGCCGGCCCGGTGGATCTACAACTGCCAGCCCTGACGGATATAGATGTGTTGCCGCATCCGCACATTGGCCTCTCTACGGTCAGCTATTTGTTTGGCGGACAGGTAACGCACCGCGACAGCCTTGGCGTAGAGCAGATCATTCGTCCGGGGGAAGTAAACTGGATGACCGCTGGCAGTGGCATTGCCCATTCTGAGCGGTTTGAAGAGCCGGATGCGCTGGCTGGCGGCGCTCTGGAAATGATTCAGACTTGGGTGGCGTTGCCCGAAAAAGCTGAGGAAGCCGCGCCGGAGTTTCATAATTATCAACCCGAAGCATTACCCATCTTCACGGATAGCGGCGTCTGGATGCGCTTGATTGCGGGGAATGCTTATGGCCTGCGAAACGATGTTAAGACTCACTCGCCGCTCTTTTACCTGCACGTGCAGTTAGACGCCGGCACGAAGCTGACTTTACCCCGAGAATATTCTGAACGGGCTGTTTATCTTGTAAAAGGTAGCCTGGAGGTTGCCGGCATAGCCTACAGCCCCGGGCAGATGCTGGTATTTGGCCCCAAAGAGGAACCAACCATTATGGCCAGGCAGGCTGCTACGCTCATGCTGCTGGGCGGTGAACCGCTGGGCGAGCGGTTCATCTGGTGGAACTTTGTTTCTTCCCGTAAAGAGCGCATTGAACAGGCCAAGGCGGACTGGAAAGCCGGCAGGATTGTGCTGCCGCCCAACGACAACAAGGAGTTTATTCCGCTTCCGGAGACGAAATCGGGGCCGGTGAGCAGCAACACGGCTCCGCCACCAGAGCCGCTTTCCTGAAGCGATGCCTTTCTCCAGCGCTAACTTTTTGATTCATGACGATGTGTTGTGTTTTAGCGTGTGGGCCTACCATAGCTTGGGGAGGTTTTTTTTATAATAGACGTAGGTCTTGCAGCACATTCATCCTGAGACAAAATTTATGCGACTGCCTTTCTCCATTACGGTATCAGCGCAGTTCCGACAGTAAATCTTCCAGGTCCAGCGCAATGGTATACATTTCCAAAGACCCATCCGCTTTGTACGGCCACTGTTCTTGAGGCCGGTCCCAATAAAGCTCCACACCGTTTCCGTCCGGGTCGTTCAGGTATAAAGCTTCCGAAACTCCGTGGTCAGATGCGCCGGTAAGCGGATAACCTGCCCCGCGAAGCCGCTCAAAAATAATAGCGAGGTCTTTGCGCATGGGGTAGAGGATAGCAGTATGGTACAGACCAACGCCCTGAACCGGTGCCGGAGGCATTCCTTTGCTGTGCCAGGTGTTCAGCCCGATATGGTGATGGTATCCGCCAGCGGAAAGAAAAGCCGCCTGACTGCCATACAGCGTGGTAACTTCAAAACCCAGCAAATCGCGGTAGAAGGCAAGCGCCCGCTGCAAATCAGAAACTTTGAGGTGAACGTGCCCGATGCGGGTTTGCGGAGGAACGCTGTATTCGTTATTCATAAGATGTATAAAAGTACCGTTTTTTTCCGGAAATACGGCCCATTTTACGGTATCGGGGAAAGGTTGGGGTAGGGGCTGGCTTCGAAAGGAAGAAAATGCTTCTAAATGGAATAAAGCTGGATGATGGGCGTAAAGAGTTTTGGAAAAGAAGCAGGCGCGATGGCCGCAGCAGGCATCACAATGCCCAATCCCAAACGACGACGGTGCCCAGCTTGAGCTTCAAAAGCTTTGTTGCCTTTACGATTCCTTGTGTATCCACCAACTCAAAGGTTACTTCGCCGGCTTTCATGCCTTTGATATGGTAGGCTCCTTCTAGATCCACCACCGATTTTTTGGCAGGGGCGTCTGCACGGCGCACGGTGTAGCCTACCAGCGGCTCCAGATAGTTTTTTGCAGTGCCTTCCAGTACCGTGTAGCGGTGGCTAGTGTTTCCTCCCAGTTGGTATTGCTGGATGAGTTGGCGGTCAAATGCTGGATTGGTGTACCGGAACTCTGCGTGCAGGGTGTTTACGATTTCTTCTAACTGCAATTTTAAGGCTTTGTCTTCTATGGCCAGCGTTGCCCGCTTCGCTTCCAGGTCTTTGATGGCTGCTACGGGTTTTGCTTCTAAATGGCTGGCTGTTTGGATGCGCTCGTCTATCTCTGTGATGACTTCATCGGTAATACCTTGTGTGGTGAGGTTGCTTTTATGGGCATCCAGCATATTGCGAATGGATTTTGCCAGATCCAGGGCGGCAGAACCGCTGATGGCGAAAAAATCTGTTACCTGATGGTTGGCCAGTTGGGCTTCGTTGGTGAGGCCCAGGCGCCGCAGCCTGACGAGACAGCGCTGCCCCCAGCGCGTTACGATTTCTGCCATTGCCTTCATGGCTGCTTTCTTGGCTGCTGCGTTGTTGTTTTCTTCTAAAGTTTCTATTTCTACTGCCTTGGCTTCCCAGGCATCTGAGGCTGCAATAAAAGTGTTTATATCTGCTTTTACATCGGCTTGTGTGTCGATGATTGCTTTATTGGCTGGCTCTTCGAAGAAAGCAATCATGCGCAGACGGCGTTCGCGGCGGCGTTTAATGCGGTTGTCCATCAGAAAAGGGGGCTGTTTTGGGGTTAAATAAAGGAATTGGTTGGGCAAAAGGCTGCGTAGATGGGGTACTTTCGGGTGTAGATAGGGTACTTTTGAGTGTAGATGGGACGCTTTCAGGTGTAGATAGGGCACTTTCAGGTGTAGATAGGGTACTTTCAGGTGTAGATAGGGTACTTTCTGGTGTAAATAGGGTACTTTTGAGTGTAGATGGAGTACTTTTGAGTGTAGATGGAGTACTTTTAGGTGTAGATAAGACACTTTTTACTGTAGATGGGGCACTTTTGGCTGTAGATGGCTATCTATGCATTTTTAGATTGGCTTTTCCCGTTGTTGTAGCTGTGCTTCCTAAAATACTTTTTTTACTACTCTCTTACAAAGTTGCGATAGGCGTTATCATATCGTCAAGTATGGAAATCGTTGGGAACTAAATTTATTTTGAAGTGCTTAAATGGGCGTTTTGAAAGGCCTTATTTGTTCCACACTCCGGCGCGCGGGCAGGGCTACGCTATCTTTTCAGCCGCCTGGCGATGCCTACCCAAGATTAACTGTAGCAGCGATTCTACATCCGCATAAAGTCCGTTTTCGCCTTCCACCACCGGCACAAACTGAAGCGAGCATTCCGTACCATGCGCCGATTGGTATTGCCCCAGAATGCTTTTCCGGAAATTGCTTGATGGATACACCAGCGCGCTGTGCCCGCAGCCCTGGTAGAGGTTGTAGATGAGCATTTGCTTGAGGTCGTCATCAGCGGGGCGATTGGCCGGGAGGAGGCGTTTCCATTTGGTATCCAAAACCAACAGCGCTTTTTGGGGGTTGGCTGCTTCGTACACTACGATATCGGGCGCGACCCGCTGCATGGGGCCACCTGCCGGTTGCCAGAAATCGGTGCGCACCTGCTCGCGGAGGAGGTATTTTCCGGGATATTGGTGAGCTAATTCCCGGCGCAGCAATTTCAGGATGTATTTTTCCCAAAGGACGTTGGCGTTAAACATCAGGGCGAGCACGTCGTTTTGGCCGCGGCGGATGTCGGGGTGATAGGAAAGCAAGAGTAGACGGGCAATGGCGTGGGCAGGCTGGTAGCCTTCGGTTTTGCGGCTGTAGGAAAGCTTTTGGAAAAGGCTTTCGCTAACTGGAGCGGGTGTAGTTTCCGGAAAATCGGCCAATAATGCTTTTGCATCGCCACTGATGGTCGGCGACAAGGCAATCTTTGCGATCAGCTCCAGCGTTTGCCGCAGGAGGGCGTTGTGCAGGTGGTCGCGGTTGTACACCGTGTGGCGGACGTAGAACCGCTCGGCGTGGGTGAGGTTGTGGCGGAGGTGCGCGGCGAATTGCAGACTGCCTTTCAGCGCGGAATGGTTGCCTTCGGTTTTCCGGTATTGCCGCACGAGGCCGGTTTGCATCAGGTAACGTACTTCTCCCAGAAACAAGGCCATGTAAAGCTCCAGAATGGAGTAAGGCTGGAGGCGCAGCGCGGCGGTACTGGTGGCTTCGGGAAGCAGTCCGGCGGCGCGTAGCATGGTGAGGAGAAAGGGGCGCCAGAGCGCTTCATTTCCGGAACTGTCCTTATCGGGTTTGGGCAGCACTTCCACACTAAAATTTCCGGCCTGCAACACGCCTACGTACTCATTGAACTTCACCCCGCGGTGAATCAGGCTGAAATACGGACAGCCCTCACCGTGGTAATCTTCCAGCGCCCTGCGGTGACTTTCGGTAAAGCCCTTTTCGCCCACGCGCAGCGCTTCGTGCTCAAAAACGGTGAAGTGGGTCATAAGTGGGTGTGTTGATTTGGATCGCTGGCCTCACCCCCGGCCTCCCGATTTGCATCGGGACAGGCTCTCTTCCGAAGGAGAGGGGTGACGGCATAAAGTAACCTTTTTGAGCCTACAAAGCGTATAACTACAGCGACTTTGTCATCCTGCAAAGGATCTATTTAAAGTTCCTTTTTCAAAGGCATGATAAAAGGGATTCTTTCAAGAATGACAAAGTCGCTGTGAGCATTTAAAAGGCTTTATGATTGTTTACGAGTTCAAAAGGGTATCCAACGCGGTGGCAAACTGGTCTTCGGTTGCAGCGGTCCAGTCGGTGAGCGCCCAGATTTCTTTTTCCGATAACGCGCTAAGCTGATCAGCGGCAGTGCTGTTTTGAGGCAGCTTAGCAAACAACGTTGTAGCGTTATCGCTTTCCCCAATGCTCACAAAGCCGGTTCCCAGCACAAGGCACATCCGGCTGTAATCGCCGTAGAAATATTCCTGCAACAGCGGGATAATCTTCTCGGTAAAGACGCGCAGGTAGGCTTTCCAATCATCGCCCAGATTGAGGAAGTAGCTGTGGCCAATCCGGTGGTCGCGGCCCGCCAGCACTTCCATGCGGGTGTTGATGGTGCGCAGGATTCCGGAAAAATGGTATTCTTTTCCGGAAATGGTTATGCTTCCTTCAATAAGGTCTTCCTTCGGTGGCATTTCTACAAACGAAAACCGGCGGCGCAGGGCGGTGTCCAAGGCTTCCACGCTGCGGTCGGCAGTGTTCATCGTGCCGATAACGTAGAGATTGGCCGGAACCCCAAAAAGGCGGCGACTGTAGGGCAGGCGCGTGTCGGCGATTTCGTGGGGCGCGCCGAGGCGTTTGTCGGCTTCCAGCAGTGTAATCAGTTCGCCCAATACCGCCGAGATATTGGCGCGGTTAATCTCGTCGATGAAAAAACCAAACGCAGGCGCGGTTGCAAAGGCAACCTTTCGCTCTGCTTTGGTGGCCTTCAGACAATCCGCCAGATTCCGGAAACCGGCGAGCTTAGCCGCTTCGTCGCAGGCTTCGTAGAACAGGCCGTCCTGGTGATGGTAGGCCAGCGGACTTTCCGCGCCTTCGTCGCCTTCGGCGTCTTTTTGAAGAATGGGTTTGATGCCTTCCACAAAATCTTCGTAGGCCCAGCTTTGGTGCGCCGTCGTGAAGCGGTAGCGCTTCGTTGGAGTGGGGTTGGAGGCCGTATCTGACCGCGGCCCTTGCACAATTTCCCCAAATTCCGCCTTAAAATCTTCTTTATCGGCAATGCGCCAAACCGAATTTTTGGCTTCTTTCCAGAAAATGGGCGGCGAAAGCCGGAGTTGGATATTCACATTCGGGCACTCCGCCACCGTGTGGTGTTGCAGCGTTGACCACAGCCTCGCTGCCGGATTTTTAATCTCACCAGCGCCAAACTTAGCGCTAATCAATCGTTGCTGCCGGAGTTCTGGAACCGTCAGTCCTTTAGGCGCATGGTACAGCACATGGGCAATCACTTCCCACCAGGTGGATTGTTCCAGCCACGCGCTTTCAATTTCTTCTGGGGCGGCTTGTTTGGGCGCATCGGTGAAATGGGCAAACTGGTTTTGCAGGTAGAAGGTTTTGCCGGTGCCGGGCGGGCCGTAGAGAATGGTGTTGAGGGAAGCCAATTTCTGAGTTGATTGCGCATATCCTGCGCTTTCTTCGGCTATCTGCATATCGGTTTCCGGAACGGCGTATGTTTTAGATGTTTGAGAAGACAGTTGCGGGGAAACCGGCGCTCGGTTCCGCCACAGAATATCCTGAAATATCAACCACTGCTGTGGGCCTTTCCAGCAGTCGTCGGTCAGTGTATCGGCGACTAAGGTTTGAAGTTCTTCGTCGGCGGTGATAAGGAGTCTGACTGCATCTCCCAATTCTAAGAAATGCAGGAAACGCTCGCCGGACCGCCTGCGTTCATCACTGCTATTAGCAACGGCTTTCAACAGTAAGTAGTAGAGGTCTTGCTTATATAAAGGGTAACTTTCCGGAAATCGCATCGCTAGGTAAAACGAAATCGTGCGCTCGTCCTGCTGGTGAGAGAGTTTGGCTCCGCTTGCCTCTTCCACTTTAGGCAGCAAGGAAGCGGCCGCTTGGGTAAAGGTGCGTAATCGGGTCGTCAGTGCCTCGTCCTCATTAAACAAATGACGAAACATTTCGCGCACGTTTTCCGGAAAATACTTGGCCGCTTTCAGAATAAATCCCGACGAGTTTTGATACAAAAGATTGCTTCGGTCGCGAAGCGCCGCTTTCAGCATGGCCTCAAAATCGGGCGCGTCTATGTCCCAGGCTTCCTGAAACGTTTGGGTGCAAACCCATTTGTAACGCTCCGGCTCGTTGTGGTCCTGGCGAATCAGGTCTTTGTAAACGGCGATGAAATGCTCAAACAGGTGCGCGGCGTCTTTGGGCTCTTCCATGCTTTGCACAAGCACCTCGTCGCGCAGGGCCGGGTCTAAAGCCATTTCGTAGAGTTCGGGTTGGTGGCTGCTGCGGTAAGGACTTCCGTTTTGGGTCGGCAAGTATTCCGTGCAGGCATCTAAGCACAAAAGAAATAATTGCTCATAGGCTTCGTTGGTTAATTGAGAAGCGAAAACCTCATACAGAAACATCCCGTCTGGTCCGGCAAACCGCCGATGCGCCTCCACTACATAAGAAGGAGCCAGTTGCTTTAAGTCTGCCTCCCGCAGCATAAACCGCCACCGAAAATCTGCTTCTATCCGGCTTACAGCATATACCAGTCTGCCGTTAATATTCAGGCGCAGGTCTCTTTTATCCTTCCGTGCCGTCAGCGCCAGGCGCTTGTCGTCCGCCGCGATGTTGAGGGTTTCTATCACCGTCTTCACGCCGTCAAAAAACCGGTGAATGATCTCGCGGTCGGCGATAAGGGAAACAGCCGCCAGCACCTGAGCGGAAATCGTCGTTCGCATACGCTACTTATAACGTGAAGATAGGCGCGGCGGTTGGATGCGGGGCTTGCAAAAAACGATTTTACAGGCCGATACTTTCAACAGCAAAAAATCAATAAGAACACAGCAACTTTGCGCACTCTCTTCTTATATGAACATCCGCAAGCTCCTCATCGCCAACCGCGGCGAAATCTCCATCCGTATTTCCCGCGCCGCCACCGAGCTGCACATCACCACCGTAGCCGTTTACACCTGGGAAGACCGCTACTCGCTCCACCGCTACAAGGCCGATGAAGCCTATCAAATCGGCACCGAAGCCGAGCCGCTAAAGCCGTATCTGGACGTAGAAGAAATCATCCGGGTGGCCAAAGCCTGCGGCGCCGATGCCATTCACCCCGGCTACGGTTTCCTCAGCGAAAACGCCCACTTCGCCACCCGCTGCCGCGAGGAGGGCCTCTTGTTCGTCGGCCCGCGCCCCGAGGCGATGCAGGCGCTCGGCGACAAAGTTTCCGGAAAAGAGGTGGCCGTGCGCGCCGGACTGCCCATTATTGAAAGCAACCGTGTCCCCCTTACCGACGAAGCCACGGCGCTGGCCGAAGCGGAGCGCATTGGCTTTCCCTTGATGCTCAAAGCGGCTGCCGGCGGCGGCGGGCGCGGGATGCGCGTGGTGCGCGATGCCGAAAGTCTCCAGAAAGCCTACCGCGAAGCGCGCGGCGAAGCCAAAACCGCCTTCGGCGACGATACCGTTTTCCTGGAAAAATTTGTGGAAAGCCCGAAGCACATTGAAGTGCAACTGGTGGGCGACTCCCACGGCAACTTGGTGCACCTCTACGAGCGCGACTGCTCGGTGCAGCGCCGGTTTCAGAAGGTGGTGGAAATTGCCCCGGCGACCACGCTTTCGCAAGTTGCCCGCGAAAAGCTCTACGGCTACGCACTGGCGCTGGGCCGCGCGGTGCAGTACGACAACGCCGGAACGGTGGAGTTTCTGGTGGATGCCGACGAGAACATCTACTTTATTGAGGTGAATCCGCGCATTCAAGTAGAGCACACCGTCACGGAGATGATTACCGGCGTGGACCTGATTAAAACCCAGCTGTATGTTGCCGCCGGGTACTCGCTCTACAGCCCGGAGATTGGGTTCCGGAAAGAGGAATTGCCGCCACGTATGGGCGTGGCCATTCAGTGCCGCATCACCACCGAAGACCCGACCGACAATTTCAAACCCGACTACGGCACCCTGACCACCTACCGCAACGCGGCGGGCTTTGGCGTGCGCCTGGACGAAGGCAGTAGCTACGCGGGCATGAAAATCTCGCCGTTTTTTGACTCTATGCTCGTGAAGGTGAGCACCCACGGCAAAAATCTGGAAGACGCCGCCTCCAAGATGTTTCGGGCGTTGAAAGAGTTCCGGATTCGGGGGGTGAAAAACAACATTCCGTTTCTGGAAAATCTGATTCAGCACAAAGACTTTCTTTCCGGAAAAACCTCGGTTGGCTTTATTGAGCAAAACCCGGAACTGTTTCAGTTTAGCCGCAAGCAAGACCGGGGTACCAAAATCCTGTCGTTCCTCGCCGATGTAAGCGTGAACGGCAACCCCGACGTGAAAGGCAAGGCACCGGAAACGTTTGAAAAGCCGCACCCATTGCCGCAATTTTCCGGAAATCCTCAATCCGGAACGAAGCAAATTTTAGATGCAGAAGGCCCGGAAGGACTGGCCAAGTGGCTGACAGCGCAAAAAGAAATTCAGTACACCGACACCACGCTGCGCGACGGTCACCAAAGTTTGCTCGCCACCCGGATGCGCACCTACGACATGCTGCCCGCCGCCCGCGCGTTTGCCCACCTGTTTCCGCAAACCTTTAGTATGGAAGTGTGGGGCGGCGCGACGTTTGACGTGGCCATGCGCTTTCTCCACGAAGACCCGTGGGACCGCCTCGCCCGCATCCGGAAAGCGGTGCCCAACATCCTGCTGCAAATGCTGATGCGCGGCATGAACGGCGTGGGCTACGCGGCCTATCCCGACAATCTGATTGAGAAATTCGTGGCCAAAAGCTGGGAAACCGGCGTGGATATTTTACGGATTTTTGACTCGCTCAACTGGATGGAAAACATCGCGCCCTGCATTGAGGCGGTGCGCAAACAAACCGGCGGCATTGCCGAAGGCGCGCTGTGCTATACCGGCGACATTCTGGACCCAACGCGCACCAAGTACACGCTGGATTATTACGTGCGGCTGGCGAAGGATTTAGAGAATGCCGGGGCGCATATCCTGTGCATCAAAGACATGAGCGGCCTGCTGAAACCACTGGCTGCCCGCGAGTTGATTCCGGCCTTGAAAGATGCCGTGAAGATTCCCATTCACCTGCACACCCACGACACCTCTTCGCTGCAACCGGCTACTTATCTCGCGGCGATCGAAGCGGGCGTGGATGTGGTGGACTGCGCCTTAGAAGCCCTTTCCGGGCTCACCTCGCAGCCCAACTTCAACGCGATTGTGGAGATGATGCGCTTCCACGAGCGGGAAAACGCTTACGATACCAAGGCGCTGGCTAAAATGTCGGGCTATTTTGAAACGGTTCGCAGCTACTACGCGCCGTTTGAAAGCGGACTGAAATCGTCGTCGGCTGAGGTGTTTCACCATGAAATTCCCGGCGGGCAGTATTCCAACCTCAAGCCGCAGGCCGTAGCGCTGGGACTGGGCGATAAGTTTGAAGCCATCAAAGACATGTACGCCGAGGTAAATACTCTCTTTGGCGACATTGTGAAAGTAACGCCATCTTCAAAAGTGGTGGGCGATATGGCGCAGTACCTCGTGGCCAACAACCTGACCACCGAAGACGTGCTGAGCAAAGGCGAAACCATTTCGTTTCCGGAAAGCGTACAACAGTTTTTTATGGGGGAAATCGGGTTTCCGGAAGGCGGTTTTCCGGAAGCGGTGCAGCGGGCGGTGATTAAAGACAAAACGCCGCTCACGGAGCGCGCCGGAAAAACGCTGCCGCCGGTGGATTTTGAAGCGGAATTAAAAGCGTTGCAGGAAAAATGGGGCGGGGAAATCACCGAGCTGGATGTGCTTTCCTACAAGCTGTATCCCCGCGTGTTTGACGATTACCGGGCATTCCGGAAACAGTTTGGCGACGTGAGCGTGCTGGCCACGCCGCTGTTCCTATACGGTATGAAGCCTGGCGAAGACACCACCGTGGAAATCGCACCGGGCAAAACGCTGCTCATCCGCCTCCAAAGCATTGGCCCGGTGGACGCGCAGGGCCACCGTACCGCGTTTTTCCGCCTCAACGGCCAAAGCCGCGCGATGGACACCCTGGACCGCAGCGTAAAAGTGGAAACCCGCGAAAACCGGAAAGCGGATTCCGGAAATCCGGGTCATGTCGCAGCACCGTTGCAGGGGTTGTTGTCTAAAGTGTTGGTGGAAAAAGGCGAAGCGGTAAAGAAGAATCAGGCGCTCTTTGTGGTGGAAGCGATGAAAATGGAAACCACCGTTACCGCCGGTGCCGATGGCGTGGTGAAAGCGCTGGAGCTGAGCGCCGGAACGCTGGTGAACACCGGCGATTTGGTGCTGGAGTTAGGGTAGAATTTCCGGAAACGTAGCTGTTATATTAAAGGAGATTCTCCATAATTTTTTTGTCATTCCTGGAGGGAATCTGCGCAGATGAACTACGTTGCTGCTTCGCGGTCCCTTCGGGAATGACAAAAGTTGCTTGGCGCATTAGGGTTGATGAGGAACGGTTTCCCTTTCCCACGCCGGCAACAACACGCTAAAAATCTTCTGAAGTACGCCATTGTCATAGAACCGCTGAATGGTTCCCTCCGAATACGAAAAAGCTGACCTTGGCGCGAGGGTCAGCGCAACGGCCCTTGTTGCCAGTCAGAGACTGGCTTCTCAGATACACACGGGAGCCGCTTCGCGAACTCCCGCGCGAGGAAACGACAGTCAATCAGCCCAAAATCCCCGCAATGCTCGCGCTCAGATACGAGGCCAGGGTGCCGCAGAAAAGCGCTTTCAATCCCAGCTTGGCCAGGTCGGCACGGCGCTCGGGGGCCAGCGCGCCAATACCGCCGATTTGCATCCCGACGGAAGAGAAATTGGCAAAGCCGCAAATGGCAATCTGCGTAATCAACATGCCTTTTTGGGTGGTGATGGGAACGGCGTTGCTCGTGAGGTTCTTAAACGCCACAAACTCGTTGATGGTGAGTTTTTGCCCTAATAAAGTCGCTGCGTTGTTCACGTCCTCCAGCGGAATGCCCATCGCCCAGGCAAACGGGAAAAACAGTTTGGAGAAGATAAAATCCAGCGACAACGCACCCGCGCCTTCGGTTGGCATTCCAAACAATCCGCCCAAAGCGCCCAGCCCGAAGTTCAGCAAGGCAATCAGCGCGATAAAACCAATCAGCATGGCAATCACGTTCATGGCGATTTTCCAGCCGTCGGCGGCGCCGTGCGAGATGGCGTCAATGAGGTTGGCGTAGCCGCTTTTTACCTCCAGCTTCACCGTGCCCATCGTCTGCGACGCTTCGGTTTCCGGAAACACGATTTTGGAAATCACCAACGCGCCCGGTGCGGCCATCAGCGAGGCGGCAATAAGGTAATCGGCCCGCGCGCCCATGCTTACGTACACAATCAAAATGCCGCCCGCAATGCAGGCCAGCGAGCCGGTCATGGACGCCAGCAACTCGCTGCGCGTCATGCCTTTCAGGTACGGGCGAATCATCACCTGTGCTTCCACCTGCCCCACAAACGCGCTCGCGACGTTGCTCAGGGCCTCGGCACCAGACACACGCATGATGAAATTCATGGCCTTCGCAACGATGGAAACAATGAATTGCATCACTCTTAAATAATAGAGGATGGCCACCAGAATGCACACCAGAATAATGGTCGCCGTGATGTTGAACGCAAACACAAAACCGCCCGGCGCGGCAAAATCCTGGGGAGCGCCCCCGCCGCCAACGGTGGCAATGCCGCCATACACAAACGCCGCGCCCTGTTTGGCAAATTCTTCAATTTTACCCATGCCGCGACCTACCGATTGAAAGGCCGCATTCACCGCCGGTACCCGCAGCACCAAAAGGGCGATGACCAGTTGCAGTCCCAGGCCGCTGAGCACCAGCCGCAGGTTGATTCTTTTGCGGTTGTTGGATGCCAGGAAAGCCAGGCCGAGGATAAGAAAGACGCCGATAAGGCCGCCAAAACGCTGCATGCGATATATTTTTCTGAGGGCGTGAAGTTAATCCTGCAAACGGCGTTCGGAAAAGGGTAGGGAAGTCTTACTTTTGAGCCGCTGAAAAATTTCCCTAAATAAAAGGCTTAGACTTTCCGGATTATGGCTGAAGCGATTCGTATGCCCCTGCTCTCCGACACCATGAAGGAGGGCGTTATTGCTGCCTGGCACAAACAGGTAGGCGACACTATCAAAGCGGATGATGTGATTGCAGACGTGGAAACCGACAAGGCGACCATGGAGGTAATGCCCTACGTGGACGGCACGCTGCTTTACATCTGCCCGGATAAGGCGATTCCGGTCAACGGTATCATGGCCATTATCGGCAAGAAAGGCGAAGATTTTAAAAGTCTGCTCGAAGGGGAAAACAGCGCTGCGCCCAAAGCAGAAGCAAAATCGGAAACAGCCAAAGAAGCTGCGGTGGACAATCCCGCCAACGAAGTGGAAAAATCGCCTGCCGGCAAAAAAGAAAACACCACCGGCGAGGTAGCCAACGGCAATGTGAGCAACGAAAACGTGGTGAATATTGAAGCTGAAATCCCCAAAGACGTAACGGTGGTGCGGATGCCTTTGCTTTCCGACACGATGAAGGAAGGCAAAATCGTGGCTTGGCATAAAAAAGAAGGCGACGAAGTGAAAGCCGACGACGCGCTGGCCGATGTGGAAACCGACAAAGCCACGATGGAAGTAATGGGCTATGCCGACGGTACGCTGCTGCACGTGGGCGTGCCGGAAGGCGAGGCCGCTAAGGTCAACGATATTATCGCTATCATCGGCCCGAAAGGAACGGATATTTCCGGAATTTTGGCCGCGCCGGAGGCAAAGGAGATCACCGCCAACGAAGCACCTAAAGGAGAGGCTGCCGCACCGGCTCCGGAAGCAAAATCAAATCCAACTCCGGAAAAAGCTGCCCCGCAGGCAGATGAGAAAGAAAGTAAAACCGACGACGGTAGCCGCGTGAAAATCTCGCCGCTGGCCCGCCGCCTGGCCGAAGAAAAAGGCATTGACCTCCACGACCTGAAAGGAAGCGGCGACAATGGCCGCATCATCAAGCGCGACGTGGACGAGTACAAGCCCAAAGAAGCGCCGAAAACCACCGCTGCCGGTGGCGAAATTTCCGGAAAACCAGCTGTTACACAAGTGCCGCAAGGCTTTGAAGAAAGCTACACCGACGTGCCCAACTCGCAGATGCGCAACATTATTGCCGCCCGCCTGAGTGAAAGCAAATTCAGCGCGCCGCATTTTTACCTGCGCATCTCGGTGGTGATGGACGAGGCGATGAAAGCCCGCGAAGGCTGGAACAAAATTTCGCCGGTTAAAATCTCCTTTAACGACCTCACCATTAAAGCCGTGGCGATGGCATTGCGCCAGAATCCGGACGTGAACGTGTCGTGGATGGGGGATAAAATCCGCCGCTACAACCACATCAACGTCGGCACAGCGGTGGCCACTGACGGCGGTGGACTGGTGGTGCCGGTCGTTCGGTTTGCCGATAAAAAATCGCTTTCCGAGATTGCCGCTTCCACGAAAGAACTGATTGGCAAGGTGCGCGACAAGAAAATCCAACCCGCTGATTATTCCGGAAACACGTTCACGATTTCCAACCTCGGCATGATGGATATTGATGAATTTACCGCCATCATCAACCCGCCGGATGCCTGCATTCTGGCCGTGGGCAAGATCGCCGAAACGCCGGTGGTGGAAAACGGAGAAATCGTTGTCCGCAACGTGATGAAACTGACCCTGAGCTGCGACCACCGCGCGGTAGACGGCGCTGTTGGGGCGAAATTCCTGCAATCGCTGAAAGGCTTCTTGGAAGCGCCGGTTACAATGCTGGTATAAGCCTTTTCTAATAGAACTAAAAACGCCTGTCGGGAATGATTTCTGGCAGGCGTTTTTGTTTTTCAAGTTTTGGGGATTTTGAAAGGTCAGTGAAACTATTTTTTAGGGTTGGGCTTCTTGTTTTGTCATTCCGCCCAAAGGGCGGAATCTTAAAGGCTATTCCTGCGACCCTGCCTTTCGGCAGGGTGACAAAAAAGAAGAACAACAATTGATCCCTGTTAGGGAGAGCGCTTTTTATAGAACCAAGGAGACATCCATTGAATTAGCTGTTTCGTACGAGTTGCTGTAAATAAACATTTCGGCTTCGCGGGCGCTAACCGGTATTTTTGCAGCCGTATCAAAGAACCTTTTGCGGCGCATGGATTTGACTTCTCCCTGGCATTCCTACATCAAAAGTTTCCGGGAATATCTGGAACTGGAACGCTCGCTTTCCGGAAATACGCTGGATGCCTACGCCCGCGACGTGACCCTTCTGGAAGAATTCATGGCCGAGAAATTTCCGGGCCGGCCGTTCTACGCCATCAACATCGAAATCCTGCGGCAGTTTCTGGCTTCGTTTGCAAGCAAGGAAGAAGAACTGGCCGTTACTACCCAGGCGCGCATCGTGAGCGGCATCAAAGCATTTTTCCGGTTTCTGCTGCTGGAAGAAGAAATTACCGTGGACCCGACCGAGCTTTTGGAAGCCCCCAAAAAACAGTTTTCGCTGCCCGAAGTGCTCACGCTCGACGAAGTCACCCAACTGATGGAAGGCGGCACAGACCCCACCACCGACGAAGGCATCCGCAACCGCGCCCTGCTGGAAACGCTCTACAGCTGCGGGCTGCGCGCTACAGAAGTCACCCGGCTGCAACGCTCGCTCTATTACCCCGAACTGGGCATGCTGCGCGTGGTGGGGAAGGGCGATAAAGAACGCCTTGTGCCGGTGGGCGCGACGGCGGTGAAATATATTGCTATTTATTTGGACAACGTGCGCAACCGGATGAACATCCGCCCGGATTCGGTGGACACGCTGTTTCTGAACCGGCGCGGGGCAGGCATGACGCGGATGACGGTTTTCAACATCGTGAAAGATGCTGCACTCCGCGCGGGATTGCGCCAGACCATTCACCCCCACACGCTGCGCCATTCGTTTGCCACGCACCTGGTAGAAGCCGGTGCCGACCTGCGCGCCGTTCAGATGCTGCTGGGCCATGCCAGCATCACCACCACCGAACTCTACACCCACCTCGACAGCCGTTTCCTGCGCCAAACCATGGAACGCTTTCACCCGCGCTTTGACCAGAAAACTACCACGGTAAAAGAATAGTTTTGCCCTTCCATTTCCGGAAATTCGTCCCCATTTTTCGGAAATCCAACCGTTGAAACAAGGCTTTCCGGTCCCTGGATTCTGGCTTTTGGTTCTTGAAGCCTGGATATTCTCTTTTGTCTTTAATATATCGTCTTTTGTCTCTAATGAATCTTTCCCCGCTCACCGCTATTTCCTCTATCGATGGTCGCTACCGTACCAAAGTTGCTGCGCTTGCGCCGTATTTTTCCGAATTCGGGCTTATCCGCTACCGCGTTTGGGTAGAAATTGAATATTTCCTGGCCCTCGCCGAAGAAGGCATTTTCGCGCTTCCGGAAAGCCTGTCGCCCGAAGCGCTGCGCGATTTGTACCGGAATTTCTCGGAAGCCGACGCCGAAAAAATCAAGACGCTGGAGCGGACTACGAACCACGACGTGAAGGCGGTGGAGTATTTTTTAAAGGAAAAACTAACGGCGCTGGGCGGCGAAAACGTGCAGGAATGGGTGCATTTTGGCCTCACCTCGCAGGATGTGAACAACACGGCCAACCCGATGCTGTTTCGCGACGCGCTGGAAACCGTTTATTATCCGCAGTTGGAAAAGATTATTGCCACGCTGCACGCGCAAGCCCGCGACTGGTACGACATCCCGATGCTGGCGCGCACCCACGGGCAACCTGCTTCCCCCACGACGTTGGGTCGAGAGTGGGCCGTTTTTGCCGAGCGCCTGGAAGGGCAGCTGGAACTGCTGAAAGCCATTCCGCATCGTGCGAAATTCGGCGGCGCTACCGGTGGTTTCAACGCCCATACGGTTACGTTTCCGGAAAAGTCCTGGACGGATTTCGGGAACCGGTTTGTAAGCGAAAAATTAGGGCTTTCCCGGACGCAGCGCACCACGCAGATTGAGCCCTACGACCACTTGGCCGCTCAACTGGACGCGCTAAAACGAATCAACACCATTTTGATTGACTTTGCCCGCGACGTGTGGAGCTACGTGATGCTGGAATATTTCAAGCAAAAGACCAAAGCGGGGGAAATTGGCTCTTCGGCCATGCCCCACAAGGTGAACCCGATTGATTTTGAAAACGCAGAGGGAAATCTGGGCATTGCCAATGCGCTGTATGAACATCTTTCCGGAAAACTGCCCGTCAGCCGCCTGCAGCGCGACCTCACCGACAGCACGGTGCTGCGCGTTCTGGGCATGCCGGTAGCGCATTCATACCTCTCCCTACTTTCGCTCCAAACCGGCTTGGGCAAACTGCTGCTGAATGAGGCCGAGCTGGACGCCGACCTGGAAGCCAACTGGGCCGTGGTGGCCGAGGCCATCCAAACGATTTTGCGCCGCGAAGCCTACCCGCAGCCCTACGAAGCGCTGAAAGAACTCACCCGTGGCAAGGGCGGCATCACCGCCGAAACCATGCGGGCGTTTATCGACGGTCTCCAAATTCCGGAAGGCATTAAGGAAGAATTGCGTGCGGTAACGCCGCAGCGGTATGTGGGGCAGGTATAGATTGATAATTTCAAATAAAACAGCTCAAGGAATCATCTCTTTTAAAATTGCCCTGTGATATAGTCCACTACCTATGGGCTTTTTCAGAGAAATGCGCAACTTAATGTCTAATTTAGCTTGCTAAATGTAATATTTATGCAGCATTTTATCAGAAAAAATTACGGCCTCTTTGTTGTTTTGTGCGGTTTAAGCTGTGTCGCAGTTACGGAAAGTTGTCGGAAAACGGCTGACCCAACTCTCTTAAATCCCAGCCCTGTCCAGGATTCGACACAACATCCGCAGGATACTACCCAAGCTCCACAAGACACTACCAAAAATCCACAAGACTCCATATTTGTACCCATTGCCTATCATTATAATGGGCAACTCACCCGCTTCTTACGTTTTCGTGACACCGATAATGTAATTAAAGAATTTCAGGACACCATTTTAGCTTCTGCCAGTTTATTGGTTGAAGCCGATAGTATCACGGCCACAGTTGACAGCATGACACAAGTGCTGTATAAAATTAAAGGAAACACGCCCGGTTCTTACGTCATTTATCCGTGTTGTCGACCCAATCGTACGGTGATAATCACTGCTAATTATGATTCTCTAAAGGTTTTTTACTCCGTAACCGATGGAGGGGGCGGTCCTTATCTTTTTAATGAAAAATTTGTTGGAAAGAAATAGATGTTTCACCCAAAAACACCCGTCAAGTCTTCAAAAACCTGACGGGTGTTTTTCAATTTTCCGGAAATAACGCCTACTTCCCCGCCACCAAATAATTACACAACTTATACAGCACCCGCGCGCCTACAATCGCGTCGATGCCTTCGCTGTGCTCGCCGCAGGAAACCTCGTTGAGGTCAAAGCCAATGATCTCGCGGCCGCTTTCCACCACGCGCTTAAAGAGGTAGTAAATCTGCTCTACCTCAAAGCCGCCCGGCACTGGCGTTCCGGTATTGGGGCACAGCTTCGGGTCCAGCCCGTCGATGTCGAAAGAAATATACACTTTTTGGGGCAGCGCCGCCACGATGTCGTCGCAGACCTGCTTCCACGTCTGCCCATCAAAAAAGCGTTCCTTAATGGCCTGGTCGGTAAACATCGCCACGCGGTCGCCCTGCGATTGGGCGTATTCCACCTCCTCGTCGCAGTAATCGCGGATGCCTACCTGCACGAGCTTGTTCACCTGCGGCACCTCTTCCAGCACGTTGTACATAATAGAGGCGTGGCTGTAGGTAAAGCCTTCGTAGGCGTTGCGCAGGTCGGCGTGGGCATCAATCTGCAGAATGCCGAACCCGTCGGGGTGCATTTCGCCCAGGGCATGAATAAAGCCGAGTGGGGTGCTGTGGTCGCCGCCCAGAAGACCTACTTTTTTGCCTTCTTTCAGTTGGGTGAGGGTCATCTCGCGCACCCAGTCGCGCACCATCTTGCCGCCTTTGTTGATTTCTTTGAGGCGCTCGGAAAGCTGTTCGTTTTCGGCCACAATGCCGCCATCGCCCAGGTGCGAGATAATCAGCTCGGCGCATTGCCGCAGGTAATCGCTTTTTTTCCGGATGTTTTTATCTACCGGCAGCATATAAAATCCTTTCTGCCAGCCGTTGGTTACGTCGGCGTCGTAAAGGTCAATCTGCAACGAAGATTCAAAGATGTGTTCCGGGCCGCGCGCCGTGCCGGGCCGGTACGAAACGGTAACCTCCCACGGCACGGGAAGCAGCACTACTGCCGCGTTATCCTCACTAAAAGGAAGTCCAAAAATATTATTGTTTTTCAACCCTACGGAATTCGGGTCGAACGTCGAAAGGTCAACAGCCATGTCTTTATTCTGAGAAGCGTTAAAAGCGCCGCAAAATTACGCCCATTGGCCTTTCCTCAACGCCCTTTCATACCTTTGCGAAAAGCGAAAATTTCCGGAAATTTCCTTCACGGAAGCCCCCTTTTTGGACATGAAAAAGACCCACATCGTTTTGTTGCTTGTAATGGCCGCTGCCGTGGCCATCATCTTTGCCCGCTTCAGCGATTTTTCCACCTACGAAACCTTTGCCTCCGCCGCCCGCGAACCGCAAAAAGCTATTAAAGTCGTCGGTGTGCTGGACCGCTCCAAGCCGGTGGTCCACGACCCGAAAACCGACACCGAAAAATATACCTTCCACGTTACCGACAAAAAAGGCGAAACGCACGAAGTGGTGTATATCGGCTCTAAATCGCTCTATGACATCGAAAAAAGCGAAAATATCGTGATGACCGGCAAGATGCAGGGCGAAACGTTTCATTGCTCCGACGTGCAGTTGAAATGCCCGTCGAAGTACAAAGACAAAGAACAACTCGCGGCCAACGGCGGCGTGATGTAACAGACATTATTTTAAAGCGAAACGCACCGAAAGGTGCGTTTTTTGTTTCAGGCTACCTTCCTGCGGTTGGGTGTATAAGCTCAGTCATGCATGTGAAAGTTATAAGTTGAAAAAGCACATCATTGGAGGTAGCTAATGGTTTCACAATAGCCGCAAACGCCCGGTTTATGCGGTCTGGAAGGGGTAATTTCGCGCCCGCACACCGAACCTTTCGTACGTCTTGAAACCAACTTTTATCGGCGAACACCTCTTGCCCGGCCAGCTCGGCCATTTCAGTGTTATCCTTGGCTTTGTGGCCGCGTTGCTCAGCGCGTTCAGCTATTGGCAGGCCGTACGCGCCGAACGAATTCCGCAGCCGGAAGTCGGTCGGGGCTGGCTGCGCATCGGTCGGGGCAGTTTTGTGGTGCACAGCTTTTCGGTATTGAGCGTTTTTATTGCGCTTTACTATATCATTTCCAACCACTTATTCGAGTACCACTACGCCTGGGAGCATTCCAGTCGGGCACTACCGAGTAAGTATTTGTTGAGTTGTTTTTGGGAAGGGCAACAAGGCTCATTTTTGCTGTGGGCGTTCTGGCATTGCGTGCTTTCGTTTTTTGTGATGTGGAAAGGACGCGGACTGGAAGCGCGCACGATGGTGATTATCGCCCTCGTGCAGGCCGCGCTGATGAGTTTTGTACTCGGTTTCCACTTGGGGCCAGACATTCAAATCGGGAAAACGCCGTTTATGCTCCTGCGCGATGCGATGGCTGGCGCTCCGATTTTCTCCCAACCCAATTACCTGCAACTGGTCAAAGACGGCAACGGTCTGAACCCCTTGCTTCAAAACTACTGGATGGTGATTCACCCGCCGGTGCTGTTTTTGGGTTTTGCGGCCACGCTGTTTCCGTTTGCTTACCTGCTGGCGGCGCTGTGGAAAGGCGAGTACCAAACCTTCCTGAAACCCCTTATCGGCTGGAGCCTTTTTGCGGGCGGCGCGCTGGGCTTGGGCATTATGATGGGCGGCGCCTGGGCCTATGAATCCCTGAACTTCGGCGGCTACTGGGCGTGGGATCCGGTAGAAAACGCCTCGCTCGTGCCATGGCTGACGCTGGTTGGCGGACTGCACACCGCGGTGGTGTTCCGCTCTACGGGTCGCAGTTTCGGAGCGACGGTTTTGCTCATTGGCATCAGCCACGTGCTCATCTGGTATTCTACTTTTCTAACGCGCACGGGCATTCTGGGCGATTCTTCCGTACACGCGTTTACCGGTGAGGGCGCTTCCATCAAGTGGCACCTCTTGATTGTGTTGCTGGCCGTCGGTGTTCTGTTGCTGGTGGCCTGGCTGCGCCGCCGTAAAAGTTTGCCGAAGCCGCTGGGCGAAGAAGCGTTTTTATCCCGCGAATTCTGGATGTTTATCGGCGCGTTTGTGCTGCTCATCTCCGCCGCGCAGATTATTATCTCCACGTCCATTCCGGTGTGGGCACCGCTGGTGAAGCTGATTTCCGGAAAAGAAATTGCTCCGCCCGCCGAGCCGCTGAGCCACTACAACAGTGTGCAAATCTGGGTCGCCATTATTATTGGCATCCTGAGTTCGGCGACGCTGTTCCTGAAATACAAAACCACCAATCCGGCCACGGTTCGTCGCCACTGGATCATTGCGGGCGTATTGTCGGTGCTGCTGGCGTTGGGGCTGGGCTTCTGGCAACACATTCCGTTCCGCGCCGATACGCTGGCTTATATTTTGCTCTTGGTTTCGGCTTCCTGGACGGTGATGGGCAGCCTTTATTATGCCTTTGCTGTGGGTGGGAAAGGCTTCCGGAAAATGGGCGCTGCGGTATCGCACCTGGGCTTTGGGTTGTTTATCCTGGGC
>JAEWBT010000030.1 GCA_023391015.1 Bacteroidota bacterium
GGCGCTCATCGAGAACATCCAGCGCGCCGGGGCTATAGCCAATCTCTTGCAGCAATCGCAGGCTTTCTTTCGCCTCGGCCAGCAGCAAGCGGATGATTAAAACAAATAACGACAGCCCCGACGCCAGCACCACCACCGCCAGCACGCCCGTGCCCGCCGAGATGCCATTCACTACCTGCCGCAGGGTGCTCAGGCGGGCGGCCTCGCCGCCGACCTCGTAGTGTTGGTCGCGCAGCCATTGAACTAATTCTGGCGCAGCCGGGTCTTTGGCACGCACCAGCAGCCGCGCGGGCGCAGGCGCTTGTAGCCGGAACTGCCGGTGCATTTCTGTTAGGAATTCTTCCGGTACCAAAACCGAGGTTACGCGGTCGGAAAAGCCTACAATCTGCCCCCGGAACGCTTTAGTCTCGCCTCCGCCGCCCAGCAACAGGTTGAAGCCAATGGCCTTCACGGCATTTTCGGAGAGCTGCGGCAAGCCTTGTGTGGGTGCAAAAACGTAGTTGTAGGTGCGCAGGAATTCTTTGGCCAGGATAATCGGCACGGCGGTTTGGCCGGGTGTCCAGTGCCAATCGGGTGGCAGGGTGTCGAGCATGGAGGTTGGGACGGCTTCCAAAAACAGCAAGGTAGAAAACCCCAGTTCGCCCCCAAGCGAGGCGCTTACGGGAAAGGCCGCCCCGGTGAGCTTGCCCACTTCTTCCACACCCGGCGCACGCTTCAGAGCTGCTACTTCGGCGTCGGAAAGGCGGATTTTTCCGGGAATGCCCATATCGGCGTCGGTTACGGTTCTCGAAACGGTAAAGTAGCCGCTGCCCAGCGCGTCGGTGCCGTTTTTCCCGTGCAGCGCCGCCCGGAAATTCCACCACATGGCCACCGCCACGAGGAGGAAAAAAGTGCCCAGAAAAAGCGAAGTCCACGCCCATACGCGCCGGCCTTTGGCCCCGCCCGCCAAGAGCAGCTTACGAAGCAGGTCCGTTGGTTTGTTTTTCATAAGGAAAAGCGTTGCAAAGCCCGAAAATGTGGGTTTTCATACAGTTCGGCATAAAGGATTCCGGCACCGCGCAGGTCGGCCACTTCTTCAATCAAAGCCAGCGCCTTTTGCGCATTTCCGGCATCCAGATGCGAGAAAGGCTCGTCCAGCAGCAGCCATTGAAACGGGGGAATCAGGGCGCGGAGGATGGCTGTTCGTTGTTGCTCGCCGTAGGAAAGGGTTTTAGCCGGACTGTTGCGCCGGTGGGTTAGCCCCAGCCGCTCTATCCAGCTTTCCAAAACGGCTTCCGGCTCCGGTGACCCTAGGTCTTTTTTTACCAGCAGATTTTCCCAGAGGGTGAGTTCCGGAAATAAGCGCAAATCCTGAAAAACAACGGAGAGGCGCTGCGCCCGGAGGGCTGCCAGGGTTTCGGCATCTGCTGAAAGAGCCGGTACTTCATCCCAAAGAATCGCTCCGGAGGCGTCTTTTCGCAGTCCGTAAAAGAGGTGAATCAAAGACGTTTTACCGCTTCCCGCCGGTGCCCGGACAAACACCCCTTCGCCCTGCGGGAAAAAGAGCTGCCGGCCCCAGATTCCGGAGCCGTTTGCCGCGGGGTGCAGATATTCCGGAAAAAGGGCTTCTATTTTAAGGGTCATGGGCGAAAAGTAAGCATCAAAGGCGAGTCGCGTATGCTGATTGCAAATCTCTTTTCCGGAAAACAGCCTTCCTTTTTCCGGAAACAGGGTTTGGATTTTCCGGAAGGACTCCCCTTCTGCCAACTTGCATCTTCCTTTTATAGAATCGTACTTTACTCTAAAATCAATCCTTTAATTTCGGCCTCCTGTATGACGAACAGAATCTTCGATATTGTGGCCACTGCGGCCGGAGACAGCCCGGACCAAACCTTGCTGGCGGCCAAAGAAAACGGCCAGTGGCGCGAGTGGTCTGCCGACGAATGTTTTCGCAAAGCCAAGCAGCTGGCCGTGGGCCTTATAGACCTCGGCATCAGCCAGGATTTCGAGGACGTACAGGAGCAGGAAAAAATCATTCTCATCTCGCCCAACCGGCCCGAATGGCTGATTACTGACCTGGGCGTACAGATGGCCGGTGCCATTCTGACGCCCCTTTATCCAACCATATCCCCCGCCGACCTGGAGTTTATCCTGGAGGAAGCCGGTGTGCGGTATGTTATTATTTCCGACGCAGCCATTTACCGGCGCTTTAAAGCCGTTTTAGACGCTACTCCGGCCCTTCGGGCTGTTTTTACGTTTGACCTCATCGAAGGCTTGCCCCACTGGGAAAGCCTTTTAGACGAAGAGTGCGAGATCAGCGATGACGGCCTGGAGCGGATTACGCCGGATACCATCGCCACTATTATCTATACCAGCGGCACTACGGGCCTGCCCAAGGGGGTGATGCTTTCACACGCCAACATTTGCGCCAATATTGAACAGGCGTATCCGGCGTTCACCTTTGCTGAAAAAGGGAAACGGGCGTTGAGCTTTTTGCCTTTAAATCACGTTTTTGAGCGCACGGTCAGCTACCTCTACATCCGCGGGGGCCTGAGCATCTGGTATGCCGAAGGGCTTGAGAAAATCGGCGATAACCTTAAGGAAGTAAAGCCTATTGTTTTTTCCACCGTGCCGCGTCTGCTGGAAAAAGTTTATGAAAAGCTGGTCAATGTGGGGCTGGCTCTGAAGGGCAATAAAAGGAAATTATACTTCTGGGCGCTGGATCTGGCCCGCAAATACGACAATCATAAACCGCAGTCGCTTTCGTACCGCATTCAGCTCACAATTGCCGATAAGATTATTTTCTCCCGCTGGCGGGCGGCGCTGGGTGGCAACATCCGGGCCATTGTTTGCGGGTCGGCAGCTTTGCAGGAAAAACTCAACCGCACGTTTTCGGCCACCGGCATGACTGTAATGGAAGGCTACGGACTGACGGAGGCTTCGCCTTTTATTTCCTGCAATCGCTTTGAGTCGGCGGGCCGGCGCATCTGCACGGTTGGGCCACCACTGCCGGGCGTTGAGGTACGCCTCGCCGACGACGGCGAAATTCTGGTGCGCGGTGCCAACGTGATGAAAGGCTATTATCGCCGCCCCTTAGAAACTGCAGAAGCGCTCATAGACGGCTGGCTGCATACGGGCGATGTGGGCCGCTGGGAACAAGGTACGTTCCTTAAAATCACGGACCGCAAAAAAGAGATTTTCAAGAACTCGGGTGGCAAATACATTGCACCGCAACCCATTGAAAACAAGCTGCGCGAAAGTCCTTTTATTGAGCAGATGATGGTGGTGGGCTCAGGCGAGAAGTTTGTCGGTGCCTTGATTGTTCCGGCCTTTGAACGCCTGCGCAAATGGCTGGCTGACCACGAGATAGCCATTCCGGAAACCCGTGAAGCAATGGTGGCTTTGCCGCAGGTGCGCCAGCTGCTTAAAAAGCAGATCGACAAGTACAACGCCGGTTTTTCGGACATTGAAAAAGTAAAGAAATTTGTGCTTTTGCCGCAGGAATGGACGTTGGAGCGGGGCGAGATGACCCCTGCCCTGAAGCTGCGCCGACGGGTGATTGAACAGCGTTACGCAGATGATATTTCCGGGATGTATATGTCCAAATAAGTGCGGCAGGTTTTAGAAATATCAACAAAAAAGGAGCGGCCATTACAGCCGCTCCTTTTGATTTTTCCGGAAATTTGGGAAAAAAAGGGTTTTATTTCCCAATCTTTCCCACCATGTGGCCCGGCACCACCCACTCGTCAAACTGTTGTACGGTCATGTGGTCGAAGTCCAGGTTTTGCAGCTTGTATTCCAGCGCTGCCCGCTTTAAGGTAATACCGCGCTTGTGAGCATCCTGCGCAATGGCCGCGGCGTTGTAATAGCCGATTTTGGTATTCAGGGCGGTTACCAGCATCAGCGAGTTTTTCACGTGCGCATCAATGTTTTTCTCAATCGGCTCCAAACCGACGGCGCATTTGTCGTTGAACGATACGCAGCCGTCTCCGATGAGGCGGGCGGAGTGCAGGAAGTTGTAGATCATCATTGGCTTGTACACGTTCAGCTCAAACTGTCCGTTCATCCCGCCGATATTGATGGCCACATCATTGCCCATTACCTGGCAGGCAATCATGGTGAGGGCTTCGCACTGCGTGGGGTTTACTTTTCCGGGCATGATGGAAGAACCCGGTTCGTTATCGGGAATGTGCAGTTCGCCGATGCCGGCGCGCGGTCCCGACGCGAGCATCCGGATGTCGTTGCCGATTTTCATCAGACTCGCGGCCACGGTTTTGAGGGCACCGTGCGTTTCTACGATGGCGTCGTGGGCGGCGAGCGCTTCAAATTTGTTTTCGGCGGTTACGAACGGCAGGCCGGTCAGCTCCGCGATTTTCGCCGCTACTTTTTCGGCGTAGCCATCGGGTGTGTTGAGACCGGTGCCCACCGCCGTTCCGCCCAAGGCCAGCTCGCTCAGGTGCGGCAACGTCGCTTTGATCGCGCGCAGGCCGTGGTCGAGCTGCGATACGTAGCCGGAAATTTCCTGGCCCAGCGTCAGCGGCGTGGCATCCATAAAGTGGGTGCGGCCGATTTTGACGATGTGCATGTATTCCTCGGCCTTTGCTTTCAGCGTGTCGCGAAGTTTTTCAATGCCGGGAATGGTATTGTGAACGAGCACTTCATAGGCAGCAATGTGCATCGCTGTGGGGAAGGTATCGTTGCTGGATTGGCTTTTATTGACGTCGTCGTTCGGGTTCAGCACCTTTTTCTCGTCGGTCAGCTTGCCGCCGGAAAGCACGTGGCCGCGGTAGGCAATCACCTCGTTGACGTTCATGTTGCTTTGCGTGCCGGAGCCGGTTTGCCACACCACCAGCGGGAACTGGTCTGCTAGTTGCCCGTCCAGAATTTCATCCGCCACTTTAGAAATCAGCTCGGCTTTTTCCTTTGAAAGCACGCCGAGGTCTTGGTTGGTGAGGGCGGCGGCTTTTTTGAGGTAAGCGAAGGCCCGGATGATTTCGCGGGGCATCTTGTCGGTGTCGCGCGCGATTTTGAAGTTGTCAATGGAGCGCTGCGTTTGGGCGCCGTAGTAGGCGTCGGCAGGAACCTGCACGGTTCCCATCGTGTCTTTTTCGGTACGGAAGTTCATAGGAAGGCGAAGGTAGGACGCCGCGCGCGTTGGGTCTGGAAGGAGATTTCCGGAAACAGTCTTTTAAAGCAAAAGGTAAAGCCGATTTTATAAACTTAAGAATGCTCGAAGCATTTCCAGTCGCCTGCAATTGCATCGCACCGTACCGGCGTTCCAGCGGAACGCGTTGTAGGTAGAAATGAGATCGTCAGCAGTGTCCGCGTTCCGGAGGAACGCTTCGTAGGGAATAGAAAAAATGAACCTGAAATTAGCGTTGTGTAAATATGCTTTGTGATTCACAAGGCGTTCCGCTGAAACGCTGGTTCCAATTGATTTCATAGTTCTACCCACGAGACATTCCTTTGGAACGCTATTTCACTCGACGCTGATCGCTATAGCGAAACAGGAAGGTTAAAACGAGAACCGCGATCCCTTAAAACAGTGTATGCTTGCAATCCCGGCTTTACCTTGCCTCCATGAAAACTGCCGTTATCACCGGAATTACCCACGGCATTGGCCGCGCCATCGCCGAAAAGCTCCTTCGCGAAGGCTTTTATGTTATGGGTTGCGCCCGCAACGTCGCAGACCTTGCCGCGATGGAAGCCGAGTGGAATGTTTCCGGAAAAGTGTTGCAAACCCACGTTGTGGACGTTGCCGACCCGAGCCGGGTGAAAGCCTTTGCCGAAGCTGTTCTGGCCACTGGTAAATTTCCGGAAATCCTTGTCAACAACGCCGGTATTTTCATTCCTGGCAGTCTTGCCGACGAAGCCGAAGGCCATTTAGAAAAGACGATGCAGGTCAATCTGTACAGCACTTACCACCTCACCCGCGCCTTGCTGCCCGCTATGAAAAGCGAAGGGCGCGGCCATATCTTCAATATGTGCAGCGTGGCTTCGTTGCAGGCTTACCCGGCCGGCGGTTCTTACAGTATCAGCAAGTACGCCCTGCTCGGTTTTTCCGACAACCTGCGCGAAGAATTGGCCCCCACCGGAATCCGCGTAACAGCCATTTGCCCCGGTGCTACCTGGAGCCGGTCGTGGGAAGGCGCGGACGTAGATTCCAGCAAGATTATTCAGGCCAGCGATATCGCCGAGCTGCTGTGGAGCGCTTACAGCGTTTCGCCGGGTGCCTGTCCGGAGCGCATCGTCATCCGGCCCCAGGGCGGGGATTTGTAGGTACGGATGCTTTTCCTACTCTTGTTTTGTCACCCCGCTGTAAGGCGGGGTCTCACATTATCTGATGCGTTCTCACGCCGGAATCCTAGACTACTGCTGACGCTGGCCAACCTGAATATTTTCCGGAAAGCTGCCGTACCCGCCCGCTTTTTAACGCCCGCCACGCTCCGGCAAAACTTAATTTTGCGGTCGCCATGCCCGCCGTCCGTTTTCTTTTCGTTTCCGTCCTGCTGAGCCTGCTGACTTTCGGCGCGTGCGCCCAGGTTGCTTTCCGGATAGAAGTTTTGTATGATGAAGTAGGTGTGGACAAGGCTTTCCAGGTGCAATACAATCTGGAAAACGCCGGCAATCTGGTGGAGATGACCCTGCAACCCGCCGAGCCGTTTACCACCATCGGCAACTACGCCGACGCCAGTCGCACGAGCACCCAAATTACCAACGGCAAAACCACCACCACGCGGACCTACACCCGCACCTATACGCTGCGCGCTTCTCAAACTGGCTTTTTTCGATTGCCCGCCGCCGTGGCCCGTACGGCAGACGGCAAAACGTATCGCTCCGACCCGAAGATGATTGAAGTGGTCAAAAACGATCCACGACGCGCGCAATCAGCTCAGGCCCAAGACCCGTTCACCGACCCGTTTGGCAGTGATCCTTTTGGAGGCGACCCATTTGGCCCGGATCCGTTTAGCGGTCAAAATCCGTTTGGCCCCGGTTCGCCGCTGGACCGCATTGCCGATGCTTTCCGGCAGGAACGCCGACTGCCCACCGCAGCCGAGGTGCAGGATTTGGCGTTTCTGGAGATCGTTCCGCAGAAAAAGACTGCTTATGAAGGTGAGCCCATTATTGTGGAGTATCTCTTGGTTTCCGGAATTCCGGTAAGCGGCAATTTAAATAAAATGCCCGCGCCGGACGGCTTTTGGGTAGAAGAAATAGGCGGCGAAAAAGAAGAAAGAAGCACCCGTACGATTGGCAACCGGGTTTTTGAAACTTTGCTCATCAAACGCGTGGCCCTGCTGCCGCAGCGCACCGGCAACCTGACCATCGAGCCCGCTGAGATGCAGGCCGTGGGCACCATAGACGACGGATTCGGAAATGCACAGCAACACACCTGGATTATCAAATCTGCGCCGGTTACACTTCAAATCAAGCCCCTGCCGGCTACCGAAAAGCCCACGAATTTTAAAGGGGCGGTTGGGAATTACAAGATAGAGGCTACGCTGGAGCCACCCACCATGCCACGCAACGGGGCTTCGACGCTAAGACTGGTGATATCCGGGGAAGGCAACCTGGCGCAGTTGGATGCGCCACCGCTATCGCTGCCAACCGCTTTGGAAAGCGAGCACCCTACGGCCAGAAATGACCTGCACACCGACGGACAATACCTCACCGGCAGCCGGACATTCACTTATACCATCACAGCGTCTGAAGAAGGGACTTTCACCATCCCACCCGTTCGCTTTTCTTTTTTCAACCCCGAAACCGGAAGCTACGAAGAAGCAGCCACACAACCCCTGACGCTCTCCGTAACGGAGGCCGAAATGGTTGCGGAACCGGGGGACGGTACTTCCGGAAATAAAAGTAACTCTTGGTGGATTGGAGGCTTTTTCACCTTGGTTGCGGTTATCGCAGGTGTGTTGATTTACAGCCGTCGCAAGCCGCAAGCAACCGTCGCGCCCCCCCCTTCGCCAGAGCCATCGTTACCCGCCTCTTTTCAGCCTACACCGACGACAGGGCCTTCTGTTCCAGCCCTACCAGAACCCTCTAGAATTCCGGAAATCAGCGCCCCACGCGAAGCCCTTTCGGCCATTGATAAGGTTCTTTTGGAGAAAACGGGACAATTGGCTGCCGGACTGTCCGCGCCGGTTTTGGAAGGTCTTGGGTTAGATGTTGTTACCACGCAGCGGGTCCTTTTTTTCCGGAAAAAAGCGGAAGCGGCGCTCTATGGTGGCCTGCCCACATCCGACGTCGATTTGGTGGCCGAGGGCCGCGCCCTGCTTTCTGATCTTTCCCGCTGGAATCCTCAAAACCGGTAGCACTTTGCACATGCGACTCTACGCCGTCAAGACGCCCCGCATCCTGCCTTTTCTGCAACCCAAAGGACTCATCTGGAAAGGCGGAAAAATGCTTTCGCCCAAAGGGATTTACCTCACTTTTGACGACGGGCCACACCCCGAAATCACCCCACAGGTTTTAAGCCTGCTGCGGAGGTACAATGCAAAAGCCACCTTTTTTTGTGTAGGCGAAAACGCTGCCCGTTTTCCGGAAATTGTGGCACAAATCCGGGCCGAAGGCCACGCCCTTGGCAACCACACCCACAACCACCTGAACGGCTGGAAAACGCCTACGCGCACCTACGTTGAAAATACCCTAACAGCAGCGCAGCATTTGCCCACCGGTTGGTTTCGTCCACCCTACGGACGCATTCGCGCAGCACAAGCACATTATATTCAGCAAAACGGCCTCCGGGTAGTGATGTGGGACGTTCTTTCCTGTGATTTCGATCCGCAGTACACCGCCCGCGATTGCGCCCGCTTTGTGATTCGCCATGCCCGGCCCGGCAGTATTGTAGTGTTTCACGACAGCCCGAAAGCGGCCCCGCGCTGTCTACCCGCCTTGGAAGCGGTATTGCGTTACTACCACCGCCGGAGTGTGCCGCTGCTGGCATTTCCGGAATTAGGCCGTTAAAAAGAAAAAGTACCATGACTCTGATTGATACCCATGCCCACCTCTACGATGAAACTTTTCTGACTGATCAGGAAGCGATGCTCCAACGCGCCACGGCTGCCGGTGTGGGCCAGATTTTGCTGCCCAACTGCGACTTGGAAACGGTGCAACCGATGCTGGACCTCTGCCAAAAACACCCGCAGCAGTGCTTTCCGATGATTGGACTGCACCCGTGCTACGTGAAAGAAAATTTTAGGGAAGAGTTGGAAGCTATCAAATCATTTCTCCCACAAAACCGTTTTTGGGCCATTGGCGAAATCGGGCTGGATTTTTATTGGGATAAAACCTTCGTGGCGCAGCAGGAAGAAGCATTCCGAATGCAAATTGGCTGGGCATTGGACAATCAGTTACCGGTCGTGGTTCACAGCCGCGAAAGCACCGGTGCGTGTCTGGATATTTTAGAAAAAACGGGCGGTGGAGACCTTACCGGTGTGTTGCATTGCTTTAGCGGAACGGTGGCAGAAGCGGAACGAACAGCGGCGCTGGGTCTTTACCTCGGCATTGGGGGCGTGATGACCTATAAAAAATCTATCCTCCCGGAAATTGTGCGGGCAGTGGGTTTGGAGCGTTTGGTTCTGGAAACCGATGCGCCGTATCTCTCGCCGGTGCCTTATCGCGGCAAGCGAAACGAAAGCAGTTATGTGCCCCACATTGCGCAGGCAGTGGCCGTTGCACTGGAAATACCGGTGGAAGAGGTGGCGCGGGTGACAACCGAAAATGCCCGGAAACTGTTTGGTCTGTAAGTGAATCTTGGCTCATTTGGCCTGACAGACAAAACATTTCTGGGAAAAGCAGCAGCACTTTCACAACACGGTTAAAAAACCATCTACCTGCGGTGGATGGGAATTAAGTGTGTTGAAGTGTCCGACGCCTTCCGCCATTTCCGGAAATTGCAGCCCTACGCCTTGTCTATGCGCAGGGCATTTTTATTTGTGCCTGCCAGGTGCTGTTTCAGCGGGATAAGCGCTTCGCGCAACGCATACTCTTTTCCGGAAAATCCCAACTATAAGGCACACTTTTTGTTTATTGGCTGACAGTCCCCAGCCCTACTTTAACCCGGGCGGCTGTCTTTTTTAACCCCTTTTTATTCCCTACATGCAGCTCGTTTGTTTCTCGCACCTGCGCTGGAATTTTGTGTACCAGCGCCCCCAACACCTGCTTTCCCGTTTCGCGAAAGCATACAAGGTTTATTTTATTGAAGAACCCACCCCGACGGCCGCCCCCGACGACCACTACGATGCTT
>JAEWBT010000103.1 GCA_023391015.1 Bacteroidota bacterium
ACGAACGACTCCGGCGTGTATCATTTCAAGATGGAAGAGCCCATTCCGGCGTACCTCGTGGCGCTGGCCGTGGGCAAGGTAGAGTTTCAGAAAGTAGATGCGCGGACGGGCGTGTATGCCGAGCCGTCGCGCCTGTCCCGCGCCGCATGGGAGCTGGGCGAGATGCCGAAGATGGTAGAGATTGCCGAGCGCCTGTACGGGCCGTATCGCTGGGGGCGTTATGATGTGATTATTCTGCCGCCCGGCTTCCCGATTGGAGGGATGGAAAACCCACGCCTGACGTTTGCCACGCCGACGATTCTGGCGGGCGACCGCAGTCTGGCCAACCTCATTGCCCACGAACTGGCCCACAACTGGAGCGGCAACCTGGTAACGAGCGCCACCTGGGACGACATTTGGATGAACGAAGGCTTTACGGTGTACATTGAGCGGCGCATTACCGAGGCGATGCTGGGCAAGAGTTATGTGGATATGCTCTGGGAACTGGGGTATCAGGATTTGGAAAAAGCCGTGGTGGATTTTGGCCCCACGAGTCGCGAAACGTGGCTCAAAAACGACCTTGCGGGCAAAGACCCGGAAGATTGCCTGAGCGACGTGCCGTATGAGAAAGGGTCGCTGTTGCTTTGGTTGATAGAGCAGAAAGTGGGCCGCGATAAATGGGATGCTTTCCTGAAAAGCTATTTTGACAAGCACGCCTTTGGCAGCATTACCACCGAACAATTTTTGCGGGAACTCCACGCGCAGTTTTCGGATAAGGACAGCACATTGGAAAAATCGTTGCGGATTAACGAATGGGTGTATGGCCCCGGCATTCCAGCCAACGCGCCCCGCGCCGATTCGGCCCGCTTTACGCAGGTGAATGCCGTCCGGAATTCCTTCCTGCAAACCGGCACGGCAGACAGCGCCGCCACGGCGAAGTGGACGACGCACGAGTGGCTGCACTTCCTCCGCAAGATGCCCCGCCCGCTTTCTGAAGCGCAGATGCGCGCGCTGGACAACACATTTCATTTCACCAAGAGCGGCAACAGCGAAATCGCTGACTTGTGGTTTGAAACGGCGGTGTACGCGAAGTATAAACCCGCGTATGGAGAGATGGAGCAGTTTCTGAGCCGCGTAGGAAGGCAGAAGTTTCTCACTCCGCTCTATACGGCGTTGAAAGAAAGCGGTCAGGGCGATTTGGCGAAGGCGTATTTCCGGAAATACCACACCGCCTACCACCCGATTGCACAGGAGCGGCTGGGGCGGTTGGTGGGGGAATAGGTGGGCAGATTTGAACTATTTGTAGAGACAAGGCATACCTTGTCTCTACCGTTTTACGACAATACCAGAAATCTTCAAACCTTGTAGGCCTTATTTCCGGAAATCAATCCTTCCTTGCCAACCGCTTTCCGGCATTCATAAAAGGCTTTTCTACCAACAAGTAAAAACCGGCGGCAACGAGCAGCACGGGCACGGCGTACAGCAGGCAGTGCCATAGATAATCCAGCGGCGGATATGAGAAGTGGAACCTTTCCGGAAAAGGATATTCCCCTAAGTGGCCGATCACAAAAAAATGAGTGAGATAAATGGAGTAACACATCCCGCCAATAATCGTGAGCACTTTTAAAGACAAAAACTGCTTGACCGGCCCGGCAAAAAGCCCCATAAACAACAACAGCGTAGCCAAAAGCGGCAGCGCCAACCGGACCGCCCATCCCCACTGCGGCACCAACGCTACAAACAGAAAGAGAACGACTGCGAATGGTAAAAGCCAGCCGAAACCCTTATAAATCCGCTGTGTCCGGGCATACACAGATGCCACGCCCAGGCCGCCCCAGAAGTACGGGAAAAACTGCGCTAATGTAACGGGCTGCGCCGGAACCGCTTCGCTCAGGGCCACTGCCGCCCCGAAAACTACCGGAAAAACGACGGCCTGCGCTTTTGAGGAAAGCCGGAATACCCGAAACAACAGCGGTGCCAGCAGATAAAACTGAATTTCTACTTCCAGACTCCAGGCAATGACCGTGAAGATGGATGGCCGGTCGTAAAGAATGTTGTGAAGGTAGAAGATGGAAGCAGCCCAGTGTTTCAACAGGTAGCCAGCGCTTTCTTCGGCAGACAGCAGCCGGAGTGCCAGCAGGAAGGTCATGAAAATCACGTAGGGCGGCTCAATGCGCACCAACCGGCGCAGGTAGTAATTCCGCAGGCTGCCGATGGGTTCACCGTTTTGAAAGTGGCGGGCAAAAGGCAGGGCCACGATAAAACCGCTTATCGTAAAAAACAGGTACACGCCTTTATAACCGCCGCCGAAGAAAGCACCCAGCTTTAGGGGAAACGAAACCGGTTCCGGGCCATACCACTGTCCATACACAAAGAGCATGTGCAAGAGAAACACAAGACCAATGGCGATGAAACGCAGGCCATCCACCTCGGGCAGGTAGCGCCTTTGGCTGGTGTTGCGCCGGAAAAGCCGCGTAAGAAAATCAGCCGAAAAACGCATGCAGAAGTGGATAAGGAAGAGCGAAAGAACAGGTGTAGCCTGTTTTGTAGAATCGCGCCGGCGGGCGCTGCAAAGTAGGCACAGGTGCTTTATCTTCGCGCAAATTTCGCAAGCATGGCGCAGACTCTTTTTGGCAAAGAAACCTACCTCTACTGGTACGAAAGCATGTTGCTGCAACGGCGTTTTGAAGAAAAAGCCGGACAGCTTTACGGACAGCAGAAAATCCGGGGGTTTTGCCACCTCTACATCGGTCAGGAAGCCGTATCTGCCGGTATGATGACCGCCCTGCGCGATGATGACAACGTGATTACTGCCTACCGCGATCACGGCCTGGCCTTGGCCAAAGGCATGACCGCCGACGAATGTATGGCAGAGCTTTTTGGCAAGGCTACCGGTTGCTCTAAGGGTAAAGGCGGCTCTATGCACTACTTTTCTGCCGAGCACCGCTTTTTTGGTGGCCACGGCATTGTAGGCGGCCAAATCGGCCTGGGCGCGGGCATTGCGCTGGCCGATCAGTACAACGGCAACGACCGCGTTACCATTTGCCTTTTCGGCGACGGTGCAGCGCGGCAAGGCATGCTGCATGAGACGTTCAACATGGCCATGCTCTGGAGCCTGCCGGTGGTTTTTATCTGCGAAAACAACCACTACGCCATGGGTACTTCCGTGGAGCGTACCTCTAAAACGCTGGATATTGTGCGCATGGCTGATGCTTATGAAATGCCCGGCGACTCGGTGGACGGCATGAACCCCGAAGACGTACACACCGCTATTGAGCGTGCTGTGAAACGCGCCCGTGAAGGCGGCGGCCCAACGTTTCTGGAAATTAAAACCTACCGCTACCGTGGCCACTCCATGAGCGACCCGGCGAAGTACCGCACCAAGGAAGAGGTAGAAGAATACCGTCAGAAAGACCCGATCGAGATGGCCAAAAAGAAAATTCTGGATCAGAAGTGGGCCACCGAAGACGAGTTGGAGGTGATTAACGAGCGCGTGAAAGACGAAGTGGCTGCCTCGGTGGAATTTGCCGAGAAAAGCCCCTGGCCCGACGACAGCGAAGTTTATAAAGACATCTACGCCGAAGACGATTATCCCTACATCATGGATTAAGTCGCCCGGCGACACCGGAAACTACTGGACATTTCCGGGAAAATTTATGGCCGGAAAGCTGCATCTTTGTCCTTTAGCACATTAGTATATCAGCCCATTAGCATATTACACATGGCAACTGCCCAAACCCCTCCTTCTTCTACCCCTTCGCCCCGCAAGGTTCCGGTTATCCAGCCGGAAGTTACTGCGATGGACAAACTGCAATACCGCTACGAGAAAAACAAAAAGCGCATCAACATCATCGTGGCGGCGGTGGCGCTCCTGATTCTTGGTGGCGTCGGCTACCGGTTTTATACCAACAGCCAAAACGAAAAAGCTGCTACGGCTGTGGCCTACGCCCAGCGTTACTTTGAAAGCGACTCTACCAATCTGGCACTCAACGGCGATGGACAGCACCCGGGCTTTCTGCGTATTATCAAGAAATACAGCGGTACCAAAACAGCGAACCTAAGCCACTACTACGCCGGCATTTGCTACCTGAAAATGGGCGATTACGCCAACGCCCTCAAGCAACTAAAAGAATTTGACGGTAATGGTACCAACGTGGGTGCTGCTGCCCAGGGCGCTATCGGAGATGCGTATATGGAAACCGGCAAAACGAAGGAAGCGATTGCTGCCTACGAAAAAGCCGCCTCCGACGAAAAAGACATTGCCCTTTCGCCGGTGTATTTGCAGCGTGCCGGGATGGCCTACGAGATGCTCAATCAACCCGAAAAAGCCATTCAGACTTACAAAAAAATCCGCGACGTGTATCCCATGAGTGCGCAAGCGCGGGATATGGATAAATACCTAGCGCGCCTTGGCTCGCTGGATTAATAAGCACACATTTTTTACTCAAAGCCCACTTTCTTTTTAGAAGTGGGCTTTGTTTTTGCAGGGCTTTCCGGATATGAAAATCTGGGTGAAATACTACCTTCTTCTGATCCTTCTAAGCGGCTGTGCTCGTTTGCCGGCTCCAAGAATTTCGGGAATTTCCGGGATTTCCAGCGCACACATCACCCGCACCGTCTTGTTGCCGCATGTCTCCTCTGGTTCTTCCCTTTCCCGCGACGGGCAAATGCTGTACCTCGTTTCCGACGACGCGCCCTACGTTTACACCTATTCCTTAAAAACCGGCGAAACGGATAGTGTGCTATTGCCGTATCTGGATAGCAAGGCCCACCGTATGTCGCATCCCCAAAAAGCCGACTACGAAGCGAGCTTTATTACGGAAGATAAGGGGGAAAAATACCTGATTCTCTTTGGCTCCGGCAGCCGATCCCCAACCCGCGATTTTGTGGGCATTTTTCCATTGGATAAGTCTAAAATACCGGAACGGCGGGACGCGGCGGCACTTTACAAACACCTCCGGATTTCCGGAAATTTAGCCCTAAAAGATTTCAATCTGGAAGGTGCAACCCGCACATCCGACGGAACCATTCTGCTCCTCAACCGGGGACGGCAACAGTATTTTCAGGTTTCTGAAAATGATTTGTGGGCCTGGATAGAAAACGGGACACTGCCGGCAGTTTCCGTTCAAAGCACGCCGCTGCCGGGAGCCGCGCCTTATACGTTCTCCGGCGCTGAAACGCTTGATAAAACCACTCTTGTTTTCGCTGCCTCACAGGAAGCCACCAAGAGTGCACAGTCTGATGGCGAAGTCGTGGGTTCGGCCATTGGGTTTCTTCACAAAACAAACGACAATACCTGGCAGGTAAAAGGTTTTTGGCCGGTAAAAGATGCTTCCGGTAAACCAGCTCGGGAGAAAATTGAAGGTGTTATTCCAAACCCGGCCGCTCAAAATTTCCGGAAATTTATCGCGCTCACCGACAACGACGACGGTCAAAGCAAGCTGTTGTGGATAGAGCTCCGTTAACAGAGCTTTCAACGCGACTTTTTATAAACCCGTATGTTGATGTAACTGGCCACGAGGCTGTCTGAAGGATAAACCGGATTGACATCCTCTAACTGAACTAAATACAGTGCTTTCTCCGCCGGAACGATGGCTTTTCCCCTCCGCTGCCAAAGAGCCTTCGGCAAAAATGCGTTATCGGTGAAGCCGACTGACGTGCCTTCCGGAATCCGGTCCAGCATTGCTTCAATCTTGCTGTTTCGCTCTGCTACGTTATAGAGGTAAAGTGCATCGGCCAGGCGTTCGTGGTTGACAGCCATCACAGCTACCGAAGTTGCAAGGCCCGTTAGTGCCGCGACCGGGTAAAACCATTTGGCACCAAACCGTGTCGCCAGGATCTGCAATAAATAGAAAGCAGCTAGCAATCCAACCACTGCCGACACGGAATACAACCCCATTAATTGCCGGGTAAAAGGCGTTTGCCGCATGATGGCCACAACCACATCACAGCCAATCCAGAGCGCAATCGTGAGACTGCCCAAAAGCCGCGTTTTTTTCCGGAAAAGTAGCGCTACTGCACCAAGCGCCGCCAAGATACCAAGCAAGTAGCCCAGCTTGCCGTAGCCGGTAAAGTAATCGCGAAACGGGCCAAACGGCGGAAAGGTAAAATCGCTCCAGGGCATCGGCGCGACCCACTGATGACCGGCAATCGCCCGGAGCCCGGAAAACGAAAGCAAAGGCAGCAACACAAGAAAAGAAGCCGCAACCGCGAAAACCTGCGCGCGCCAGAACGGCCAAAGGATTTGCCGGTTTATCAGGCATTGGCCCAGTCCCCACATGCACAAACCGACGTGGAAATAAATAAAAGTCGGCAGCATACCATAGCCTACCGCTACTGCTACCGGGTATAAAGCTAAATTCCGGGCGTCGTTGGTGCGCAGGTAACGGGTGGCGAGGAGCAGTGCCCACCAACTAGCCAGCAGATAGAGCGTGTAACTCCGCGCTTGTCCGGAAAAGCCCCAGGCCGGAAAAATGGTTAGTGAAAGCAGCGTCATTAAAACGGCGGCATGGCGGGGTGTATTCCAAACCAAGAGCCACCGGTAGGTAATAATTCCGCCCCCGGCATAACCTAAAATGGCAATAATCTTCCCCCAAAGCAGCGCCGTTTCCGGAGTGGCGACCAGGGAATTGAGGGTGTTGTATAAAATGTGATTGTTGGGAACCGGATAGTGGCTGAGTGCGCGAAAGGGATGGGTGCTTCCAAAAAACATCGCCGACTGGTCTTCGTCCATGGCGATTTCCGGGATAGAAGCGCTGAAAATGCCTAAAGCCAGCGCGACGGAAGCAATTAAAATTGTAGCCAGCCCATCGGCGCGCTCCCAACGTTGCTTTTCCGGAAACCGGACTTTCAGCACGGCCCAAATGAGGATTGGGCAAATCACAAGCGCCAGTCCACACCACAACCGGCCCTTCTGCCAGGTTTGTGGTGTGAAAAATTCTGCTCGCCAGTACGGCTTTCGGTAGAACGGCCCCGGCAACGATTCATACCAGCGGGCCAGCGCGTTGTAATCGTGGAAAAGGTAGAAAAAACAGAAAAAGACCACCGCCGCCAAGGGCAGCAGGAGCACCAAACGGCACAAAAAGCGGCGGTCAAAAAGCATATAAGGAGGACGTTTTGCGAAGCTGCAAAAATGGATTGGTAAAATGGATTACAGTCTTAACTTACTGCTCTTTAGTCTTTTGTCTCTGGATTTTTATCTCGCGACGTGTAAAGCTCCAGGTCGCCATAGCTGAAAACCAGCGTGTCGGTAGGAAGGGGTGAATCGGTGTCTTCCAGCAAAACCCGATAGGTAGCAGCCATAAACGGCGTTGGCTTTTTTCCGGCGCGTTGCCAAAGGGCGCGGGCGTGAAAAGCATCGTCGGTAAAGCCAACCGTGGCGCCCGCCGGAATCCGGTCCAACAAGATTTCAATGCGACGCTCCGTTCCGGCAATGTCATAGAGATAAAGAGCATCATTGAGGCGGTGGTAATTGATTTTGAACACCCCAAGGGCCCCCAAAAGACTTAACGCTGCGAGTGTTTTAAGACCCTTTTTTCCGGAAACAACAGGTCCGGCATTCTCTATTAAAAGCCGCAAGCTATAGAGCGCCACACCAACGGAAACGCTATAAAGCCCAATCAGCTGCCGGCTAAAGGATGGCTGCCGCATCCACAAGACCACCAAATTGCAACCTATCCAAACAGCAAGGAACAACATTCCCATCCAGCGGTTTTTGGAAGAAAGTAACAACCGCAACGCCAGCAACAACGTGCCGATGCCGAGCAGCAATCCGACTGCGCCATAGCCGGTGAGGTAGTCGCGGAAGGGTCCCAGGGGTGGAAATGAAAATTCCTGCCAGGCCAAATGAGCTACCCAGCGGTGCGCCGAAAAAGCACGGAATCCCGAAAAACACAGCAGCGGCACATAAAAAAGATATGCGGCGATGCTGCCTATGACCTGTGCTTTCCAGAACGGCAGGTAAATTTTGCGGCGTGTGAGTGCTAAACATCCAACCCAAAGTGTCAGCGCGAGGTGGAAGTAAATGAACGTGGGCAAGGCGGCGTAACCCATCCAAACAGCCACAGGAAACAAAACCAGATGGCGCTTGTCGCCGGTTTGCAGGTAACGGGTGGTGAGCAGCAGCGCCCACCAGTGCGCCAGCAGATAGATCGTATAGCCCCGCGCCTGTCCGGAAAAGCCCCAGACCGGAAAAATAAGGAGCGACAATCCGGCGAGCCAGGCGGCAACTGCCGGGGAAAGGCTGAGTGTCCGAAACCACCGGTAGATGAGAACCGCAGCAACGGCAAAAGCTCCAATGGCAATAATTTTCCCCCAAACTAAAGCCGTTTCCGGCGTGGCAATCAAAGATGTGAGGGTATTGAACAGCACATGGTTGTTGGGTACCGGGTAATGGCTCAAAGCCCGGAACGGATGCGCACCGCCCATGAAAAAAGCGGATTGATATTCATCAATAGCCGGAGTGGAGAGCAGCGCATTGGCCGTGCCTAATATAAGTGCGAGCAGCGCCACAATGGTCTGGGGAAGGCGGTCGGCTGGATTTAAGGAAATGGGCGGCGAAGTTTTCTGCCTTAAAACTGTCCAGGCCAGGAGCGGAATGAGAAGCAGCGCAAGACCGCAATACAGCCGACCCGCCTGCGCCGTTTGGGGGGTAAAGAACTCCCTTCGCCAGTGGGATTTCCGGAAAAAAGGGCCTGGAATGGCTTCATACCAGTCGGTCAGGTAGGCATAATCATGGGTCAGGTAGAAAACGCAAAAGGCGGCCAGCGCCAGGAGCGGCAGCAGCAGCAAGCCTTTGAAAATCCATTTACGGGTAACGTTCATTTCCGGAAAGGGCTGGATTGCTAACGCCGTTTATAGAGTTGCAAATCTTCGCTTTGCGCCAGCAGCGTATCTGTTTGGGAAACCAGTTTTTCGCTTGCAAACTGCACCAAAAAAGCAGCATTTTTTACCGCAACGACTGCTCCACCCCGCCTTTTCCAAAACGTTTCCGCCAGAAAGGCTTCTTCTGAAAAAGCGACTTTGCTATGGGTTGGAATCTTCGAAAGCACTTCGGCTTCCACCCGCTGTGCCGTTTCCCGGACGGGATAGAAATAAAGACAATCACTAAGCTGCCCTTTATTGATATAAAGCAAAGCGCACCCAATTAAAACACTGATTCCAGCGGCCAACCGACTGGGTATTTTGGCAAATTCATCAAGCTTGTTTTTCTTAAAAAGATTTGCCGCCCCCACACAGGCAAGCGCGAAGCTGACCGAGTAAATGCCGGTTAAGTTGCGGTGAAAAGGCAACTGAGACATGCAGAGAATGACTATGCCGGTAGCTGCCCAGAGGGCGGTGAATAGAATGCCCCAGCGCCGGGTGCGCTTCCGGTACAGGAGCGATAGGGCCAGGGCAAACACCAAAATACTCAGTACCAGCCCGCCACTGCCCATCCCGTTAAAGTAGATTGCATATTGTCCCAAGGGTGGTAATTCGTAAATGGCAACGCGGGGACCGCCGGAAACATACCTGTTGCCTATCAGCACGCCAAGCCCCGAAAAAGACATTGCCGGAACGTAAAACAGAAATGCACCGGCAAAAGCCACTGGTTGGGCCAGCCAGAAGGCTTTAGAAGCGCTTTTTTCTGCCACGTTGTTGTAGAGCATCCAAGCCAGCAAGGCCACATGAAAGTATAAAAACGTAGGCACCGCGCCATACCCGATCATGGCGGCCAGCGGAAACCAGATTAAGGGCTGTGGGTCTTTTGTTTTGAGATAACGGCTCACCAGCAGCAACGTCCACCAATGCGCCAGCAGATACAACTCGTATCCCCGCGCCTGTCCGGCAAAACCCCAAACGGGGAAGATGGTAAGTTGCAGCAAGGCCAGCCAGAGAGCTGTCTTTTTTCCGGAAATTACTTCGCGAAACCACTGATACGCAAGCAGCCCACTGCCAATATAGGCGAGGATAGACACGATTCTGCCGTGCCAGAGCGCGTTGTTTTCGTTGGAAACAAAGGCATTCAGCGTGTTGAACAGCACATGATTGTTAGGCAGCATGTAGTACGACAGCGCCCGCAATGGGTGCATACCGGCAACATACTTGGCCGAAAACGCTTCATCGGCGGCAGGCGGCAGGCTGGTGGCGCTCCAGATGCCGAGAACGGTTGCAACGCTTGCAAGGATCCAAAAAGATGGGTCTAATTTCCGGAAATCAACCCGCTTTTTCCGGAATTTTTGCCGTCCGATGACCCCTGCCAGGGCTGCTATCCCAACAAGCGCAAGGCTGCAAAAAAGGTTTCCGCTACGCTTGGTTTCGGGGGTAAAAAAATCCCTTTGCCACTGGGCTTTTCTATAAAAAGAACTCGGCAGCGAATGGTACCAACGGGCCAGCGCGTCGTAGTCATGCGCCAAATAAGCAACGCAGAAAATAGCCAGCGCCAAAAGCGGCAACAGCATTAAAATGCGGATGGCAAGCGGGGGCAGGCGCATGGCTTGGAAAAGTTCTCGCAGAGACGCAGCGAAAAGCAATATTAACCGACAGCGACTGAATCTTATTTCTCCGTTTGCCGGTACGCCCGCGCCGCCATCTCGGCGCAGCGCTCCCCGTCCATCGCCGCGCTCACGATACCGCCTGCATAGCCCGCCCCTTCGGCACACGGATACAGCCCTTTGATTTGCGGATGCTCCAGCGTTTCCTTATCGCGGGGGATGCGCACCGGCGAGGACGTCCGGCTTTCGGTAGCCACCAGCACCGCTTCGTGGGTGAGATAGCCTTTCATCTTTTTGCCAAACGTTTTCATCGCACTTCGTAGTGCGTCGTGTACCTCAGCGGGCAATACATCGCGCATCGGCACGGAAGTGATGCCTGGCGTGTAGGAGCAATCGGGTAAGGTAGCGGAAGATTTTCCGGAAATAAAATCGGTCATACGCTGGGCCGGGGCCGAAAGGTTGCTTCCGGCAGCCGTGAAGCAGCGTTGTTCTACCATCCGCTGGTATTCCATGCCCGCGAGCGGTCCGGTAAAACCGTATTTTGCAAAGTCTTTTTCATCCACCGCCACGACCGTTCCGCTGTTGGCAAACGGGTTGTTGCGCCGACTGGGACTCCAGCCATTCACCACTACTTCGCCGGGCGCAGTAGAAGCGGGAGCGATAATGCCACCCGGACACATGCAAAACGAAAACACGCCTCTCCCCCCTTCCTGCGACACCAGACTGTAACTGGCGGGCGGCAGATATTCCCCTCGACTATCGCAGTGATATTGCGCCCGGTCGATGATGCTCTGCGGATGTTCAATCCGCACACCGAGCGCGTAGGGCTTGGCTTCTATGAGAATGCCTTTTTGAAGCAACAACTCAAATACATCACGGGCGCTGTGGCCGGTAGCAAGGATGAGCTGGCGGCAATCAATCCGGGTGCCGTCATGGAGTTGGATTCCGGAAACGGCGTTGTCTTTCAGAAGAATATCGGTGAGGCGCTTCTCAAAAAGCACTTCGCCGCCGCAATCCACCACGGCTTCGCGCATAGCGCTGATAATGGCGGGCAGTTTGTTGGTGCCGATGTGCGGATGGGCATCCACCGCAATTTGCGGCGTGGCACCGAAGTGAATGAAGAGATTCAGGATGCGCTCAATCGAGCCGCGCTTGTTGCTTCGGGTATAGAGCTTGCCGTCGGAGTAGGTGCCCGCCCCACCCTCTCCAAAGCAGTAATTGCTGTCGGGATTCACGACCGCATTCCGCGTAAGCTGCGCCAGGTCGCGGCGGCGGGCGCGCACGTCTTTTCCACGTTCAATAATAATGGGACGGATGCCGAGTTGCAACAATTTGAGCGCGGCGAATAGCCCGGCAGGGCCTGCGCCCACAATCACCACTGGCTCGTTGTGGGGAGAAACGGGCCGCAGTTCCGGGTCAAAAGGAGGCAGAAGAATGTCCTTTTCCGGCCCGACGGCGACCTGCAAAATGATTTTTACCCCGCTGCGCGAACGGGCATCCAGACTGCGCTTGAGAACGCGAAAACCGGCGGTGCTTTGCAGTGAAAATCCGGCGGCGGCTAAAGCGGCGGCCCGCACCTGCGCCGCCGCTGCTGCCGCTTCGGGCGAAAGACTGAGGGTGACGGTTTTAGCAGCAGACATAATAGAGAGGACAAAGGAACGCAAAAATACCGCCCAGGGTTGCGCGGAAGCCGCGACGGCAATCGAACCGGTATCGACTCATTAGCATACATCCTTTGCTTTCGTTCGACGAAGGATAGATTACAATCCACCACTCGTGGATCGCGTTCTACCATTAGTGGATCGCGTTCTACTGGCAGTGGATCGCAATCTACTCTTGGTGGATCGCGTTCTACTATGAGTGGATCACATTCCACTGGCAGTGGATTGCAATCTACTCTTGGTGGATCGCGTTCTACTATGAGTGGATCGCATTCCACTGGCAGTGGATTGCAATCTACTCTTGGTGGATCGCGTTCTACTATGAGTGGATCGTGCGCACTCTTTGGTGGATTGCGGGCGACGAAGCAGTTCACGCGTTCATTCAATGATGGATAGGCAGAAGTGAAAGCGTTCCACCAATCCCAGTACTAGGATTTCATATTCGTGAATTGCAACGGCAAATCCACACTGCTTCGGCACAGTTGAATCACCGCTTGCAGGTCGTCGATTTTCTTGGCCGTTACGCGCACCATCGTGTCCATGATCGCGGGTTGCACTTTGAGGCCGCTGTCTTTGATGATCTTCACAATCTTCTTCGCGTCGTCTTTGTCCAGCCCGTTTTTCACCGCAATGGTTTTGCGGATTACTTTTCCGGACGGCTCCGCTTCTTTGGAAAAATCAAAGGCATTGGCCTCAATGCCTTGCCGCATGGATTTGGTGAGGATAATGTCTTCGGCTTGTTTGAGCTGCATATCGCTGGCGGTTTCAAGCGCAATCGTCATGTCTTTTTTATTCAGCTCAATCTTGGTGTTGGTGCCTTTAAAATCGTAGCGGTTTTCAATTTCGCGCTTCACCACATTGATGGCGTTGTCGAGGGTTTGGAGATCTACTTTGGATTCAATATCGAAGGAAGGCATGGGCGTAGGGATTTTGGGGCAAAGGTAATGCTGCCTTTCCGGCCCTGCACCGACGAGGTCTGCCAATGCACGAAAGTCATTGCCTCAGACTTTGTTACACCCGTACTGTCAATAGCTAAGCTGTGGGCTTGCGCGAACGGGCAGACAGGCGGCCTCCAAGAGCTTTGTTTTTAAGTGCGCGTTTTGCTTTTTCTGCCTTTATAAAATTGCTGATCGCCTCTTTTTCTTTGGGTGAAATTGGGTGATCCTGTCTTCCGATTTGGTCCACGTCTAATTCCGTGTTTTTCGTTTTCATAGAGGAAAATATTTTTGAAGAAGCTTTAAAGCCGGCTCCGTGCCGATAACCATATGTTGTCCGCTCACCTGAACTGCACCTAAGCTGTCCTAGTAATGTTGAATAAGCTTTGTTTTTGCGAAGAAAGCAACGTTGCCTTCATGCCTTTGTTCGGCGAAGGCTCCCGCCTTCGTCGTGTGTTATGCACCCTGCCAATTTCCGGAAACTATCATTCATAAAGATAGACAAGCGTTCAAAAGTTTTTAATGGCGACGAAGGCGGGAGCCTTCGCCGAACCGTAAAACGAACACTACGCCGAGCGGGGGTTGTATTTTATTTAGTATTTACACTGAGCAACTCGTTTATCCAAAATTCAGCTTCATTATAAATTTCACCTTTGTTCAAAAATAAATCCTTTAAAGATAGAACCTCAAAATAAGTACACCCAGAACATACAGAGACAAGCTCATTGGAGTTGCGGACGTTGATCAACTCCTGACTAATGCTCTTGCTAAGCTTTACCTTTTTAAGTTTCTGCAATTTTTCTAAAGCAATAACGCACAAGAACTTGTCAGCACTTTCTTTGGAATTCAGTAAGCGCATTATCTTACTGTAATCCCGCTCTAAGACTAATGTAGAAAATGCCTTGACCTGCTTGGTCGCGCTGCCACCTTCATAACATGCAAAGCCTAAACTGGGCTTTATGATACCCTGTGCAACCACACCCGCCGCATGAGCAGCTAATAGCAACACCATAAAAATCATTTTCATCGTAAAATGATAATACTTAGTTACGAATTTAGTTTTCCTACCCCATCTTCTCCTCCACCGCCATCAGCTCCTCAAACACCTTTTCATACGCTGCTTCCGCCGTTTGCGCTTGTTGTTGCAACGCCCGGTATTCGGCATCCAGCTTCGCAAATTTCTGCCCGTCGGCGTAGGTTTCCGGAAGGCCCAGTTCGGTTTCTAGTCCGGCAATTTTGGTTTTCAATTCGCCTAACTGCGCTTCGGCTTTCTCGAGGCTTTTTTGCAGGCGGCTGTGGTCTTTGCGCAGGCTGCGAAGTTCTTCGTCGCTGCGCTTTGGCTTTTCGGGTTTGGGTTCGGGCTTCTTTTCCACCTTCACCGGCTGGGCCGCTTTTTCGGCCTGCTGCCGCTTCTCGCGCTCGGCTTTATAGATCACCCACTCGTCGTAATTTCCGGAAAACTCCTTTATCTGCCCGTCGATAATCTCCCAGATTTTGTTGGCCGTCTGCTGGATAAAATACCGGTCGTGGCTCACGGTGATAAACGTGCCTTCGTACTTGTTCAGCGCGTCAATCAGCATCTGCACACTCTGCATGTCTAAGTGGTTGGTCGGTTCATCGAGCAAGAGAAAGTTGCTGCGGGCGGCAATCACCTTCGCCAGCGAAACGCGCGCCTTTTCACCCCCGGAAAGGACCTTGATTTTCTTAAACACATCGTCGCCGGCAAATAGGAAACAGCCCAGCAGGTTGCGCAACTCCATCTCGGTTTTGCCGCTGCCGCTTCCTTTCAGTTCTTCCAACAAAGTGTCTTCCACATTCAGGGCTTCCAACTGGTGCTCCGCGTAAAAACTTTCTTCCACGTTGTGGCCTTCCTTCCGGTCGCCGGTAAAAGATTCCGTTCCGGCAATAATGCGCAGCAGGGTGGATTTCCCCTTGCCGTTTGCACCCACAAGGGCAATCTTATCGCCGCGCAGAATGTCCGCCGAAGCGTCTTTTAAAATCTCGTTCTGGCCAAATGACTTGTTTATGTGGCGCAACTCGGAGATAATTTTTCCGGGCGTTACGGCCACGTCGAAGTTGATGTTCATCAGCGCCACGCTGGTATCCGGCGACTCAATGCGGTCGAGCTTGTCGAGGCGCTTGACGGCGCTCTGGGCCTGCGCGGCCTTGGTGGCTTTGGCGCGGAACCGCTCAATAAAGCGTTCCTGCTGCCGGATGTATTCCTGCTGGTTTTCAAAAGCGCGCTGCTGCAACTCCATGCGCATCGCTTTCTCTTCTTCAAAAAACGAATAGTTGCCGCTGTACTGCACCAAATCGCGCTGGAAAACTTCCACGATTTTCGTTACCATCCGGTCGAGGAAGTAGCGGTCGTGGCTCACGATGACCACACTTCCGGGGTAGCTCGTCAGGTAGCGCTCTAGCCATTCAATCGAAGGCAGGTCGAGGTGGTTGGTCGGTTCGTCAAGAAGCAGCAGGTCGGGCGCTTGCAGCATCATCTTGGCCAGGAGCACGCGCATCCGCCAGCCGCCGGAAAACTGGTCGTAGGGGCGGCTGAGGTCGGCGGTAGAAAAGCCGAGGCCTTCGAGCACTTCGGCAGTACGGTGTTCCATCTCGTAGCCGCCGGCCACTTCAAAATCGTGGAGCAGATGGCTGTATTTGTCGAGCAGCGCCGCGTCGTCGGGCTTTGCGTCCAACTTTTCGAGCACGGCCTGCATTTCGGCTTCAATTTGTTTGGCGCGCTCAAAAGCCGTCATGCCCACCGCCAGAATGCTTTCGTTGGTGGAAAACGACAGCAGATCCTGGTTGAAAAAGCCAAGTGTAACGTCTTTGGGTTTGTTGATACTGCCGCCGTTGGGCGTGTACTGCCCGGTAATGAGGCGCAGCAGGGTGGATTTTCCGGCGCCGTTGGGCCCTACGAGGCCAATGCGCTCGCCGGTAGAAATCTGCCACGACACGTCTTCGAGCATCGTGCGGGCGCCAAAGGAAAAAGTTACATTTTGAAGAGACAGCAGCATAACGGGCCGCGAAATTACGACAAGCCGGGGCCTCTGCTTTCAGGGCAGGCGCATTTTATGAGAACGCCCTCCTATTTCCGGAAATCTGCTTTCGCCCGCACGATCCGCCGATATTTGCAGCCGCCGGCAAGGTGCTGCAATCCATCCTGCAAAGCCTTTTGCTCTTTCTACACTGCTCCTGCAAAAATTTCTTTTATGTCCCGCTTCGCCCTTGACGTTTCCTATAACGGTACCGCCTTTCACGGCTCTCAAATTCAGGGCGAGGTACCTACGGTGCAGAAGGCGTTGAACGACGCGCTGACCACCCTTTTCCGGGAACCAATCGAAACGTTTGGGGCCAGCCGCACCGACGAAGGCGTGCACGCACTATCCAATTTTTATCATTTCGATGCGGTGGAACTCCCGAAGCAGTTTCAGTACCGGCTCAATGCCATTCTGCCACCAGCCTTAGCCATCAATAGGATCTTCCAAGCCGATAAAGATGATTTCAATTGCCGGTTTGATGCGATTTCCCGGCAATACCGCTACCGGATTTATGCTCATAAAAACCCGTTTCTGAAAGACCGCGCGTATTTCTACCCCTACACAACAGACATAACAGCGCTTCAGGAAACAGCAGCCATCCTGAAGCAGCATACCCACTTTGAAAGCTTCTGCAAGCGCACCACCAATATGCACAGCTTTAAATGCGCTATTCACGAAGCGCGCTGGGAGGTTCACGGCGAAGAACTACACTTCGTCGTCCGGGCCAACCGCTTTCTGCGGGGCATGGTGCGCGGACTGGTCGGCACACAATTGCGGGTGACTAAAACAGGCGCTTCGCTTCCGGAAATTCTGGCTGCAAACGACTGCCGCCGGGCCGATTTTGCTGTGCCCGGCCATGGCTTGTATTTAGAAGAAATCCGGTTTCCGGAAGGCGCATTGATTCGTTTGGAAGACGTGCGATGACTTTTGTAGAGACAAGGCATGCCTTGTCTTTACGATCCACCCAGTTCTGCCAGCGCGTCGGCAATAATGCCAATGCACTCATCCAATTGTTCCTGCGTGATGACCAACGGTGGGGCAAACCGGATTTTATCGCCGTGGGTCGGTTTAGCCAACAAGCCACGGTCGCGCATCAGAAGGCACAGCTCCCAGGCGGCTTCCGGGTCCGGATGTTGGATCACCACTGCGTTGAGCAACCCTTTGCCGCGCACCTCTTTAATCAGCGGGCTGCCTAAATCCTGAATAGCTTTCCGGAAATAATCCCCCAGAACAGCCGATTTTTCGGCCAGCTGCTCATCCAGCAAAATCTGAAGGGATTCCATCGCCACCTTGCAGGCCAGCGGATTGCCGCCGTAGGTAGAGCCATGTTCACCCGGCTTGATGGTCATCATGATTTCATCATCGGCCAGCACGGCAGACACCGGCAACATGCCGCCGCTCAGGGCTTTTCCGAGAATCAGAATGTCGGGGCGCACGCTTTCATAATCGCAGGCCAGCATCTTACCGGTGCGCGCCAGCCCGGTTTGGATTTCATCTGCAATAAACAAAACATTGTATTGCCGGCACAGCACTTCTGCGCCTTTCAGATACCCTTCGTCCGGCACTTTTACGCCCGCCTCGCCCTGAATCGGTTCCACCAGAAAGGCACATACTTCCGGATGTTGCAAAGCCACTTCCAGGGCTGCCAAGTCGTTGTAGGGAACGATATCATAGCCGGGCACGAAGGGTCCGAAATCTTTTTTGGCGGTCGGGTCGGTGCTAAACGAAATCACGTTAATAGTGCGACCGTGGAAGTTTTGGGTGCAGGTCAGGATACGCGCTTTGTTTTCCTCGGTTCCCTTCACGCGGTAGGCCCAATGGCGGGCCAGTTTCAAAGCCGTTTCCACCGCTTCCACGCCGGTATTCATCGGCAAGACCTTATCGTAGCCGAAAAATTTAGTGATATATTCTTCATATTCGCCCAATACGTTGCTGTGAAACGCACGGGAGGTCAGGGTAAGTTTGGCCGCCTGCTCAGCAATGGTTTTTACCAGCCGCGGATGGCAATGCCCCTGATTCACCGCCGAATAGCCGGACAGAAAATCGTAGTAGCGCTTGCTGTCCACATCCCACATAAAAACGCCTTCACCCCGTTCCAAGACTACCGGCAAGGGATGGTAATTGTGTGCGCCATAGCGCTCTTCACGGCTGATGTATTCTTGAGTCAGGGCAGAAATGCCGGTAGCTACGGTATTCATCCGGCAAAGGTAGGGCCTCGCCAATTGGCTTTTTAAGGGGCGGATTTCCGGAAATTCCGGAAACCAAAAACCACCGTAAGTCCGGCAGCGGCAGCGGCAAGGCTTAGCAGCAGCATCCACGGCGCAACGGGAAAAAAAGCTAAAACAATCCGAATCCCACCCAGCACCGCAGCCGAAATACTCAACTGTAAAGCCCAGGTGCGTATCGGGAAAAGTTCATTAAGCGAGAGACCCGTGAGCTGCACTGTTTTCCAAGTATAAAACGTGACCATGCAAAACGTAGAAAGCGCGAAGGAAAGCGCAATTCCGGGTAAACCCAGAAGGGGATACAAAATGCCTGCAAGGCCGCTCGCCAGCAGCAAATCACCCGCAGCGCCCCAAAGCACCCAACGGCTGTGGCGCAGGTGTTGCAAGAGCGCCGAAAACGGATACGCACGAAGCGGCAGCACCAAAATCGTCATGGTAAAAACCGGCACGGAAGCATTGTATTTCCCGCCAAAAACCACCTGAAAAAGGGACGATTTTCCCAGCATCAAAAACCAGAACAATGGAAATACGATAGCGGATAACAACCTACCGGTCGCACGCAGATACCGGGCCTTTTCAGCTGCTTCGCTCGTTTGCGCATCGGCGGCCTGATGCAGGAAAGCGCTTCCCGCCACGCCCAGCAGCAAAGGCAAAAAGGGCACTTCCTGCGCACCGTTAAAATACACCGCCGATAAGGCCGGTGCTACCAGAAAGCCAACCAGCGTCTTGTCTAAAAGCCGGGCGCTTTGCTGGATTAGATCGTAAGCCGCCAAGTCGCGCCACAAACGTTGCAAGCCGGTTGGGGGGCTTATCAAACCTACCGGAGTCTGTTGGCGGCCGGCCCGCAAAATGGGTCTGAAGAATAAAAAAGCCCGGAGGCCCGCCAGCACCGCCAAGGTGCCAAACAAAGCAGTTGGATTATGGGGGAAAAGGCCATGCGCCGCCAGAAAAAGCAAAGACGCCACGCCATTTACAAAAGACACCAACCGATAGTGGCGCTGCCCCAGTGCCAGCCCTTCACCCAATGCGGCCAGCGCCCAAGTGATAAAGAAAGCAATTAGCAGTGGAAACGAAAGGAAATCCAAATTCCAAAAACCAAACAACAAGGCTGCAAGCGCAAAAAAGCCTGCAAAAAGGCCCTGCATCGCCCGGGAACTTTGCCGCAGACCGGAAATCATTTCTGCCGGCCTCACCACTTGTGCCAAAGCCGGAATGCCAACACATGCCAGGGTGCTGAGCAGCCCATAGCGCACCCACAGGTTTTGATACTCGCCGTAAGCCGTAGCGGGCAACACGCGCGAATACCAGATCATCACCACCAGCAAGGCCAGTGCCGGAAAGATCCGGGCAGCCAGGAGGAAAAGGCTGCGCCGTGCAAGGATTTTTTCCGGTTGCCGCGTCATTTGGTTTTTTATAAAAAAGGAAAAAGCCTGACCGCCTGTCCAAAAAAGTTTGGCTGCCGTCAGGCTTTTTAAAAAGGGCTACAAAGCGTTCTGAAAACCGGTATTTTCCGGAAATTTCCGGGCCTTATTCGTCTTTCATTTTCACCCGGAGGGGCGCTTCTTCAGGCGTTTTTTCCGAATGCCGCCAGGCAAAAAACAAGGCCAATCCGATCAGCACAAAAAGAATAATGCTGGAAACCGCCGAAAGCATGTTGCCGGTTGCAAACGATTTGGGCTCAAACTTAAAGTCAATCTTATGGGTGCCTGCCGGAATTTTCACCGCGCGCAACACGTAGTTGGCCCGCACAATCGGCGTTTCTTTTCCATCCACAAAAGCTTTCCAGCCTTTGTCGTAATACATATCCGAGAAAACCGCGAGGCCTTCGTGAGCGTTGCTGGATTCAAAATGCAGATCGTTCAATCCATACTTGGTAAGGCGGATGGTTGCACTGCTGTCCTTCTGGAAATTTGAAGACCCAATGGTTTGCTGGAACGGATCGGCGCGCACGATGGCCGTGGTGGCCGGATTCCAGTCGGTAGCCGGGTTGGGTGCAGCGGTGTCACCCAGGCGCGGGGCATTCATGGCCAGCATCTCTGCGTCGGCACTGGTCACATATTTTACGTTATCCACAAACCACGCGTTGCCCAGCGCCTGCGGATTGGGCATCACGGCGGGCTGACCATTTGCGCCCGGCACAATAAAGTATTTTGTATTCAGCATGTTCAGCACCGCACTGTTCATGCCTTTTTGCGGATTCAGATGGATGTCAATCAAATCCTGATAGCTTTCCATCTTGGCCGGACTGTAACCCCCGACGAGTTTCAGGTTGTAGGCCGGAACGGCGTCGTTGTAAGGGTCGCGTGTGAGGTCCATCACCCGGAAATACGGGTCTTTATCAGCCAGGATTTGCTGATCTACCGGACGCGGTGCAAAAGCCGTTTCGTAGCTACCCGGCTCCTCGTAATTTTCTTCGTTGAGGTAGCGTTTGTTCACCATTTGCAGGTCGGCAAAGGTGAGCACCGCCAGCACGATAATCCCCACGCGGGCATTCAACTTGTCTTTCAAAACCGCCCACAAAATGCCGGCAGCCGCCAGAATGAAAAACGCAGAACGCAGGCCACTGTTGCGGGCCATATCGGCGCGGTCTTCCCGAATGAGGCTCAGCAATTGAGGCGGCAGTTGCGCGTCGGTTTGTGGGTTGGTGAAGTCAAAAAACGCAGAAGCGCCCAAGGCCAGCAGCAAAGCCAGTCCGGCGGTGATTCCGGCAGAAAGCTTGATGGCTTTTAAACGCTTTTCGACGGCTGGTTCCAGCAACAGCTGATGCAATCCCCAAACGCCCACCACCGGAAAAATCAGCTGCGGAATCACCAGCGCCATCGACGGCGTCCGGAAATTCTTCAGCAAAGGCAGGTTATCAAACAAAAAGTAGTTGATGCCCGGCAGGTTTTTCCCCAGGGAAAGAATAATCCCGAAAAGCGCTGCCGCCGCCAAAGCCCATTTCATCGGGTTGCGAATCACCACCAATCCCAGCACAAACAAGAAACACACAATGGCGCCCAGATACACCGGACCGGAAACAAACGGTTGCGGCCCCCAGTAA
>JAEWBT010000130.1 GCA_023391015.1 Bacteroidota bacterium
TGGAAAAACACGCTTTCCCAAAAACACGGTCGCGCCGACGATGCACTGCTGCCGGTAGATAAATTGCTCGAATACCTTCCCGGCGTCACGCTGATCCGGCGGGGCAACTACGCGCTGGAACCCACCATTCGCGGCCTCAGCGCGGCCCAGATCAACACCACCATTGACGGCATGTACGTCTTTGGCGCGTGCACCGACCGCATGGACCCGGTGAGCAGCTACGTGGAGCCCAACAACCTCAAAACCATTACCACCAGCTTTGGTCCCGGCGACGAAAGCGCGGGCGCAAGCGTGGGCGGCGGGTTGGATTTCCGGTTGCAGAAAACCGTTCCGGGCGGCGAAAAAACGGTTTCCGGTTGGGCCGGCGCAGGCTACGAAACCAACGGCAATGCCCGTCAGTTTCTGGGCGGACTCAACCTCTCCAAAGCGCGCTGGGCACTGGGGGCCAACGGCGTTTTCCGGCAGGCCGATAACTACCGCGCGGGCGATGGAAAGGAGATTTTGTTTTCGCAATACCGGAAAGTCAATTTCAACGTCAACGGCACGGTACAGCTTTCAGATCACCACCGCCTTCAGGCCGATTATTTGCAGGACGACGGTTTTGACATTGGCTATCCGGCGCTGACGATGGACGTAGCTTTTGCGAAAGCCAAAATGGCCGCTTTGAGCCATATTTATGAATGCGGTCACCGCAAGCTGAGCCGCCTGGAAACCAAGGTGTACGGCAACTTTATTGACCACGCCATGGATGATACCAAGCGCCCGGAAAGTATGGTGCCGATCCACATGGATATGCCCGGAACCTCGCAGACGGTGGGTTTTTACACGCGCGCTTCGCTGCGGGTGGGGGAGCGGCACCACCTGACCCTGATGGCCAACGGTTACCATAACCGCCTGTACGCCGAGATGACGATGTATCCCAAGGGCGCTGCCGAGATGTTTATGCTGACCCTGCCCGACGTGGAACGGACGATGGTTGGATTTTCCGGAAATGACCGCGTCCGGATAGGGGAGAAAACCACGCTGACTGTGGGTGCAACCTTAAATGCGACCTGGAGCGGCACTTACTCCATTGCCGGACGGCAAACGCTGAGCAGCCTTTTTCCGGAAATCCCGGTACAGCAAAACCTGTTGGTGAATGCCTTTGCGCAGGTAGAACAACGCTTTTCACCGACCATACGGGTATATGGCGGTGTGGCGCGGGGCGAACGAGCGGCTTCTTTGCAAGAGTTGTATGCGTTTTACCTGTTCAACCGGCTGGATAACCACGACTACCTCGGCAATCAGGATTTAAAGACGGAAAAGTCCTGGAACGCCAATCTGGGGGCTGATTTCCGGAAAGGAAAGCTGCTTTTTTCGCCGCAGGTGTATGCCTACCGCTTTGCCGATTACATTGTGGGCCGTCTGCACGCCGATTACAGCGTGATGACGATTGGCGCGTCGGGGGTGAAACAGTATCAGAACATCCCCAATGCGGTGCTGTATGGCGGCGAGCTGGCCGTGCGTTGGCGTCCGACCCAAACGCTGGAAGCGCAAAGCACCACCTCGGTTTCATACGCCTACGACAACAATAACCAACTTTTGCCCCTGATTCCGCCCCTGAAATCCATCAACCGGGTTTCGTTCCGGAAGGCGGGCTGGGCTGCCTTTGGAGAGGGCATTTTTGGAGTCGGCAGAAAGCACACCAGCGCGGTGTATGGCGAGCGCCCGTCGCCGGGTTTTGCCCTTTTCAATGCCGGTGTTGGAAAGGACCTTTCCATTAAAGAGCAAAGCATTTCCCTCAACGTTCGTGTGGATAACGTGCTGGATGCCGCCTTCTACGAGCATTTAGACCTGCTGAAAATCCTGCGACCGGGCCGGAATGTAATTTTCCACGTGTTGTACCGGTTTTAGGAGCTGCGCTATTAGAGCGCTTCGCGCTTGGGTAAATAGGGTTACTCAAGCGCGAAGCGTTTTTTTATGGAAGGCATCTCCAGAAAAACAGGGCGCTGGCGGGGAATAGAATAAAAGAGCCTCTTTTTGAAAATCCCGAATATTTTTGAGCCTTTAAATGCTTTAAGCTTCGGGAACCCATGCACAGTACGCTTCCTTTCATTCTGGCAATGATCATTGGCATTGTCCTGCTGGAAATGCTGGCTGACAAACTTCGGATCGCTTATCCAATCCTGTTGGTTATCGCGGGTTTACTGATTGGGTTTGTTCCGGGGGTACCAATGGTGAGTGTGCACCCCGACCTGATCTTTTTTATCTTTTTGCCTCCGCTCTTATTTGAAGCATCTTGGACCGTATCGTTTAAAGAGATGCGGAAATGGTGGCGCATAATCGGTTGTTTTGCCTTTCTGGTCGTGTTCTTTACGGCCTTCTCTGTGGCCCTGGCGACGCACTGGCTGATTCCGGGTTTTACACTCGCGCTGGGTTTTCTGCTGGGGGGCATTGTCTCGCCGCCCGATGCCGTCAGTACGGGTGCGATTACCAAATTTGTGAAAATACCGCGTTCTACCTCGGCCATCCTGGAGGGAGAAAGCCTGCTCAACGATGCGTCCTCACTTATTATTTTCCGGTTTGCCATGCTGGCTGTCATCACAGGGCAGTTTAGCTGGCAGTCGGCTGCGTTGAACTTTGTCTGGATGGTATTGGGTGGAGTAGGCATCGGATTGGCGCTGGGCTGGTTCTTTATTCAAGTTCATAAAAGGCTACCGACCGATGCGGCTTCAGATACCATTTTTACTTTGGTAGAACCTTATGCGCTGTACTGGGTTGCTGAACAGTTTCACAGCTCCGGTGTGTTGGCCGTTGTGAGTGGCGGGCTGCTGTTGTCGGCCCGGCGCATGACGTTTCTGAACAGCGCCAGCCGTATCCGGGGCAGCAGCTTCTGGGAGAGTTTTATTTTCATCCTCAATGGCCTTGTTTTCTTGCTGATCGGACTGGAACTTCCGGAAATTGTACGGGGGATGCAAGAAGCCGGCATTCCACTCCGCACGGGCATTGGCTATGGCATTTTGGTGACCGCAGTTCTGATTGTTGCCCGTATTATCAGCTCCTATATGGCCATGATTGCCACGCTGCTGTTCCGGCCCCGGAAGGCCCCCCGGGGAGGCGGTCGCAGAACCTTATGGCTGTTCCCACTGGTGCTGGGCTGGACAGGCATGCGCGGAGTCGTATCGCTGGCAGCCGCACTGGCCATTCCGGTAACCTTAAGCGATGGGGTGGCTTTTCCTTATCGCAACCTGATTCTTTTTATTACTTTTATTGTGATCCTGCTGACGCTGGTAATTCAAGGGCTGACCTTGCCGAGAATCATCTCTAAAAGCGGATTCTTTAAGCAAATTGAAGAAGCTGAGGCAAAGCGCACGTCTCAAAGCATGCTCAAAGCGGGCTTGCGACAGCACATTTATGGCTTTTTGAAAGCCAAAGAAGAAAGCGGCTTGTGCAACCATGCCGGTTTTCAGCAAATGATGCGGCATTGGGAAAATAAAATGAGTCAGAGCGACCACGATACCATGAGTCGACAGACAAAAGAAATTTACCTTGCAATGCTGGAAAGCCAACGGACTTATCTGCTGGAACTGAACCGAACCACCGATATAGATGAAGAGTCGCTGCGCAAACAGTTCTATCAGATTGATTTGGAAGAAGAACGCGTCCGGATGATTTGACAGATTTCCGGAAATATCAAGCCGATTGTTCTGCCCGATAAGACATCAGAAGCTGGTTTCCGTATCAAAATACTCACTTCTGATACCGCTCCCAAACCATCCGGCTTATCTCCTGCATAATGCCTGCATTGGCTGTGTCTTTTTCTTTTGTATTGCCAATAAAAACCGCAATTGCATAGTGCTCTCCATCGGGCAGTGTTACAATTCCTACATCGTTAAAAGCAGCAGTAATTCCCTGCGCATTTTTTCCGGAAGTGCCTGTTTTATGTGCGAGGGTCGTTCCCGCGGGCAATCCGGCCTTGATGCGGTCGGTACCGGAGGTGCTTTCAACCATAAGTTTGTAAAGCAACTTTGTCATGCTGTCGCTCAGGATTTGCTTCCGGTCAAATTTTTCCAACAACTGCACCAAGGCCCGGGGCGTTCCCCAATTCTGCAAAGGACTGTCCGGCTTCATATGTGCATAGTCTGTAGAAAAGCCCATATCCACAATGCCCATCCGATGGATATAGTCTTCCAACGATTGTGGACCGCCCAAAAGCTGAAAGAACTTATTCGCCGAAATATTATCACTTTGCCCCATCGCATAGCGCATCGATTCCAACAGCGTCAGTGAAACCGCCTCGCCTGGATGATCTTTCCGGAAACTGCTGCCCGTATACACCTTCAGGTCCGCGCCCGAATAGCGGATAGAGTCTTCTAAATGCCGCTCGCCCCGGTCTATCTGCGAAAGCAGCATCAGGGATTCCGGAAATTTTGCCACGCTCATGAGCGGAAAACGCAGGTGGCCGTTATAGGAAAACGTATCGCCGGTTCCCAAGTGCTGTACCGCTATGCCTACAGTCGCTTTTTTGTCCTGTAGAAAGGCCCCGATATTTTTCCGAAGCGAATCCTGCGAAGCGGCGTGCACTGTTGCTGGCTGATGGGTTTCAGCCGGTTTGGGCGGCGTGCAGGAAAGCGGGAGGAAAAGTGCGCAAACACTTATCCATTTCCAGGAGCTGATTTTCATAAGGCATTCAAAAATAATACACCCTGCTGGAAGTTGCTTTGTTGGGAATGTGTCTTGCTTTTAACAATGCCCAGGCCATCCGACGCGAAACTTTGCTTCGCCTTACCTTTGCCGCCACCGTGAAAATCCTGCTCGATACCCACCAGCTTCGCATCGTATTGTACCGATTGGCGCATCAACTGATTGAGGCACATGGGCAATTTGAAAAGGCCGTACTGGTGGGGATTCAGCCGCGCGGCGTGGCGGTATCTGACCGGTTGGTAGGGCTTCTGGCCGAAATTTCCGGAAATAAAGCCATTCCTTACGCAACCTTGGATGCTACTTTTTATCGGGATGACCTCCACCAAGGCTCCGCGCTGCGCCTGCCTTCTGAAACGCATTTCCCCTTTGCGATTGAAGGCAAAACGGTGGTTTTGATTGACGATGTGCTGTTTACCGGTCGCACCATTCGCGCGGCAATGGATGCGCTTTTGGACCTCGGTCGTCCGGAAAAAGTAGAGCTTTTGGCCTTGGTGGACCGCCGGTTCAGTCGGCAACTGCCCGTGCAACCCGATTACAGCGGCTTTGCGATTGATACCTATGAATCGCGGCGGGTGCGCCTGCTGTGGGGCGATAAGCCCGGTGAAGATGTGGTCTATCTGGAAGAAGCTGCCGAACTTTCGAATGACTTTTAAAATTTCCGGAACATAGTCCCTTTTTCGATCCCAAATCCCTTCAACTAAGACTTTCCCCGCATCCTACAGAAATGAAACATCTCCTCGGCATTAAAGACCTTTCGCCTGAAACGATCGAGCAGGTTTTTACCACCGCCGATGAGTTTAAGCAGGTACTGAACCGGCCTATTAAAAAGGTTCCGGCCCTGCGCGACACGACCATCGTCAATCTTTTCTACGAAAACTCTACCCGGACCCGTATTTCCTTTGAGCTGGCGCAAAAGCGATTGGGGGCTGATACAGTCAATTTTGCGGTTTCTTCCTCCAGCGTTTCAAAAGGTGAAACCTTGGTGGATACAGTGCAGAATATCCTGGCAATGAAGGTGGATATCGTGGTGATGCGGCACTCGGCGTCCGGCGCGCCCCATTTTCTGTCCCGCCACATCGACGCGAGCATTGTAAACGCAGGCGACGGCACCAACGAACATCCCACCCAAGCCTTGCTCGATGCCTATTCCATTCGCGAACGATTGGGCAGTATTTCCGGAAAACGGATCGCCATTATCGGGGACATTCTACACAGCCGCGTAGCCCTGAGCAATATTTATCTGCTTACCAAGATGGGCGCAGAAGTAGCGGTGTGTGGTCCGGCTACGCTCATTCCGAAGGCGATTGAAAGCCTCGGCGTAAAAGTGTTTTACGAAGTCAAAAAGGCCTTGGAGTGGTGCGAGGTAGCCAATGTGCTGCGCATTCAGCTGGAGCGCCAAAGCAAGCCGCTTTTCTCTACGCTGCGCGAGTATTCGCTCTACTACGGCATCGACCGCGCCATGCTCGACAGCCTGCAAAAAGACATTGTCATCATGCACCCCGGTCCTATCAATCGCGGTGTGGAACTGAGTTCTGATGTGGCCGATTCCGGTCAGTCGCTGGTGCTCGATCAGGTAGAAAACGGTGTGGCGGTGCGCATGGCCGTGCTGTATATGGT
>JAEWBT010000027.1 GCA_023391015.1 Bacteroidota bacterium
CGATTTCGCCGCGCTTGTTTTTGGGTAGGTCAATACCTGCAATACGAGCCATAAATGGGGATTCGTCGGGGTGGTTCTAAAAAGACTTTCGAAAACAAAAATTACCCTTGACGCTGCTTAAAGCGAGGATTTTTCTTGTTGATAACGTAGAGTTTGCCTTTGCGGCGAACGATTTTGCAATCGGCGCTCCGCTTTTTAATGGCAGCACGAACTTTCATGGTTAATTATTGGATTTTAAACGTGGTTCAGGAAGGTTGGTGTCCTTGCAGGACGTTGGATGGCGTTGGAGCGCTTCGCGCGTTGGAGACGTTTACTCAAAAAACAGCTTTTGTCTTTGGTCTAACGTCTTTCGTCTCGCGGGCGCTACTTATACCGGTAATTGATACGGCCACGGCTCAAATCATATGGGCTCATCTCTACGCCTACCTTGTCGCCGGGCAGGATGCGGATGTAGTGCATGCGCATTTTTCCGGAAATAGTGGCGATGATTTCGTGCCCGTTTTCAAGACGAACGCGGAACATTGCGTTGGACAAAGCCTCCACAATGACGCCGTCCTGTTTGATCATTTGCTGTTTAGCCATAGAAAAAGGTGGGCAAAAGTACGAAAAATATTCCAGTTTTAAAACAGACAGGTATTCATACACCCAGGTTTGGCGCTTAAAAAGTATAATTTTGAAACCGCTAACGTTTATAAATAATGAGTGCTAAAGATTCGGCACAGAAAATTGGGCGGCAAAAAGCCTCGATAGCCATCACAGCAGGCCTCGTAATTGCCTACCTCATGATGGCTTTAATTGATAGCAACCCACTTTGGATTTTCAGTTTTGATTATACGCTAAATCTACTTTTTGGAGCATTCCTGCTGTATGTCTTCGGCTATTATTTGGGTGGAATTTCCGGAAAATTAATCCTCCTAGAAAAGTATCCGGCTTTGCTAGTAGGGCTTATTAGTGGCTTTCTGATGACAGGCTTATCCACTTTTATAGCCGGTTTTGTCGGATTTTTTGGGGAAGGATTGCAAGATGGGTTTGGTGTGCAAGCCGCATTTGAAGATTACGTTATAAAGCCGGTTCTAATGGTTTGGGCTTGGGGCTTTCTACCAATCGTTGTAGTCGGGCTGTGGTATGGTTGGGCTGTTAAGCGCCGGAAATCGGGCAAGATCCAAGACTGAAATATTTTTTCTACCTATAAAAAAAGCACTTTAAGAACAGAATCCTTAAAGTGCTTTTTAGATCTCAAAAACCTCTACTCTACTCCTTCGCAATTCCGTTCCAGCTTGGCTTCCAGCGCCAGGCTCCAGGCTGCCAGATCCGGAAACTGCTCGTCCATCAGGTCTTCTTTATCTTCATAAGGGCCTGATTTGGTGGTCAGGAAAACAGTGTGCATTCCCAGGCGCTTGCCAAACTCCATATCCGAGAGGGAGTTGCCCACCATCACGCTTTTCCGGAAATCAATTTCCGGGAAATCTTCGCGGCTTTGCATCCCCATACCGGTATTGGGCTTGCGGTTGTGGTCATTGTCGGCCACTGCCGTAGCCGCATAGATCTTATCAATCCGGCCACCGCTCTCCACCAGATGGCTGTGCATGTTGTGGTGGATTTCGCGCAGCGTTTCCATATCCATCACGCCCCGGCCCACGCCCCGCTGATTGGTAACCACGATGAGTTTTCCAAAAATCCCCGACAGGCGTGCAATCGCTTCCGGTGCGCCGTTGCAAAACCGGAAATCCGGCCAGCAGGTTACATAGCTGCCCACCAGTTCTTCGTTGATCACGCCGTCGCGGTCCAAGAATAAAGTCCAGCTACCGTCAATGCAATCTGTAGTCTCCAATGCGTTCATAGTTTTAATCAGACCGTTTAAGCCGTAAAAAGTTTGGCCTCTACCAACTGACAAACGATATGTCCGACAGTGATATGACATTCCTGAATCCGCGGCGTGTCTGAGGAAGGAATATTGATCAGGTAATCGGATTTGGGAGCCATTTTTCCGCCCGTTTGGCCCGTAAAACCTACCGTTTTCATGCCCATTTCATGCGCAACGTCAAAAGCACGCAAAATATTCTCGGAATTTCCGGAAGTGGAAAGCCCCACGAGGATGTCGCCGGCCTTGCCATGACCTTTCACCGCCCGGCTGTAAACGTTTTCATAGCCGTAGTCGTTGCCCACAGCGGTGATGTAACTGGTATTACAGTGCAGTGCTTCAGACGGCAGCGGATTGCGGTCGGTGTAAAACCGGCCGCTAAATTCCGCAGCCAGGTGCTGTGCATCGGCAGCCGATCCGCCGTTTCCGCAAAAAAGTACTTTGTTTCCCGCTTCAAAAGCCCTTGTACAAGCATCTACTACTTCCCCAATCGTGGCTAAGAGCGCTTCATCCTGAAGCACTTTTTCTTTGGTATCGATTGAAGTTTGAAGAATACTTTTTATAATTTCCGTCATGTTGTAAAAAAGAGCCGTTTTACCTGCCGGCAAATTAGGCCCAGCAGGTAAAACGGTGGTTTAAAGATTCGCTAAAAGAGCGCTTGCCTATAAAATCAGCAGGGCGTCTCCGTAGTCAAAGAAACGGTATTTCTCCTTGATAGCCGTCTGGTAGGCCTCCATCAACAGGTCGTAGCCGGCAAAAGCCGCAGCCATAATCATCAGACCGGTTTTGGGCAGGTGAAAATTCGTGATCAGCGAATCCGCAATGGAAAATTTATAAGGCGGATGAATGAAAATATTCGTCCAGCCTTCCGAAGATTTAATGCGGTTGCGCGCCGTCATAGACGTTTCCAAAACCCGCATCGTTGTGGTCCCAACGGCACATACGCGGCGTTGCTGGTCGAGCGCATGGTTAATGATAGCCGAATTAAAATCGTCGATTTTAAAGTACTCGGCATCCATTTTATGCTTTGTAAGGTCTTCTACTTCGATAGGCCGGAACGTGTTGAGGCCGGTATGCAGCGTAGTTTCCGCAAACTTTACCCCTTTGATTTCCAGACGCTTGATCAGTTCGCGGGAAAAGTGCAGACCTGCCGTCGGGGCCGCCACCGCGCCAATGTGCTTGGCATAAACGGTTTGGTAGCGATCGCGGTCGGCTTCATCGGGCGTACGCTTGATGTAGCGCGGCAGCGGCGTTTCGCCGAGGGAGTTCAGCTTGGCCCGGAACGCTTCCTCGTCGCCATCGAAAATAAAACGGATGGTGCGACCGCGCGAAGTGGTATTGTCCACCACCTCGGCAATCAGTTCGTCGTCATCGCCGAAATACAGCTTGTTGCCCACGCGGATTTTGCGGGCCGGCTCCACGATCACATCCCAAAGACGGTTGGCACGGTTGAGTTCGCGCAGCAAAAACACTTCAATCTCAGCGCCGGTTTTTTCCTTGCGACCATAGAGACGGGCCGGAAAAACTTTGGTGTTGTTGACCACCATGACGTCTTTATCATCAAAGTATTCAACAATATTTTTAAAAACTTTGTGCTCGATCTGACCGGTGTGGCGGTGCACCACCATCATGCGGGCTTCGTCGCGGGATTTTGCCGGGTGCTGGGCAATCAGGTTTAAAGGAAGATCAAAGTGAAATTGCGACAGCTTCATGCGCGAAAGAATAGTGGTATTTTAGTAAAAAAGAGGGCGAAGGTACGATTTAAAAAATACATTACAAAATATATTATCCTGATGAGCTTTTAAATGCTTTTATTTTCCGGAAATCGAAGTAAAATTTCCGGAAATATCCCCTTTCCTCTCCCCCGCCCCGGCCCGGAAATTTTTCCGTTCTTTGCAGTCAACGGCTTCTGCCCCTTTCTTTTTCTGGTTTCATCCCTTAAAAAAACACTTTTACCTGTGGCTTCCCAAAAAGACTTTATCGAACAAAACAAAGACCGCTTTCTTCAGGAACTGCTTGATTTACTGCGCATTCCCAGCGTGAGCGCCGATAGTAAATATGCCCCAGACGTTGCCCGCTGTGCGGAGGCGGTGAAAGAAGCCCTCCTGAAAGCCGGCTGCGACAAAGCGGAAGTATTTCCCACCAGCGGCCACCCGATTGTGTATGGCGAGAAACTGGTGGGCGAAAATGTGCCGACCGTTTTGGTGTATGGCCACTACGATGTGCAGCCCGCCGATCCGTTGGAACTGTGGGACAGCGGCCCGTTTGAGCCGGTGATTAAAGACGGAAAAATCTACGCCCGTGGTGCTGCCGACGATAAAGGACAAATGTTTATGCACGTTAAAGCGCTGGAAGTAATGGCTGCGACCGGCACCCTGGCTTGCAATGTGAAGTTTATGATTGAAGGCGAAGAAGAAGTGGGTTCTTCCAACCTGGCGTCTTTCCTCGAAGCGCACAAAGACCTCCTCAAAGCCGATATCGTGCTGGTTTCCGACACGTCGATGATTTCGATGGAACACCCCAGCCTGGAAACCGGCCTGCGCGGACTGGCTTATATGGAAGTGGAAGTAACCGGCCCGAACCGCGACCTGCACTCTGGTGTATATGGCGGCGCGGTAAACAATCCCTGCAATGAACTGTGTCGCATGATTGCTTCGCTGCACGACGAAAACGGCCACATTACGGTGAAAGGTTTTTATGACAAGGTAGAAGAACTGACCGCCGAAGAGCGCAAAGCGCTGAATGACGCGCCTTTTAATCAGGACGAATACAACGCCGATCTGGGCGTGAAAGAAGGCTGGGGCGAGAAAGGTTATACCACACTGGAGCGCACCGGCATCCGGCCCACACTGGATGTGAACGGCATCTGGGGCGGCTACACGGGCGAAGGCGCCAAAACGGTCTTACCGTCGAAAGCCTACGCCAAAATCTCGATGCGCCTTGTGCCGGGCCAAAACAGCGACGAAATCTCTGAACTTTTCCGGAAACATTTTGAAAGTCTGGCACCTGCTTCCGTTCAGGTAAAAGTAACGGCGCATCACGGCGGTGAACCGGTCGTAACGCCTACCGACAGTCCGGCATACCGGGCAGCAGCGAAAGCCATTGAAGCCACTTTTGGCAAAGCGCCCATTCCAACACGCGGCGGCGGCTCCATCCCGATTATTGCGCTGTTTGAAAAAGTACTGGGTCTTAAAACCGTATTGATGGGCTTTGGGCTGGACAACGATAACATCCACTCGCCGAATGAGAAATACAACGTGGAAAATTATTACAAGGGAATCGAAACCCTACCCTATTTCCACAAATACTTTGCAGAGATGGCCAAGGCGTAAGATATCCTTTCGAAGCAAAAGCCCCCGATTTACTCTTTACAGATACTCCCAAAAAAGAGAAAGCCCGCACATTTCGTGCGGGCTTTCTCTTTTTCCGGAAACTAAGTCCTAGTATCCGTAGTCTTCGTCGTTGCGATACGAGCTGCGGCTGGAAGAACCGTAGTTGTCGCTGTTGTAGCCGCTTCGACCATAGTCGTTGCTGCCATAACCAGTGTTCATGTTCCGGTCATTGTTGTCATAGCTGCTGCCATAACGGCTTTCGCGATAACCGCCTTCGTAGTTGCCGCGGTCGCCATAGCTGTCAGAGCCATAACCGCTGTTTTGACGGCTGCCATAGCTGCCCGATCCAGAGCCGTAGCTGTCATAATCGTTGCGATCATTATAGCTATTGCCGTATCCGCTACCGTAGTTGTTGGAAGCATTGCGGCTGTAGTCGCTGCGGTCGTTATAGCTGCTGTTCATGCGAGAGTCACGGCCATAGTCGCTGCTGTAATCGTCGCGCTGGCCATAGCTGTTGCGGCCCGAGCCGTAGCTGTCGTAGTCGCGGTCGTTATCATACTGGCTATAGCCGCCACGATTGCGGTCGCCGCTCACGTATTGGTTGCCATAAAAATCATGGCCTTCCTGTGCGCCACGGTGGCTGTTGTGGTTGCCCCGATTTCCGGAACGGTAGTTGCTGCTGTCGTCGCGGTGGCTGCGATAGCTGTCGTTCTGGTTGTTGCGGTCATAAGAAGAGCCCTGATTTCCGCGGTTACCACTTACGTATTGGTTGCCGTAGAACTCATGGCCCTGCTGATTGCCGCCGCGGTGCTGGTTGTGGCTGCGATTTCCGGAAGAATAACGATCCGAAGAATCGGAGTAACGATTTTGATTGCCGCTGGTGTACTGATTGCCGTAAAACTCGTGGCCTTCCTGCGCGCCACGGTGATGGTTACTGTTGCCTCGGTTGCCACGATTTCGATTGTGGTTCATAACTGATAGGGTTTATAGGGGTTAACTAAAAAAAGGGTTTTCGTAGGGTCGGTTTCCGGAAATTCCACAAAATTTCCGGCCCTCATTAGGGTAAAAACACCATACCATCCAAAGCCATTCCCCAACATCTTTAACGCTTTATAGAAACTTCCGGCCACCCACTCCATGCCTATCCCCTTCCAATCCTACCTTTCCGCCATGCGGACGACCCTCTTACTGCTCTGGAGCCTTTTTCTTTCCTGCGCCGCCCCGGCGCAGGATTCTTTGCGCGGCAGCAACGGCCCTTTCCGGAAAGGCTGGGATGTGCTGCACTACGATTTGGATTTATATTTGAACCCTTACTTATTGAGCATAGATCACGTTGCCAATGAGATTGTAGGAGCCAATACGATCACGTTCCAAACGCTTGAAGAAGGAATCCGGGAGTTGCAAATCGACCTTCAAAAAGACTTAACCATAACAGAGGTAAGGCTTCTTGATAGTGCCTGTAATAAGCCTGAAGTAGCCGGTGTTCGTGCAGACCAGAATGTATACTGGATCACGTTGCCTTATGCGTTGGAAAAAGGCAAGCGTTATAAGCTTCGGTGTCAGTACAGAGGTCGACCTAAAAAAGCTAAGAATCCACCTTGGGATGGCGGCTTTGTACAAAGTAATAACGCTGATGGTAAGCTTTGGTTAGCCGTAGCCGTTCAGGGCGATGGGGCAAGTACTTGGTTTCCCTGCAAGGATTTTCAGGCCGACGAGCCCGACAGCGGGGCCACCATTCGCATCCGCAACAGCGAAGGATTGCCGGTCGTCAGCAATGGCCAACTCATTTCCGGAACCCTTACCGATAATCCTGTCTGGCAGGTTAAATCCTCCATCAATCCCTACAACATCACCTTCTACATCGGCGATTATGTGGGCTGGACGGATACTTTCAATGGCATTTCCGGAAAATTACCGCTTTCGTTTTATGCCCTGCGCGAGCACGAAGCCAAAGCGCGGGGTCAGTTTGCCGTGGTGCCCCAAATGCTGCGCTGTTTTGAGGAAAAAGTAGGACCTTATCCTTTCTACAACGACGGCTACAAGCTTGTGGAAGCGCCTTACTTGGGCATGGAACACCAAAGCGCGGTGGCCTATGGCAATAAATATATAATGGGCTATTTAGGCCAGGACCGCAGCAATACGGGCATCGGCAAAAGGTTTGACTACATCATCATCCACGAAAGCGGCCACGAGTGGTTTGGCAACTCCATCACCGCCGCCGACGTGGCCGACAACTGGATTCACGAAGGTTTTACCACCTATCTGGAAAGCGTTTTTGTGGAATGCGTTTGGGGAAAAGAAGACGCCCTGAAATACCTCCACGGCGAGCGCAAAAACATCTTTAACGACCAACCCATCATCGGCCAGTACGGCGTTTTCGACGAAGGTTCCGGCGACAAATACGACAAGGGCGCTACCATCGTTGGGATGCTCCGCGCGATGCACCCAAATGACAGCGTTTTCTGGTCGAATTTCCGGAAATTCTACGCTCATTTTGCTCATAGCACCGTTACTTCTGCCGAGGTAGAAGCCTGGTGGAGCAAGGCACTGGGCAGTGATTTAGGCCCGTTTTTCGATCAATATCTGCGGACAACGGATATTCCAAAGCTTCAATTCCGGAAAGTGGATGGTCAAAAAGAAGTTCGGTTCACCAATGTCGTCAAAGGCTTCTCCCTACCCCTTTACTATACCTTTTTCCGGAAATCGGATACGGCCAACAACCGGAATGTGTTTGAAGTAACGGGCGATTGGCAGGCGTTTTCGCCGCAAGCCGCTCAGGTGCCCCGACCGGAATTTTTGGTGAAAGATTGAAATGCTATTTTCCGGAAATTCTGATTGAAATTGCTTTAGAAAGGGGCTATTACAAGCATTATAGCCACTTTGGCATCGGGAAGCTCCTCTGATGCATCTATAAAATAAATATAGCTTCTACAAACTCTTCGGATCAACCTCCTAACCGCTTAAGAATTTCTCCTAAAGCAAAGCTCCAATGGCGGAGCCGTCCAATTTTCCGAAAGAAAGTCCAATGCCCGAAGGGCGTCCAATTGCCTTAGGCAGTCCAATGCCACAGGCCATTTATCTTTGCCCGCTATGGCCAAGGAAACGCCGATGATGCAGCAGCATCGGGAAATCAAAGCAAAATATCCCGATGCGGTGTTGTTGTTCCGGGTAGGAGATTTTTACGAGACTTTTGGCGAAGATGCAGTGATTGCCGCCCGCGTGCTGGGCATTACCCTGACGGCGCGCAACAACGGCGCGGCAGGCTCCACCGAGCTGGCCGGCTTTCCGCACCACGCACTGGATACCTACCTGCACAAGCTGGTGAAAGCCGGGCACCGCGTGGCCATCTGCGACCAGTTGGAAGACCCGAAAGCAGCCAAAGGTGTGGTGAAGCGCGGCGTAACGGAGCTGGTAACGCCCGGCGTGGCCACCGCCGACAAGCTGCTGGAATTCAAAACCAACAACTTTCTCGCTGCCTGGTACCCGATGGGCACCGAATACGGACTGGCTTTTCTGGACATCTCCACCGGCGAAGCGTTTTGTGCCCAGGGCGACGCGGAATACGCCGATAAGCTTTTGCAAGGATTGCAGCCTGCAGAAGTTTTGGTGCCGAAAGGTTCGCAGGCGCGGTTCCGGGAACAATACGGCAAGGAATGGTATCTCTTTGCGCTGGAAGACTGGATTTTTACCGAAACCTATGGCCGCGAAACACTGCTGGCCCACTACAAAACCCAAACGCTCAAAGGGTTTGGTGTGGAAGACCTCAAAGCGGCGACGACTGCCGCCGGCGCGGTGTTGCATTACCTGAAAGACACCGAGCACCCCAACCTACAACATGTGACTGGGCTGCAACGGATGATGCCCAACACGTTTTTGTGGATGGACCGCTTTACGGTACGCAATCTGGAGCTGCTGTCGGCACAAGACGGCTCGCCGGGTGGACTCCTTGCGGCCATTGATACCACGCTCACGCCGATGGGTGCGCGGCTGCTGCGCCGCCGCATTTTGTTTCCCCTCTCCGACCGGCAGAAACTGGAAGCCCGCCACGACGCGGTGGAAAGCTTTTTGAAAGAAAAAGAACTGCACGAAGCCGTTCGCGCCCAGCTGAAAAACATCGGAGACTTGGAGCGACTGGTAGCGAAAATTCCCCTAAAAAAATCCAATCCGCGGGAACTATTGGCCCTGGCACGCGGCCTGTCTAAAGTGTGCACGCTCAAATTTTTGCTGTCGGATTCCGGAAATCCGGCGCTGGAAAGCCTCGTTGCGCCCATTCATACCTGCGACGAGTTGCAGGAGCGCATCAACCAAACGCTTTTGGAAGAAGCACCTGCCGTGGCCGCCAAAGGCAATTTTATCAAAGACGGTATTCACGCCGGGCTGGACGAACTGCGAAGCATTTCCCGGAACGCTAAGGCCTACTTGCTGGACCTGCAAAAACGGGAAGCGCAGATTACTGGCATTTCTTCGCTGAAAGTGTCTTTCAACAATGTTTTCGGGTACTATCTGGAAGTCACCCACACGCACAAAGACAAGGTTCCCCAAACCTGGATCCGCAAGCAAACGCTGGCGACGGCCGAGCGCTACATCACGCCGGAACTCAAAGAGTACGAGGAGAAAATTCTGGGAGCGGACGAAAAAATTCTGGCCTTGGAAATGGCGGCTTTCTCGGAACTGCTGGATTACCTCGTGCCGTGGATTGCCCGTATTCAGCAATCGGCCAAAGCCATTGCCAATCTGGATTGCCTTTCGGCCCACGCCACCACCGCGCGGCAGTGGCACTACGTGCGCCCTACCCTTACCGACGACGCTGTTTTAGAATTGAAAAACGCGCGCCACGCGGTGATTGAGCAAAAGTTGCCGCCCGGCGAAAGCTATATCGCCAACGACCTGTTTCTGGACCGCGAGACCGAGCAAATCATCATCCTGACCGGCCCGAATATGAGCGGTAAAAGTGCGGTGCTACGCCAAACGGCTCTGTGCGTGTTGCTGGCCCACATGGGCGCGTTTGTGCCGGCGACGGCGGCTGCCATCGGCATTACCGACCGGATTTTTACCCGTGTGGGTGCGAGCGACAACCTCAGCGGCGGCGAAAGCACTTTTATGGTGGAGATGACCGAGACGGCCTCTATTGTAAACAACCTCAGCGAGCGCAGTCTGGTGTTGCTGGATGAAATCGGGCGCGGCACGAGCACCTACGACGGGATTTCCATTGCCTGGAGCTTGGTGGAATATCTGCACAGTCACCCCACCCGACCCAAAACGCTGTTTGCGACCCACTACCACGAGTTGAACGATCTGGAAGACAGCTTAGAGCGGGTGAAAAACTTCCACATCACCCATCAGGAAGTGGCGAATAAGATTATTTTTCTGCGAAAAATGGCACGGGGCGGCAGTCGCCGGTCGTTTGGTATTCAGGTCGCGCGGATGGCGGGCATGCCACCGTCGCTGATCCACCGCGCTGAAGAGTTGTTGCGTCATTTAGAAGAAACCCACGCCGATACCGGAAATACAACTTCAAAACCGCAGAAAGAAGCGCGTCCGGCAGCATCTTCCCAGCAGATTCAACTCAGTGTCTTCAATGAGATTCCGGAGACACTGCGTCGCTTGCAGCAGGAGATTTCAGCTATTGATATCAACACGCTGACGCCGGTAGAAGCCTTGCTGCGATTGAATGCGTTGAAAGGGATGCTGTAAAGCGGAGACCATAAAGATGGTTGCATTTATCGTTCTCAAAAGACAAGATACATTGAAATAAAGGAGCTGGTTTGATAGATATCAGCACACCTTGGAATGCACTATCCCCGTGTTGAATTAAAGGATCTCTGAGAATAGCAACTGAAAATGTTTGATAGTTTTCTGTTTTACATAATAAACATTACAGTGTTTTACTAAAAACTGTTTCTTCTAATTCTTTTTAACTTTGACCCATGCAGCAGCCCCGTATCAAAATCGCTATCGACGGCTTTTCCTCTTGCGGAAAAAGCACTCTTGCGCGCCAGCTCGCCCGCCAGCTTCATTATGCCTATATCGACAGTGGTGCGATGTACCGGGCGATTACGCTGTATTTTCTGCGCAACGCCATTGATTTAAGCCAGGATGCACAGGTTGCACGGGCCTTAGCGGAGATTGAAATTGTCATCAAACCAGCGGCAGAAGGCGAATGTATTTTGCTGAATGAAGAAGACGTTACGCACCTGATCCGCGAGATGCTGGTAGCCGAAAAAGTAAGCGAAGTAGCGGCCATCAAAGCGGTACGCGAATTTGCCGTAGCCCAGCAAAAAGCCCTTTCCCGGAGCGGTGGCGTGGTGATGGATGGCCGCGATATCGGAACCGTTGTTTTTCCAGATGCCGAACTCAAAATCTTCATGACCGCCGAGCCGGAAGTGCGCGTGATTCGCCGGTTTCAGGAGCTGGAAGTCAAGAATGCCGCCATTACGATTGAAGAAGTGAAACGCAACCTGGAGCTGCGCGATTACATTGACGCCAACCGCGAAGAAAGTCCGCTTCGCAAGGCCGACGATGCCCGCGTGCTCGACAATACCCACCTGGACCAGGCCGAACAACTGAAGATTGCCTTGCGCTGGAGCAAGGAAGCGATTGCCGAAAAGACCGGGGCTGCCGTAGCCTAAAGCCGCTTCATTTTCCGGAAAATAAAGCCTGATTTCCGGAAATGAATCGCCTGTTTTAAATAAAAAAGCCGCCCTTTTTGAGAACGGCTTTTTTTGTTGTATAAAAGGAAAGTTACGCGACGCGCTCCAACACGAGAGCGCTGGCACCACCGCCGCCGTTGCAAATACCGGCCGCACCGTAGCGGGCACCTTTCTGCTTCAGCACGTTGATCAGCGTCACCAGGATGCGCGCACCGGAAGCACCCAGCGGGTGACCGATGGATACCGCGCCGCCGTTGACGTTTACTTGTTCCGGCTTCAGATTCATCTTTTGGATGTTGGCCAGGCCCACCACCGAAAACGCTTCGTTCAGCTCAAAATATTCCACGTCCTCCATCTTCAAACCGGCTTTTTCTACCGCTTTGGGAACGGCAATCGAAGGCGAAGTGGTAAACCACTCCGGCGCCTGCTCGGCATCGGCATAGCCACGGATAATCGCCAGTGGTTTCAGGCCCAGTTCCTGTGCTTTTTCGGTGGTCATCAGCACCAGCGCGGCAGCGCCGTCATTCATAGTGGAAGCGTTGGCTGCCGTTACGGAACCGCCTTTGGTGAACGCCGATTGCAGGGCCGGAATCTTGTCGAACTTTACGTTCCACATTTCTTCGTCTTTGCTGAAAATGACTGGGTCGCCTTTGCGCTGCGGCACTTCTACCGGCACAATCTCGTCGTCAAAAAGGCCGCTTTCCTGCGCTTTCTGACTGCGCTTATAGCTTTCAATTGCAAACTCATCCTGCGATTCGCGGCTGATGTTGCACTCGGTAGCGCAGAGTTCGGCGGCGTTACCCATTGCGTAGTTGTTATACACATCGGTAAGGCCATCTTTAGCGAGGCCGTCTACTAGTTGCGCATTGCCGTATTTGTTTCCCCAGCGCAGGTCCGGGCTGTAGAACGGCACGTTGCTCATGCTTTCCATACCGCCGGCCACCACGATTTCGGCGTCGCCAAGCAGAATGGACTGAGCGCCCTGCATCACGGCTTTCATACCGGACGCACATACTTTATTGACGGTGGTGCAGTTTACTTCGTTGGGCAAACCGGCTTTTTTGGCCGCCTGGCGGGCAGGTGCCTGTCCCAGATTGGCCTGCAGCACGCAGCCCATCAATACATCATCCACATCTTCCGGCTGAATGCCAGCCTTTTCTACCGCGCCTTTGATGGCCACCGCGCCGAGTTCGGTTGCAGAAAGGCTTTTGAGCGAGCCGCCCCAGCTACCCAGTGGGGTGCGCACCGCCGAAACGATACATACTTCTTTCATAAAGAAATAAAAGTCCTGATTTTTAAAAGACGGGCAAAATTACGAAAATCAGGCGGGGCGTTTCAGACTTCAAAAAGCAGGGCACTTTTGGGGAAAAGTTGGGGTTAAATTGCCCCAAAAAGCGAAAGGTTATGAATGTTAAAACCATGCCATGGAATCGAAATTCCGGAAATTTATTCGTATCTTTAGGTGTAACCCATTTGAAAACACCCCTACTTCACCTAACCCAAATCCTATGAAGAAGCACTTTTTGTATCTCGCAGCCGCCTCTGTAATTGCTTTTGCTTATAAGCCGCTGCAGGCAGAAGTTGTCAAAGTTGTAGAAAATGAACCTAAAGGAGCTATACTTCCTTCCAAATTGAAAGCTGAAGGTGCCGGTTTTGATGCATATGCCTCGAACCTGTATCGCCAAATAGATTTTACCGGTGCAGAACGCATCCATGCAGACGTGTTTAAAAAAGCCCTGAGCGGCTATATGAACCTGAAAGCGGCCAAAAAGCTGGGCGCGCAACAAAATGTTCTGACCGTTTGTGATTTTTCCCTTCCGTCTTCCGAAAAGCGGATGTGGATCATTGATATGGACCGCAAAAAGGTTTTGCTTAACGAGCTTGTGGCCCACGGTCAGGGTTCCGGTGATGTCATGGCAACCGCTTTTTCCAACACCGACAACAGCCACCAAAGCTCGCTTGGTTTTTACGTAACCGGCGAAACCTATACCGGTCAGCATGGCACTTCCCTGCGCCTCCACGGCCAGGACAAAGGCTTTAATGATGCAGCCCTCGCCCGCGGCATTGTGGTTCATGGCGCGAACTATGTGAATAAAGGCTACGCCGCTGCCAACAAGCGCATTGGCCGCTCGTGGGGTTGCCCGGCAGTGGATCAGGCCATCAGCCAAAAGGTGATCAACTATATCAAAGGCGGCTCTTGTATGTTTATCTACGCCAACCAAAAGCAGTATCTGCAAGCCGGTTATTGGGTAAATAAAAAAGTAGAAAACCTGCCGACTGAAAGCATCTTTGCTGAACAACACCCAAAAACACAACTTGCTGGTCTTACCACCGACAGCGTACAGACGCCGGTTACAGCTGGTCAGCTTTAAGCGAGTTTTTTGAGAAATGTCAATCCCCTGAAAGCCTTTAAAGGCTTCGGGGGATTTTCTTTTGGATGAATGATTTCCGGAAATTTCCGGAAAATCAGTCCAGCGAAAGCGCAGTGGCCGGGTCCCAGAACAGGGTTTCAAAATCCACAGCGGCGTCTTCTTTAACCTTCACCCCTTCGGCTTCCAACAATTTTTGCATCGCATCGGGTGCGCCGAAATGGTGTTTTCCGGTGAGCAGTCCATTACGGTTGAGGACACGGTGCGCGGGCACAAATGGGTGTACCGTATGACTTAGATTCATGGCATAACCCACCAACCGCGCACCGGATTTTACGCCCAGCGCTGCCGCTATTGCTCCGTAGCTGGTGACACGTCCCGGCGGAATGGCCCGCACGATGTCGTAAATCGCTTCGTAGAGGTCGCCGCGGGCGGGTTCTTTTTTCATGGGTGGAAATTAGGAATGGCGGAATGATTCGGAAAAATCGCTCAAGAGATCTCACCTCCTACGCATAAAATACGAACATCTGATTGGCCCCGGTGGGGTCTAACGTTTGTAGCCTACAAAAGGGCTTTCCGGAAAAAAGTCGCTTCGCGAGCGGCTGTTTTTCTTAAAATCTCCCGGACAAACATTAGGTCGCTAACGCGACCGTTTGAAATATTTGATCGGGACGTGCTACAAACGTTAGGTCGCTAACGCGACCACCCGGAAGGCGCAATCGGTTTGGATACAAACATTGGGTGGCCAACGCCACCTGTTTGCCAAACGCGTTTGCTGTTGCCAGCCGAAGAAAACCCTTTTATTTCTTTTCCTCTTCTCCACGCTTCCGCTCCGCCTGCAAAATGCTTCGCTTTGGTTCGCGTACCGCCTCAAAATCATAGGGGCAATGCCGGCAACCGTTGCCGCAGCAATACCCGCGTTTGAGGTGGTAGTTTTCGGTAAAAACCATCCGGCCATCGGGCAGAAAGTAGTAATCAGGCTCCGGATTCGTCGGTGAGGTCTTTGCCATTGCGGTGGTCGGCGTTCAGGTAGCGTTCGGGAACCATAACGCCGTTTTTGGGAAGCCGGAAAGCCAGGTAATAAATCTTGCGGCCGTCGGCGATGTGCAATTTTTCGTAGTGGGTCTGGATGGCCAGCGGGCCGGTCGCCTTGCCGGTGGCGTAGATATCTTGGTAATCGGTCACGATTTCGCAGCCTTGTTCGGCAATCACCTCGTGGGTAAAATCATACAACTCACGCGAGTCGGTTTTAAGGTGGATGACCGCACCGGGCGTCAACACTTTTTCATATTGGGCCAGAAAGCGCGGGTGCGTCAGCCGGTTTTTCGCCCGCGATTTGGTGAGAAACGGGTCCGGAAATAAAATCCAGATTTCGCTGACCTCGCCGGGCGCAAAGTAAGCTTCCAGATGCCCGATCTGAATCCGCAGAAACGCCACGTTTTTCCGCTCTTCGGCCAACGCTTTTTTCGCGCCCACGTAAATCCGGTTGCCTTTCACGTCCACACCAATATAATTCCGGTCCGGGTTCTGCGCCCCCAGTCCAAGGCTGTATTCGCCTTTCCCACAAGCCAGTTCCAGCGTAATGGGGGCCTCATTTCCGAAATATTCTTTCCAGTTCCCGGCCATATTTTCCGGGTACTGCAACACGTTCGGGTAGGTTTCAATGGCGGCAAAGCGCACGAGTTTTTTCTGAGCCATAGAATGTAAATTGGACTCCGCCTGCGGCGGAATTGGATGCCCTTCGGGCATTGGACTTTCCTTCGGAAAATTGGACGGCCTGCGGCCATTGGACTTTGCCGTTAGCAAAATTGGACCACTTCGCAATCAGAAAATATAAAACCAGTCCGATCAATTCATCAACAATAAAGAAATGAGGTAATCAGGTATTCCCACGATCTTAATGCTAAAGGCGTCCAATTCTTACAGCGGGATATTCCCGTGTTTTCTTTTTGGAGCTACCACTACTTTGTTGCGCAGCATTTCAAAGCCGCTGAGGAGGCGCTGGCGGGTTTCGTGGGGAAAAATCACCGCGTCGATAAAGCCACGGGCGGCCGCGCCGTAGGGGTTGGCAAATTTTTCGGCGTATTCGGCTTCTTTTTCCAGCGCTTTGGCAGGTGAGTCAGCGGCTTCGGCGATTTGCTTTTTAAAAATGATTTCAGACGCACCTTTGGCACCCATCACAGCGATTTCGGCGGTGGGCCAGGCGTAGTTCAGGTCCGCGCCGATGTGTTTGGAATTCATCACGTCGTAGGCACCGCCGTAGGCTTTGCGGGTAATGACGGTAATCTTCGGCACGGTGGCTTCGCTGAGGGCGTAGAGCAGCTTCGCGCCGTTGGTGATAATGCCGTTCCACTCCTGGTCGGTGCCCGGCAAGAATCCCGGAACATCCACCAAAACGAGCAACGGAATGTTGAAGGCGTCGCAGAACCGAACGAACCGCGCGCCTTTTCGGGAGGAGTTGATGTCCAGCACGCCCGCCATTACTGCCGGCTGATTGGCCACCACGCCGACGCTGCGCCCCCCAATGCGGGCAAAACCCACCACGATGTTTTCCGCAAAATCTTTGTGGACTTCAAAAAAATCTTCGCTGTCCACCAGCTGCGCAATGACATCCTTCATGTCGTAGGGCTGGTTCGCGCCTTCGGGGATGAGATTGTCCAGCGCTTCGCGCTTTTCGTTGCCGGGCGTGTACGGCACGGCGGGTGCTTCCTCATCACAGTTTTGAGGGATAAAACTGAGGAGCTTTTTGAGGTACTGAATGGCTTCTACCTCGTTGCGACAGCTAAAATGCGTCACGCCGCTTTTGGACGCATGGGTTTCCGCGCCGCCCAGCTCTTCGCTCGTAACGGTTTCGTGGGTTACGGTTTTCACCACATTCGGGCCGGTTACAAACATGTAGCTCGTATGTTCCACCATCAGGATAAAATCGGTGATGGCCGGGCTGTACACCGCGCCGCCCGCGCAGGGACCCATAATGGCCGAAAGTTGCGGCACCACCCCACTCGCTTTCACGTTGCGGTGGAAGATATCGGCGTAGCCGCCGAGGCTCACCACGCCTTCCTGAATCCGCGCGCCACCGCTGTCGTTGAGGCCAATCACCGGCGCGCCGTTTTGCAGGGCGAGGTCCATGATTTTGACGATTTTTTCAGCGTGGGTTTCGCTCAGCGAGCCACCGAAAACGGTAAAATCCTGGCTAAAAACATACACCAACCGGCCGGAAACTTTGCCGTAACCGGTCACCACGCCGTCGCCGAGGTACACTTCTTTTTCCATGCCGAAATCGCGGCTGCGGTGCTCTACAAAAGCGCCGATTTCCACAAACGAGCCTTCGTCCAACAATAGCTCCAGCCGCTCGCGGGCGGTGAGCTTGCCTTTTTTGTGCTGACTGTCGATGCGGGCTTGTCCGCCGCCGAGGCGGGATTGCGCGATTTTATCCTGAAGAATGTGAGCCGGATTGTTCATGGGCGGCAAAAGTAGCTTAATTGCTCAATGTGAAAATGGCTCAATAGCTCAATTACTCAATAACCGCTTCATTAAACTCAAGTGGCTTCGGCTAGCGTTCTTTGTTGAGTGATGTCGTTAGTTGGCATAAGGCCTTCGTCAAGCTTAGGGTGGACAACGGTTGGCTGCATCTTTAGGCGGATACAAAAGCGTCCAATTCTCAATGGCCGAAGGTCGTCCAATTTTCCGAAGGAAAATCCAATTCACGAAGTGAGTCCAATAGCGAAGCGGTCCAATGATTTCCGCAGGGCTTCCGCCGCAATCCAGCCGCTCGCCCAGGCGTGTTGGAAATTGAAGCCGCCGGTAACGCCGTCCACGTCCAACACTTCGCCGGCAAAGTAAAGGTTCTGGTGCAGGCGGCTTTCCATGGTTTCGGGGCTTACTTCTTTGGTAGAAACACCGCCGCAGGTTACAAATTCTTCTTTAAAGGTTGTTTTTCCGGAAACCGGATAGACGTCGCGGAGCAGCTTTTCGGTTAGTTTGCGTTGCTGCGGGGCGGGCAGATTGCCCCACTGGGTCCCTTCTTCAATACCGCAGGTGTCCATAAAGTGCTGCCACAAGCGCTTGGGCAGGCCGAACGGATTTTTGGCCCAAACGGGTTGTTTGCCAAGGGATTTCCGGAAATGGGCGAACTGTGCCTTGAGCGTTTCATCATCGGCTTCCGGAATCCATTGCACCAACGCGCCAAACTGATAGGCTTTTCCGGCCAACTCGCGCGCACCCCAGGCCGAAGTGCGCAACACCGCCGGACCGCTCATGCCCCAATGCGTAATCAGCAAAGGGCCACTTTCGGTCAATTTGGTTCCGGAAATTTTGACCCGCGCGTCCTCCACAGCCACGCCCATGAGGGCGGTGATGGGATTTTTAGGCATATTGAAGGTGAACAGCGAGGGCACGGGCGCCTCGATGGTGTGGCCGAGTTTGCGCAATATTTCGTAGCCCAGGGCCTGCGGACTGCCGCCAGTGGTGATAAGTACGGCATCGGCTTCTGTTTTGCCTTTTTCGCCAAAATCCAGCATCCACTTTTCGTCTTTCTTCTCAAGGCTTTCCAGGCGGTGGTGAAATTTCACTTCGGTTCCATTTTCCAGAGCTCTTTCCCAAATTGCGGTGGCGATGGTTTCAGAGGAATTGGTGGTGGGAAACATGCGTCCGTCTTCCTCGGTTTTCAGGGCTACGCCGCGTGCAGCAAACCAGTCGATTGTTTGCTGCGGCCCAAAGCGAAACAAGGTTTTTTTGAGCCAGCGGGCGCCGCGTGGATATTTTTCTACCAGCGCATTGATGTCGAACAGCTGATGGGTAACGTTGCAGCGTCCGCCGCCGGAAACCCGCACTTTTTGAAGCGCTTTTCCGGTTTTTTCGTAAATGGTAACGGCGTATTTTTCGGAACGCGGCAGGTTGGCTGCGGCAAAGCAGCCAGCGGCCCCGGCCCCGATAACGGCAATTTGTTTCAAGTGGAATGACTTTAAAATCTGCTTTTATCAACGGCGATTTCCCGGAAATTTCCGGAAAAATTACTGTCTTAGAAGCACCCTTATCCAGGATAAGGGCTTATCCTAAAAATGAGGCGTAATGTAAGAAGCTGTATATTTTCGTCTTTTTTGTCACCCTCGAAGAGGGTCTTCAAAGTTTCCAGAAAACCTGAGGATTCCCTTCGGGAATGACAAAAGACGCTGTCCGAGACAGCCCTGCTATCAATTTCCAGGCAAACCTTAAAAGCGATTGGTTTTTGCCTGAAAATTTCCGGAAATTTTACCCTAAATCTTCGCTGCCAAACCGGAAGGGCAAAAGCTGGGAGGCTTTTTCTACCACATATACCTCTCCTTCCATGCCGGAAAGAATCAGACGAATGGGATGGGCCGTGCGCTGCTCATATTCGGCGATGTACTGGCGACACATGCCACAGGGCGAAATAGGGTGATTGCCGCTTTCAGGATTGGCCTGGTTGTAATAGGAAACGGCCATGGTGAGGACGGGAATATCCGTATGCTCCATCGCCGCCACTGAAAGCAACACACGCTCAGCGCAAATGCCTACCGGATAAGCGGCGTTTTCCTGATTGGTTCCGTAGATAATTTTTCCGTTTTGAAGGGTTGCCGCCGCACCTACGCAAAAACGGGAATACGGCGCGTAGGCTTTCCGGGTAATGTCGCGGGCTTTTTGAAGCAATTCCAGATCAGCGGGTTGCAGGGTTTGATCGTCGGGATGACGTTCGTAGGAAAAGGAATAGGTTTTGGCAGACATAGAAGGGCGGAAGGTAGCGGTTTTTTCATGTTTCATGTTTCGTGTTTCATAGGTTTATGGGTTTTGAATTTTGCTTTTTAAAACAAGAAATCTGCTTTTTTGGTTGGTATAAAATAATCCCGTACTTTTGCGCTCCAATTCTCGAAGAGTGCTCTTTTTATAAGCATTTGGGAGAACGGTTTTCAAACACCATTCGTTAACACCAAAACTCAATTCTCAGTATGGCCAAAGAAATCACTGGCTACGTGAAGTTGCAGGCCAAAGGCGGTCAAGCCAACCCTGCTCCCCCGATTGGACCGGCCCTCGGTTCCAAAGGCGTGAATATCATGGAGTTCTGCAAGCAGTTCAACGCTCGTACACAGGACAAAATGGGCAAGGTACTTCCGGTACTGCTCACCGTATATTCCGACAAGTCTTTCGACTTTGTCATCAAAACCGCTCCGGCTGCCGTTCAGCTGATGGAAGCGTCCAAAATTCAGAAAGGTTCTAAAGAATCCAACCGCAGCAAGGTCGGCAAAGTGTCCTGGGATCAGGTGAAAACCATCGCCGAAGACAAGATGGCCGACCTGAACTGCTTTACTGTAGAAAGCGCCATGAAAATGGTAGCCGGAACCGCCCGCAGCATGGGCATCACCGTAGAAGGCACTGCGCCGTTCTAAGTCTGTTTCCCCTCTTTTTTAAAACCCATTTCAAATTTTTTTTGAATCAAAATGGCAACTGTAACTAAAAAAAGAAAGGCAGCGGACGCGAAAGTGGACGCTACCCGCCAATATACCCTCGCCGAGGCTGCTGCCCTGGTGAAAGACATCAACACCGCTAAGTTTGACGCTTCTGTAGATCTGCACGTTCGTCTGGGCGTAGATCCGAAGAAAGCCGATCAGGCGATCCGCGGTACTTCTTCCCTGCCCCACGGCACGGGTAAAACCAAGCGCGTTCTGGTGCTTTGCACGCCCGATAAAGAAGCTGAAGCGAAAGCTGCCGGTGCCGACTTTGTAGGTCTGGACGAATACGTTTCCAAAATCGAAGGTGGCTGGACCGATATCGACGTGATTGTAGCCACACCTTCAGTGATGCCGAAAATCGGTCGTCTCGGTAAAGTGCTCGGTCCGCGCAACCTGATGCCGAACCCGAAAACCGGTACCGTTACCAACGATGTGGCCGCTGCCGTAACCGACGTAAAAGGTGGTAAAATTGCCTTTAAAATCGACAAGGCCGGTATTATCCACGCCTCTATCGGTCGCGTTTCCTTCACGCCGGAAAAACTGTCGGAAAACGCGCAGGAGCTTATCAACACCCTCGTGCGGATGAAGCCTTCGACTGCAAAAGGAACCTACCTGAAAGGGCTGTCTATGGCTTCTTCGATGAGCCCGGGCATCACCATCGATCCTAAAACTGTTTCCTAATCTGCTGAAGGGCCTTTTAGAGGTCCACCTGCAAATCGCTCACTATTAATGTGCATTCGCAAATCAGCACATTAGCAAACCAGCAAATTATCCATGACCCCCGCTCAAAAGTCTGAAGCGATTGAACTCCTCAAGGAGAAGTTCTCTCAATATAATAATTTTTATCTCACCAACACCGAAAGCCTTACTGTGGCTCAGGTGAACCAGCTGCGCCGCATCTGCTTCTCTAAAAACGTAGAGATGAAGGTGGCTAAGAACACGCTGGTGCGCAAGGCCCTCGAGTCGCTCGATGAAGAGCGTTTTAAAGGCACTTTCGACTCGCTGCACGGCGTAACTGCCCTCTTGTTCTCCGAGAACCCGAAAGAGCCGGCCATCATCCTGTCTGAATTCCGTGGCAAAGACACCAAGCCGGCCCTGAAGGCTGCTTTCGTGGACGGCGACGTATTCGTAGGCGATGACCAACTGACGGCGCTGAAATCGCTGAAGAGCAAGCAAGACCTCATCGGCGAAATCATCGGCCTGCTGCAATCTCCGGCGAAAAACGTTATCTCTGGCCTCAACGCCGGCAACAAGCTGGCTGCGCTGGTCAAAGCGCTCGAAGAACGCGCAGCTTAATTGCGCAATTTCTCAATGGCTTGATGACTCAATTTCCGGAAAAATCTTTTGCAGGCTTTCCATTGAGCAATTGAGACATTCAGCCATTGAGCCATTAACATCGGCTTCCAAGCTCACTCATATTTTTCCTAACCCAAGATTTCTAAATTTCCTGCAATCATGGCAGATCTGAAACAATTCGCAGAACAACTCGTTAACCTGACTGTAAAAGAAGTTAACGAACTGGCTACTATCCTGAAAGACGAGTA
>JAEWBT010000078.1 GCA_023391015.1 Bacteroidota bacterium
ACCCCGCCGGACGCCCCCGACGACCACTACGATGCTTCGGTAACTTCCAAAGGCGTAACGGTGATCGTACCCCGCCTTTCGACCGCTGTTTCCGGAAACGAAAACAGCCGGCTGCGCGCACTGGTCAACCGGATCTTCGCCGGCTACCGGATTGATGATTTCATTGCCTGGTACTACACGCCGATGGCCCTGCCTTTCACGCGCCATCTGGAACCGGCCGTAACCGTTTTTGACGCGATGGATGAGCTTTCCGCTTTCAAGTTTGCACCTACCGAATTAAAGGAACTGGAAGCAGAAATGATGGAGCGCGCCGACGTGGTATTTACAGGTGGTCAATCGCTTTATGAAGCTAAAAAACACCGTCACGTCAACATCCATTCTTTCCCGAGCAGCATTGACAAGGCTCACTTTGCCCAAGCCCGGACGCTCGTGGATAGCCCCACCGACCAAAGGGCCATTCCACACCCGAGGCTGGGCTTTTATGGTGTTGTGGATGAGCGTTTTGATATGGAACTGCTTCGCGACATGGCTGCGCAGCGCCCCGAGTGGCATTATGTGATTATTGGCCCGGTGGTGAAGATTGATCCGAAAACATTGCCAAAAGCAGAAAATATCCACTATCTTGGCGGCCGGCAATACAACGAACTTCCGGCTTATCTCAGCGGTTGGGATGTGGCTTTAGTTGCTTTTGCAATGAACGAATCGACCCGGTTTATCTCACCTACCAAAACGCCGGAGTATCTGGCAGCGGGCCGGCCAGTGGTTTCCACCCCAATTCATGATGTGGTGCATCCCTATGGCGAGGAAGGCCTGGTTGCCATTGCCCACAACGCCGAAGAAGCGGTAACGTATGCCGAAGAGTTGATGCAAATGGATAAAACCGCCTGGCTCCGCCGCGTGGATACTTTCCTTCAAAACTTTTCCTGGGATGAAACCTGGGCTGCTATGAATACCTTAATCAACGAAGCGCTTACCGAAAAAACGCAAATCCCTGTATGTACGACTATCTGATTGTAGGCTGCGGCTTTGCCGGCGCCGTGCTGGCCGAGCGGCTGGCTTCTGTGGCGAATAAAAAAGTGTTGATTATTGATAAGCGCGCCCATATCGGGGGGAATGCCTATGATTTCTACGACGAAACCGGCATTCTGATTCATAAATACGGCCCGCATATCTTTCACACCAACTCGGCAGAAGTTTTTAATTATTTAAGCAACTTCACCGATTGGCGGCCCTATGAGCACCATGTGCTGGCGAGTGTGGACGGCCAACTGGTGCCCATTCCCATCAACCTCAACACCATCAACAAGCTCTACGGCCTGAGTCTTTCCAGTCCGGAGGTAGCCGATTTTCTGGCTTCTAAAGCCGAAAAACGTGTTCCGATTTTGACTTCAGAAGATGTGGTGGTGAACGCAGTGGGCGAAGAATTGTTTGAGAAGTTCTTTAAAAGCTACACCAAAAAACAGTGGGACCTCTACCCTGCCGAGCTGGATGCGAGCGTAACGGCCCGCGTGCCCACACGCACCAACCGCGACAACCGGTATTTCACCGATACGTTTCAGGCGATGCCGGCACAGGGTTATACCAAAATGTTTGAGCGCCTGCTGGACCATCCCAACATCCACGTGATGCTTAACGCCGATTTTGAAGCCATCAAAGACAGCATTGCGTATAAAGAAATCATTTACACCGGGCCGATCGACCAGTACTTTGGGTATTGCTACGGCAAGCTGCCCTACCGTTCTATCAACTTTAAGTTTGAAAGCCACGACAAGGAATGGTATCAGGAAACCGGCACGATTAACTACCCGAACACGCAGCCTTACACCCGGATTACGGAGTTTAAATATCTGACCGGACAACAGCACCACCGCACTACCATTGTGTATGAATACCCGACGGCGGAAGGCGATCCGTACTACCCCATTCCACGCAAGCAAAACACGGAGCTTTACAACCAATACCGCGATCTTGCCGCCGGCTTACCCAATGTTCATTTTCTGGGCCGGTTGGGAACGTATAAGTACTACAATATGGACCAGGTAGTAGCTCAGGCACTGGCTTATTTCCGGAAATTAACCCCGCGTCAGCCAACCAACGAGAAGCAAATGGCCTTGGCGCACAACGCTTAGACTATGATTGTTTCTACTCCTTTTCGCTCTTTCTGGATGGGTGGATTTGAATGCGCCGATCATCTGAATGCCTTTGGACATCGTGTGGATTTATTAAAAGCCACCGGGCATCTGGAATTTCTTTCAGCAGACTACCAGTCTCTGCAGGAGTTAGGCATTCAGACTGTCCGGGAGGGTATTCGGTGGTCGGTAGCTGAGCCTCAGCCTTATGTATATGATTGGCGTGCGGTGGACGCTGTTATAGATGCAGCACTGGAAACGGATATGCAGGTCGTGTGGGATATCTGCCATTTTGGATTTGCCCAGGATCTGACCCCGCTGCATCCTTTGTTTGCACATCGTTTTGCGTGTTTGTGCCGGGCTTTTGCCCGGCACTATCGCAGCCGTGTGCCCGATGGCTCTTTAATTCTGACACCTATCAATGAAGTTAGTTTTCTATCCTGGTTAGGAGGCGATGTACGGGGAACCACGCCTTATACCAAAGATCAGGGCTGGGATGTGAAATACCATCTCATGAAGGCGTATATTGAAGGTATAGAGGCCTCGCTGGAAGTAGATGCCGGTATTCGTATCCTGACAACGGAGCCGCTGATTTATGTGGCTCCGGTGGATCCGGAGTGTCCTGATGCCTGTCAGGATGCCTTTCTGCTGCACGAAACGCAGTTTCAGGTGCTGGATATGCTTTCCGGAAAACTGTGTCCGGAACTGCGGGGCCGCCCGGAATATCTGGACATTCTGGGGTTTAACTATTATCACAACAACCAATGGAAGGCCACTGAAAGTCGCGAACTCTTACCGTGGGATCCTCAAATGATGCACCCGGAACGTCTCCCGCTGTCGAAATTGCTACAAGATGCCTGGCAACGCTATAAGCGCCCGATTGTCCTTTCCGAAACCAGCCACTGTGAAGACCATCGTCCGGAATGGCTGCGTATGGTCACACGGCAGTGCATCCAGGCCCTGAAAGATGGGATTCCGCTTCTGGGAGTTTGCCTTTATCCGGTGCTGGACCGGCCCGACTGGGATTTTCCGGAAAAATGGCACCATTCCGGTCTTTGGGATATCCCTGATACCCAAACACTTGAAAGGATTTTACACATTCCTACGGCGGATGCGTTGCAGGAGGCTCAACAACAGTTGAAAGCTGTTTTCAGAAAACCCAAAAAGGTTGAAAACCATAGAGAGGCGGAAAGCTTTCTAACCTGATAACACTTTACAATTTCGATGCGTTTTCCGGAAAAACATCCGCTTCGCGCATCCGGCTTTCTTTAGCTTCCTGCAAAAATTTAGAAGCGAAAATAAAGCTGTTCAGGTCGGGATCAGTTGCGTGAATGATTTGCTGCGCATTGCCTTCCCATTGCTTTTGGCCCTGGTGCATAAACACGATGTGGTCGCCGCTTTCCATCACCGTGTTCATGTCATGGGTATTGACGATGGTGGTGATGTTGTACTCGTAGGTGATTTCCGAAATCAGGTGGTCAATCACGATCGACGTTTTGGGGTCCAGACCGGAGTTGGGCTCGTCGCAAAACAGGTATTTCGGGTTCAGGACAATGGCCCGTGCCAGCGCCACCCGCTTTTTCATCCCTCCGGAAATCTCCGCCGGAAATTTTCGGTTGGCGTCTTTCAGATTCACCCGCGCCAGCACTTCATTCACCCTTGCCTTCATCTCCTTTTTGGATTGACGGGTAAACATTTCCAGCGGAAACAACACATTTTGCTCTACCGTCAGCGAGTCGAAAAGCGCCGAGCCCTGAAACAGCATTCCGATTTCGGTGCGCACGGCTTTAAGCTCTTTGTCGCTCATCGTCACCAAGTCTTTGCCGTCGTAACACACCTGCCCGCCGTCGGGCCGCATCAGCCCCACCATAATCTTCATCAGCACCGTTTTTCCGGAACCCGACGCACCGATAATCAGGTTGACCTTGCCGGGTTCCATTACGGCGTCCACGCCATGCAAAACGGTTTTGTCGCCAAAGCTTTTGCGGATGTTTTGAAGTTGGATCATAGGTCATGGGTCATAAGCCATAGGTCATGACTTATGACCCATGACCTATGGCTTATGTTATACCTGAAAAACCCCGCTTTTCCACTCTTTTTCAATAGGCGCGTGGTTGGCAGCTTCCAGAGCAGTGGAGATGCGTTGGCGCGTTGTAGCCGGGTCGATGATATCGTCGATCCAGAGGCGGGCGGCGGCGTAGTAAGACGAGGTTTGGGAATTGTAGCGGTCGGTGATTTCCTTCAGCAACGCCGCTTCTTTTTCCGGGTCAATGGTTTCGCCTTTGGCTTTAAGGCTCGCCACCTGGATTTGTAACAGGGTTTTGGCTGCCTGTTCGCCACCCATCACGGCGATTTTGGCGTTAGGCCAGCCGTAGATAAAGCGCGGATCGTAGGCCTTGCCGCACATGGCATAGTTGCCTGCACCGTAAGAATTTCCGGTAATAATGGTGATTTTCGGGACAATGGAATTGGCCACCGCGTTCACCATCTTCGCGCCGTCTTTGATAATGCCGCTGTGCTCGGAGCGTGAGCCGACCATAAAGCCGGTTACGTCCTGGAGAAACACCAACGGAATTTTCTTTTGATTGCAGTTTTGGATAAACCGCGCGGCCTTATCAGCGCTGTCGTTGTAGATCACGCCACCCAGCTGCATTTCGCCTTTGCCGCTTTTCAGGACAAGGCGCTGGTTGGCCACGATGCCCACGGCCCAGCCGTCAATCCGGGCATAGCCGCAAACGATGGTTTTACCGTAGTCGTTTTTGAACGGGTCGAAGCTTCCGGCATCCACAATGCAGTTGATAACGTCTTCAACGTTGTACGGCTTATTGTTTTCGGTGCTGACGAGGCCATAAAGGTCTTTAGCCGGGCGAATCGGGTCTTTGGCTTTCACGCGGTCAAAACCGGCGCGCGGGGTTTCGCCCATTTTCTCCACAATGCGGCGCACCTGGTCCAGCGTTTCGGCTTCGGTGTCAAATTTATAGTCCGCAATTCCGGAAATTTCGGTGTGGGTTTTCGCGCCGCCGAGGGTTTGGAT
>JAEWBT010000093.1 GCA_023391015.1 Bacteroidota bacterium
AAAGCCACAACGCGGCGCTGGGACTGGATTACAACCTGTCGGCGAAAACGACCGTGGGCCTGAACGGCAATCTGGATATTTTCGGCTACCCGGTGGAAGGCCGGAACTTTTCCCGCGTGCTGGGCGCCGACCGCGAAGTGGTGTCTTACTTTTCTACCCGAAACAACTCCGAAACTAAAAATCAGAATGCCTCGCTGAACCTCAACCTGCGCCACAATTTTGACAGCGCCGGTCGGCAGTTGAGCGTGGATGCCGACTACGGCGTGTTTGCCTCGGGCCGCGACCAGCTTTTTACAACCCGCTACCTGGCGACCAGTGGTGCGGAGTATTTGCCTGCTTATCTTCTTTCCGGAAATCAGGATGGTCAAACGGCCATTTACACCCTCAAAGCCGATTACACCCACCCGCTGCAAAACGGGTTGCGGCTGGAAGCGGGCGTGAAAAGCAGCTACGTGAAGCAGGATAACAAGGTGGCATTTTACGACCAAAGCACCGGCACGCCGCACTACGACAGCGGCAAAAGCAACCATTTTATTTACACCGAAAACATCAACGCGGCGTACCTGAACGGCGCTAAAGACTGGGAAAAGTGGAGCGCCCAAGTGGGACTTCGGGTAGAGCAAACAAGGGCGGAAGGATTGCAGGAAGTGAATAATGAGCGCTTTGACCGGAATTATGCGCAGCTGTTTCCGTCGTTTGCGGTGCAGCGTCATTTGAGTGAAACCCACGACCTTGGTTTGTCGCTCAGCCGCCGGATTACGCGGCCCAATTACCAGCAGCTCAATCCGTTTAAATACTATTTAGACCCCAGCACCTACGCCACCGGCTACCCGTTTTTGCAGCCCGAACTTACCTACAACGTAGAGCTTTCGCATACTTTCAAACAACGCTTTGTAACCACGCTTTCCTACAGCTACCTCACCGCCCCGATTACCGAGGTCATCCAGCCGAGCGACGACCCAACGCAAAAGCGCGTAACCGTGCAAACCACGAAAAATCTGGATTATCAAAACTTCGTCAGCCTTTCCGGATCGTATCCGTTTAAGATTGCGAAATGGTGGACCAACATCACGAATCTGAACCTGTATTACAGCCAGTTTTCCGGAAATATTGCCCAATCGCCGCTGGATTTGGGCCGCGTTACGCTGAACGTTTATACCAACAACACCTTTACGCTGGGCAACGACTGGAGCGCCGAACTGGGTGGGTTTTATCAGAGCAAGCAGGTGTATGGCTACATGCAGCTCAATCCTGTTTGGGCCTTGAACGCAGGCCTTCAGAAACATCTTTGGGCGAAAAAAGCCACGCTGAAATTCAGCGCGAACGATATTTTCTGGAAAAGCTATCCGTCGGCGCTTTCAGAGTATGCTTCGTACACCGAAACCTTTACGGCGCAGCGCGAAACGCGGCAGTTTACTGTATCGTTTACCTACCGTTTTGGCAAGCAGGCCAACGGGCCAATGCGCCGCCGGAGTGGGGCCGAAGACGAGAAGCGGCGGGCGGCAAGCGGAAGTGCGTAGAGGGATTTTTCCGGAAATCCTCCTCAAACCTATAAAGTTTTTGATACCTTATAGGTTTCTTCCGGAATCTTCACAGCCCTGCCTGCCGCGCCAGCCAGTCTTCCTTCCCGATGCTGTAAATAAAGTTCAACTTCGGTGCTTCGCCATAATACGCCACTTCTGCTTCGCCGGTTTTGCGCGCGCCCAGGCGGCCAATGGCCATCTGCGAGCGAATGTTCTCCGCGCCGATATGGAAATCCACCCGCGAAACGGTTTTAAACAGAGAATCCAGCAAAAGGGCTTTGACAGAAAGATTCAGGCCCGTGCCCCAGTATTCCGTTCCATAGAAAGTATAGCCAATCAGAATGCTGTTATCCCCGGCGTTATAATCGTAGATGCGGGTGCTGCCGGCTACTTTTCCGGTCTTTTTATCTACCACTTTGAAAGCACCGCGGCTTTGCAGTGCACCGTCAAAGAAATTCCGGAAAATGTCCCTTTTCCAGCGGTCTTTGTTGGGATGCTGTACCCAGATGGCCGGGTCGGAGGCCACGGCATACAGCTCTTCGAAATTCTTTTCCTCCAAGGGGTACAGGGTCGCACGGTCGTTTTGGAGAATGGATTGGGTGTGGAGAAGTGGCATACCGTTGTGAAATCCTGCGTCGCGAGAATTGCTTTTTAAAACGTTTTTCCGGTTTTTTTCTGCCGTCCGTCGCGCCAGGCACGCCACAGGATGCTGTAGGTTTTCCGGATGGCAGCCCCGCCTTTGCGATGGCGCAAGGGCCAGACGGTCAGCAACTTGGCCAGATACAACCCCCAGATGAGCTGGCGCGTGCGCTTGTTGGCGTGGGGGAAATGGCGCACCACATGCTCCACCACCAGGTGGCGATTGCGGATGTAGTGATACAAATAAAAATCGGTGTGCTCGCTGTCGGTGCTGCGCTTCACGGTGTGCATCACGGCGTCGCGCACGTAGCAAACGTTGGTGTGCAGGCTTGCTTCCCAGCCATAAATCATATCATCCATCACGATGAAAAAGCGGTCGTCGGGCAGGCCGATTTTCGCAATCACCGAGCGGTGCACGAGCATCCCCTCAAAGCTGCCCGTGTTTACAAACATGATTTCCTTGCCATTCTGGAAAGAAATATTCCCTTGCCCGGAGGCCAGCGCCGAATCAATGTTGAAAAAATTTTCGCCGTTATAATCGGGTCCATCGGCGTATTGCTTGCGGGGATGCAGGCATTTGCTCACATGGCTCCAGCTCAGTAATTTTTCCAGGCAGTCGGGGTCCACGGTTACGTCGTCGTCCATCATCCATACCCAATCGGCACCGCGCTCCAGGGCGGCAGCCATGCCGGTCTTGAAGCCGCCTGCACCGCCCACGTTTCCCTGATGAATGACGGGAAAATCCGTTTGCGCGTCGAGCCATTCGCGGGTGCCGTCGGTGCTGTCGTTGTTCACCACAATCAATTCCAGTGGCGCGGTCTGCGCCCCGATGGAAGCAAGGGCTTTTTGCAGCAGCGCCAGGCGGTTGTAGGTGACCACCACCACTACTACTTTTTCCGGAAAATCAGAGGCCATAAAAAAGGGAAAACGTTGCGCAAAGGTGCTTTAGGAGAAGGAAATGAAAAGAAGGAAAAGACTACTTTACTGGTTTTAAGAACGGGAAACTTCTCTGACGTCTGACGCCTTATAGAGGTATTGAAATACTTTTTCCCGTTTTTGAAAACAGCAGGGTTTCAGGGCCGGATACCTTTGCCCTGTTTTTTTTAAACATTTATACTATGAACCCGGAAACTATCCAGGCAGAAATCACGCCGGCCGGCGAGCTCGACGTGCGCGTGCTGGTGCCCATTCAGCGCCACGAGCTGCTGCTCCAAATCTTTGGGGAACTGCCCGTGGACGACAGCTTTGTGTTTATCAACGATCACGATCCCATTCCCCTCTATTACGAATTCAAATCCATTCACGGCGATGTTGTAGGGTGGGAATACCTCAACAAGGGCGGCCGTGAGTGGAAAGTAAAAGTAACCCGCACCGAAGCTTCCCAGGGGCAACTGGGAGTGGGCGTTTCGACGTTGATTGACCTGCGCCGCGTGGATCCCAAAGACTGGAAGCAGGTGGTGTTTCACCGCTATGGTATGATGGAACAAGGCACTGTAATGGAATTGATTGCCGACACGCGCCCCACAGAGATTGCCGACATCTTCAAAGCCAAATTTAGCGGCCGTCATCAGTGGGCCTACCGCAAAGAAGTGCCGGACGCTTATATCGTGCATATCCGCAAAGAAGACCAAAGTGGCCTGGGCGACGAAGGCTTTTCGGTTGTCAATACGTTCGACATCCGTCCGTATCCGCCTACCGAGCGCCACGAAATGTTCTACAAAGCTTTTGCCGACATCGGCCCCGGTGAGGCCTTTGAATTTATCAACGACCACGACCCTAAACCGCTGTATTACCAGATGGAAGCCGAAAGCAAGGAACCTTTTCGCTGGGAATATCTGGAGCAAGGCCCGGATGCCTGGAAGGTGAGGGTAGTGAAGGTAAAAGCGTAAAGAAGTCAAAAGCTCCGGCTGTTGAAAGTCGCGGCTTTATCTTTAGGAAGATGGGTTGGGCAGACATGGATTGGTTTGGAGAAGGCACCTGTACCGAAATCAATCCAGAGCCGTTTCCGGCAGTTTGCAGGTAAGGCCGATTACAGGAAGGGTTTCCAAAAGCGGTTTCCAGAAATCAGCGTCCCTTGCCGCTTCGGGCGAAAGCACTAAATCGTGCCATTTGATTTCCGAAAAACCGGCCCTTCTCAATGCCTTTTCGTGGGTGGCCTTTTCCAGATGATAGTTCACAACCTCAATATGGCTGCCGTCTTCCTGATAAAAGCGATACCTGATTTCCGCACCTTCCTGCCGGCTCTCCGCCTCGCGCGTAAATCCATAGGGGCGCAGCGTGCCCACAGGTGCCCTGTAATCCGGATTGCTATTGATGGTGATAAAACGCCCGCCCGGCTTGAGATGGCTGGCAATCACCCGTGCAAAAGCCGTTAGTTCTGCCTCGCTTTTGGCATAATTCAGCAAGTAAGAAGCCGTAATGAGGTCGAATTTTTTATCCAGCCTTAAATCCAGCACGTTCTGAACGTGATACCGGATGCCCAGCGCATGTTCCCTTTCCGCCGCCCGGGCAAGGGCAATCATTCCCGCAGAAATGTCCACACCTTCTACCGTGGCCGCGCCTCTTAATTTGAGTTGCCGGGTATAAAAACCTTCGCCGCAGGCCAGGTCCAGAACGCTTTTGCCCCGTACATCGCCCGCCAGCTCAAAGAAGGTATAGGCTTCCACATACTTCCGCCAGGGTTGCAGTTTGGATAACTGATATTCTTTCGCGATACGGTCATACTCGGTTTTCATACGGTGTAAAGGCGGGTTAAAGCATTGTGGTTATTCTCAAATGTAGGTCAAAGCGCACAAGCGCAAAGACTTTGCTACACGCTTGCGCGAGCGGGGAAGACTCTCTTGCGAGGGCGACAAAGGCGGGAACTTACTTTTTATACTTGCCGTCTTTCCAGCGGTTGGTACCGGCGGCGCTGTCGGCGATGAGTTCGGCCAGGCGCTTTTGGCGGGTGGCTTCCTGTTTGGCGCTCATCACCCAGTGAATGGCCGTCTTGCGGTAGGAAGGCGCGAGGGCCTCAAAATAGCGCCAGGCGCTTTTAGATTTCCGGAAATGGGCCTCCATTTGGGGAAGCAGTGCCACGGTTTCCTGCTCAAAAGCATAGACTTCTGACTTGGCTTCCTGTCGCGCTTCAAACGCTGCTATTCCTGCGGGTTGCATCCTGTTTTGCGCCGTCAGCAGCGCTACTTTCTGGATGTTCACGCGGCTCCAGATGCTGCCCCGCTTGCGCGGCGTAAAACGGATTTGATAGCGCTCGGCATCAACTGCTTTGCGCACCCCGTCGATCCATCCAAAGCATAGCGCTTCATCTACCGACTCCGACCAGCTCAGGCCCATCTTCCCGCTGCCGGTTTTATAAAAGCCTACCAATACTTCGGTTTCGGTGGTGTGGTTGTGGGACAGCCAGTTCCGGAAATCGGTTGGGGAAGCGAAAAAAATGGGAGCCATAAGGGAAAGGATTTTCCGGAAAAATGGCCTACAGCATCAGATCAACGGCCTCTCGAAGGCAGGAACCCTCGCCGAACGGCCAACACGATACGGCTAACGTTAAAGTGTTTATGAAGTTGTGGCATTTGAAAAAGTCAGCTTCAATTAACCAGAGAAGCAAAATAGTGATTTATTGCCGAATGCTTAAGTCCAGCCACAATTTTATAAACACACTGTTGGGCGAAGTTTAGTCTTCAATGATGTTGTCCCAATACTCGAAATTCTCTGCAAACCACGAAATGTGTTTTGATAAGCCCTCTAAATCTGGATAAATTGTCAAGTAATTTATGCCGTAGTGATTAAGTATAAACTGAACTTCCTTTTTGATTTCTTTAGGAATAATTATTTGGTCAAGTTCACATTCAAGCTCCGTATTATTTTCTGTTAATTCTAATGATGGTGGATTGTGAATTGAAAAGTAGCTAAACTGGTTAATCGCTCGATTAATTGGAGAAGTGGGCTGATAGAATTGAATTTTACTTACCGGGAGCTGGAATGGGTTAGTACTCTGCTTGAATAAATTCCCTTTTGGCTTGGCAACCCAAATCGAACCGTCCTTGTCAAAATTTTCACTTGTAGCAAAAAATGCAGCGATAAGTGGATTATGGGACCAATCTAACAGCCTTGTTGGTAACCCTGTATGTTGCGCTGCAACCAAATATTCGATGTCAGTTAACCCTTGTGCTTGCAAATAATTGTGGCCTCTGCGCTTCCAATGCCTAAACATTTCACTATCCTCACTTTTCAAGTAAGGATTACGCCCTGCTTTAGGAATTAATTTCCACTCTGATACGCTCTGTCCACGAAATTTAAATTTGGTGGCTTCCCTATACTTCTTAAAGGTTAGATGAATGTCATCCGCCTTTTCTATAGTTTTCAGTTTCATGTCTTGGGAAAAAATTCGCACAACAGTTATATTGCCGCTACCAATGTACGGCAATCTGCCCATAGGCCGCTATGCGTGTTAAGTAATCCCCGTTCGCCACAAAAAAGCCTTCGTCGTTTGCCCTATCCCATAAACAATATTTCTCTTGCAAAATCATATGTTCGGCGACGTCTGAGGCGCTGGCCTTTGCCGTCTGGCTGACTTCGTCACACTGGCCCACAGTCTTCACACTGCCCAAATAAAAAGCCCCGACAAAATCACTTGTCGGGGCTTTCTTTTATTTTCCGGAAATCCGGGCCTTTTACAGCATCAGATCTGCATCATCCGGCGACGGCGGGGTGGGCTGTCCGCTGTTGGGCAGGCGGCCTTCGCCGGTGTAGGGCGGTTCGCCGGCTATACCGCGTGCTTCGTGATTAGGCTGCGCGTCGTTAGCGCGCTCTTCGCGGGCCGGACGGTCTTCCCGACGCTCCGGGCGTGGGCCACGCTCCGGACGCGGTCCGCGGTCACTGCCTTCCCGGCGCTCACCGCCTTCGCGACGTGGACCACGGTCTTCCCGGTCGCCCCGGCGCTCGCGGCCTTCACCACGCGGGCGCTCCGGACGGTCGCCGCGCTCCGGGCGCGGGCCGCGGTCTTCGCGCTCCACATAGCCTTCCGGCTTCGGTTCCAATACTTTTTTGCTCAGGCGCAGCTTGCCGCTTTTCGGGTCGGTGCCCACGAGGCGCACTTTGATTTTGTCGCCTTCTTTGAGGATGCCGTCGAGGTTTTCGAGGCGGTTCCAGCTTACTTCCGAGATGTGCAGGAGACCTTGCTTGCCGGGCATAAATTCCACGAAAGCGCCAAACGGCTGAATGCCTTTCACGGTGCCTTCGTAGTCGGCGCCCACTTCCGGAACGGCTACAATGCTTTTAATCCACGCCATTGCTTTGTCGGTGCTATTCTTGTCGGCAGCAAAGATTTTTACGTAGCCCTTGCCGTCGGCTTCATCTACCGAAATCTTCGTGGCCGTTTCGCGCTGGATTTCCTGAATCACCTTACCACCCGGGCCGATGATCGCGCCAATGTATTCGGCGTCAATAATAATTTGCTCTACGCGCGGCGTGTGCGGTTTCAGTTCGGCAGCTGCTTCCGGAATGGTCTCATACATCGCGTCGAGGATGTGGAGGCGGCCTTTGCGGGCCTGCTCCAGGGCGGCGCGCATCACGTCCATCGAGAGGCCATCCACTTTGATGTCCATCTGAATGCCGCAAATGCCGTCGCGCGTGCCGGTTACTTTAAAGTCCATGTCGCCGAGGTGGTCTTCGTCGCCGAGGATGTCGGTCAGAACAGCCCACTTGCCGTCTTCGGGGCGGGAAATCAATCCCATCGCCACACCGGAAACGTGTTTCGGGAACGGCACACCCGCATCCATCAGGGCCAGCGAACCGGCACACACCGTTGCCATCGAAGAAGAGCCGTTGGACTCCAGAATATCACTCACCACCCGCACGGTGTAAGGATATTCCTTCGGGTCGGGCATCATCTGCTCCAGCGAGCGCTTGGCGAGGTTGCCGTGGCCCACTTCGCGCCGACCGGGACCACGTTGCGGCTTGGTTTCGCCGGTCGAGAACGGCGGGAAGTTGTAGTGGAGGAAAAACTTCTGATAGTCCGACGTGCGGGCCGTTTCCAGCAGCACTTCGTCTTCGTCGGTGCCGAGAGTTACGGTGGTCAGCGACTGGGTTTCGCCGCGGGTAAACAGGGCCGAGCCGTGTGGACCGGGCAGGTAGCCGGTTTCCATCGCCAGACCGCGCACTTCGTCGAGGCGGCGACCATCAAGGCGGCGGCCATCGTCGAGAATCATGTTGCGGACGGTGTGGTATTGCAGGTCTTCAAAGTAAGTTTTGGCAGCGCCCCAGGTTTCGCCGTCGAGCTCGGTGCCTTCTTCGAGGCCTTCCATCAGGTGGGCTTTCAGCTCGTCGCTGAGGCCGCGGAAGGCGCTGCTGCGCTCGTGTTTGGCCACGCCGGAAGCCGCGATTTCCTTCATGCGCGCGCCGGCAAAGCTTTCTACCAGGGCCTTTACTTCGGCGTTGATTTCGGCTGCATTCACTTCGCGTTTGGCAGGTGCGCCTACTTTTTCGCGCAGCTCTTTTTGAGCGGCAATTTGGGCCTTAATGGCTTCGTGGGCGATTTCAATCACGCGGATGGTATCTTCTTCGGAGCATTCGCTGGCTTCACCTTCCACCATCATAATGTTTTCTTCCGTAGCGGCGATGATGAAATCCATGTCCGCTTTGGCCAGCTCGGTGCGGGTGGGGTTCACCACATATTGGCCGTCGATGCGGGCCACGCGGGTTTCAGAAATAATATCGCTGATGGGCACGTCGCTCACCGCCAGGGCAGCCGAGGCAGCCAGTCCGGCCA
>JAEWBT010000033.1 GCA_023391015.1 Bacteroidota bacterium
GGGGAGGGCGACGCAGCGCTGGCTCCTTTGGCCGATCTGGGCGGATTGGCCGCTACTGCCGGTATTGGTGAAATTATTTTTTGTGCTGCCGACGTGTCTTATGAAGCGATGTTTCGGGCGATGGAAGCTTGCGGTCCGCATTACGACTACAAAGTGTTTTTGCCGGGTCGGGCGGGCTTTGTGGGGTCGAACTCCAGCAATACCGCCGGCGACCTTTATACCGTCGACATTCGGTACCGGCTTTCCGACCCGTCGGCCCGGCGCAAAAAGCGAACGTTTGATGGCCTGGCCGCAGCTTTTTTGCTTTTGATTTTTCCGTTTACGTTTTGGGTATTCCAGTCGCCGGGTGGCTGGCTGCGTGCACTCTGGGCGGTTTTTTCCGGAAAAAAATCGTTTGTAGGGTACGGCGGCAGGGGAGAGAACTTGCCCCCGTTGCGGGAAGGCATTCTACCGACTTGGCAAGTCGTGAAGGGATACGAGCCGTCGGACTTGGTGGCAGCTACCCTGGATCGGCAGTATGCCCTGCATTATGTGCCCGGCCGGGACCTGAGTTTACTGTGGCAAAACCTCCCTTTTCTGCGCCGGAAAAAATTTTCCTGAGCTTTTATTTGGCAAACTGCCGGAAATGATTATTTTTGCGCTCCGCTTTTGAAAGGGAGCGGCTATCAGTTTCCTCCTTAGCTCAGCTGGTTAGAGCACTTGACTGTTAATCAGGGGGTCGTTGGTTCGAGTCCAACAGGGGGAGCTTGATTATCAAAGGGTTACACGCAAAACCGTGTAACCCTTTTTCTTTTGTGACCTCAAATGTGACCTTAAAAAGGCTTGAGACCCTGTTATTCCCGTTCTGCGCTTTGAAGCCTGAAAACGGAAGCAGGTTTTTACTGAATGGTCTTAAGCACTGCGGCTTTTTCCAAACCGGTGTAGGTGCAGAAGTCGTCGATGGTGACAAGTTGGTGCTGAAGCTTGCCTAAGGCTTCTTTAATTTTCTGAATGAGGTTGCGTCCATACCGCTCACTGCGGCCCGTTACGCGCATGATGTCTTTGGGGTAGATGCAAAGCCGTTCCATAGGGTCTTAAGTCGTTGGTTGATACTTTATCCATGCTGCATCCATAGGGGAGGGATAAGGATGCTATTGGTCTATGCTTCTACAAAATTGCTGCCGGTAGGGGCTGGAATAATGGGTATCCGGCGGCATAATCGGCAAAGAGGGTGTTATCCGGAAGACGGTTTTTAGAAAAGGGCGGTGGGGGTTGAAATTTTGTAAGTGGTTTGGGATAAAACCGCTTTTCTGATGCTTACCAGCCTTATCGAAATTTTTGTTCTCTGCCTTGCTTGTGCCGGGGCTTTTGCTGTAGATGGTTTGATAAATTACTACCTGGATAAAAAGTTTGGTAAGGTGGTAGAAGTGGCTCCTGAGAAGGTGAAAAACGGGCTCTAACAACACAATTTTTAAAACCCTTTAAAAAGGACTCAAAATGGCAAAGCTTAAAGGTCTTCTCAAAATCGAAGGCACCCTCGACGAACTGACGTTTTACAAAACCCAGGACGGCAATCTGGTACGCACCAAAGGCGGTGTGAGCGCTGAGCGGATTGCTAACGACCCGGCCTTTGCCCGCACGCGGGAAAACGGTTCGGAGTTTGGCTCTGCGGCCTCTGCGGGTAAGCTGCTGCGCAATACGGTGCGCCCGCTGATGATGAAAGCCGCTGATAACCGCGTAACCAGCCGCCTGACGCAGGTGATGACTAAAATCAAAGACCATGATACGGGCTCTCAACGTGGTGACCGGGTGGTAGGAAAGGGCATCACGCACGCCGCGGGCCTGCAATTGCTTAAAGGGTTCAACTTTAATGACCGGGCAGTGCTCGGATCGGTTCTTTTTAGCCCTTACAGTGTTGTACAGTCTGCCGGCGAAGTGGCTCTGCAAAATTTTGTCCCTATCAATGACTTGGCATACCCTACTGGTGCAACCCATGTTACCCTGCGAAGTGGATTCGCGATCGTGGATTTTGTCAATGGTACGGGCGTGGTGGAAATCAGTTCTCCTACCAATCTGCCGATTGATGGGACGGTATCGAACCTTAGCCTTAAACCGAATGTGCTTCCGGTTGGTAATGGCACGTCGCTGTACCTGCTGATGATTGAGTTTTTTCAAGAGGTGAACGGTATTCAGTACTCCCTGAAAAACGGGGCTTACAACGTGCTGGCGATTGTGGATGCTGCATAGGGTGGAAAGGGTGTTTTTTGTTCGCGGCGGCTGGGGCTGCGGATAGAACCGGGGAAAAGCGGTTCCTGCTTATGCAGGGCCGCTTTCTTTTTGTGCAATAAAAAAGCAGGCGCTATGACCTGCTCTTTTATTGCCGGGGAATGGCTCAATATTCATTGGGCAAGAGGAGGCATTTGCCGATGAGCCAGAGGGAGGCTGACTGATACGGAAAATCGCTGAAGGGAAGGACCTGGGAGGCCAGGGAATGGCCATTGCCATCATCGCAGGAGACTTTATAGCAATCGCCGAAGACCTGCTCTAAACGCCATACCTGAAAGCCTTCTTTGGCGATGGCAGGCAGGCATTGGTAGCTGATGATGAGGTCGAGGAGCCAATAAGACTCGCAGGTGGCGGATAAATCCCTTATGCCATCGGTGTAGACGAATCCGGTGGCCGGGTAGCGGTGGTAGTGGCTGGTGCCGTTTGCGTTTCCGAAGAAATCATTTGCGCTTAGCTTTTTCATGGGGAAATTCATTTCAAAAGAAAAAAAGGAAAAAAAGAAAGCATGATTATCAGCGGCAGCCCAGGGAAAGACCAAAAGGAAACGGAATAAAGTCCGCGTGTCCGGAGCGAAGCGGAGGCCGCGGTGGCAGGTTTCGGCAAGGGCAGCCCCGAGGAGCGTTCTGGAAGCAGGGATGAAATGGCTGGCCTTGACGAACCTAGCCATTTATGCCGTAGTCTTTTGGTGGCGCATCCGGTAGGATGCAGTGCGGTGGCGGGCTGCTGCTACTTTTGCGGCCTTTTTGATCCTTTTTCTTTTGTGAAAAGAAATCTCACTGTTTTATCATTCTGGATATCTTTACCTCCTATTCCTAATCGAGTTTCTGGTACGAATGAGAAAGCTGTTTTCACTATTGCTGATACTTACAGGCTCCTTGAGCGTAACAGCGCAGGAGTTTCAAACTGACCATATCATCCTGAATGAGAAGTTTCACCTTAATGGAGGTGTTCGCGCTTCAATGGGAGGCCGCTCCAGGATAGTTGTACCTCTTCCTATACCGGTGGAACCTTCAGTGGTTTATTATGCTTTCAGCACTTCCGGAAATCCGAATGAGTTGAAGACCATTAATCTGGTGGCGCAAGCGACGAACTTTATTTATCCTGGGATCGGACAAGCGGCAGTTACTGCGCTCTCTTTCGTGGCTCCGCAAGGGACCGGAGGTGTTGTCAATTTTTACCTTATGCCTGCATCTGAGACGCAGGCTTTTTTAGCTAAAACCCAATTTCGGTATGTTATGAATGCCTCCCGGGAGAATTTCCGGGAAGGTGCTATTTGTGTCCGTAATGATTTAAGAGGACAAGAATGGTATCTCGGCATAATGAACCCAAGTGCTACGCAATCAGTGGATGTTACCGTTGATGCAATCGCTATTAAAGCAGCACAATAGCATTGGCCTTAACTAAGGAGGTTTAAGGTTGCCAGCGGCTCAGAAAGTGGTCTTCAAAAGGTAGGCCTTAGAAGACAGGCGGGAGCGAAGCGGACGCCGCACGAAACAGAGAAGAAAAGACCGTATTTCGGCTTACGATGCGACTTTCGGCAATCCGGTGCGAGCAGTGACTTAGCGGGTGGCCGTGCGTTGGCCGGAAAGCAGCGGCTACGAAGCGAGCGGCTGGCGGCGTGGTTGTAGCGGCTGCTGCGGGGAACCGGAGGCGGGCTGCTGGAGTGCCTGCCCGGAGGAACGGAGGGACAGGCCGGAATCAGCCGGCCGGAGGTGGGGCGGTGCGGGTGGCCAATGGCTTAGGGATAGCAGCGGAAAGCCCGCTGAAGGGGTTGTGCGGCGGCTTTGTGGCGGACTTGGAGCGGATAGCCCGACCCGAAGGGGAAGCCCCCAAAAAAAGCCTTTAAAAGAGACGCAATGAGGATTGTTGTTTGGAGGTATCAGAGTGGGTTATAAAAACCACAAGGAGTTTTTGGAAGCGTCTGGTATGTCCGGGTCTCCAAAATAGGGTGCTACTTCTGCCAGCATTTCCGGGTATTTGATTGTAACAGGTAGGTTTTGCTGGCTCAGGCTCTTCCAATACATGCGGCTAAACTGGTAGACCTGGCCGATGAGTTCTTTGATGGTGTCCATGTCGCTTAGCTGCTTTTCATCATTGCAGTCGATGGCAAGCTTTACGGGAAAGGGGAAGCCTTCGGAAAAGGGATGCGCATTACCAACGCGGGCATTGTTGAACAGAAGGTATTTCTTGTTGCCGATGCTTACGAAGACACCGCTTTCCGGCATCCTATCATTCCAATCTTTATCAAAAGCAATGATGTCCTGAGATTCTGTCTTATTGACGGTAACAATGAATATTTTAGGGACGTTTGGCAAATTGAGGCGCTTTAGCTCGTCTTCGATTGCCTGAAGCTCCCTGGAGCTTGCTGGCTTATAGAAGTGAATAATCAGGCGCTCTAACTTTTCGTTGATTGTAGTGAATTGCCGGACTTTATTGGCGATGGCACCTGCAAGGAGGTGGACTTCGTTTCGGATGAAGTAATCGAAGGATTTGAATTGGCCGGTGTTGTCGAAGCTGAATGCGCTGCTGAGGTACTTGGTTTTGTCGCTTGAAGAAGGATGCACAAACGCACCAATGCCGATAATGAGTTCCTGCTTAACGGGATTGTTTAAGCGCCAAGGAATACCTCCCAGTTTAGCGAGTATGGCTATGGACAGGGTAGTAAGAATATAGACGAAGTTGTTGTCGGGATTGACTAACCGCTCTGCTTCTATGGATTGAGAAGGGATATCGCGCTTGAGTAACAGTTCTTTTACCCGTGCATAAAATCGCACTTGCTGGCGGCTGCTTTCCAGCTTGGTGTATGGTGTGAGATAGACCGCGAGGTACTTTATGCCTTTGTTGTTGTAGCGGCCGGTTTCCAAAGCCTTTTCGACTTCGGGAATTGGATTGATGCTATCGTTAAAGATGATGTCTTCTTTTTCGCTGATGAATGCCTCAATACCCGCATAGTTTTTGAGGCCCCGATAGAAGCTTACGCCGTCTTTGAGGTAGCCGGCCATTTTATCTCTTTCAGCCTTGTGGGAACTATGGTAAACAAATATTACATGGACGGTGCTGTACGGGCACTTTTGGTAGGGGTGGAGCCTTCTAAATCCTGTTTTCGCGTCTATGCTGACTGCGTCGTTTTCAAAGGCGAGTTGGTTTAAGGAGCTCTCTACGGAAGAGATGTTTGCCGGGGCAACTGGTAAAAAATCGTTTGCCAAGCCAGGGAACAGGTCTTTAAAATCTGATTTGGCGAAATACTGATTCGCAAACAGGCTGATCTCTTCCAGATATCTTTTGTAGCGGTTTTCTCTAACCGGCGCTTCGACTGGAATTTGTAGGTCTTGAGCCAAGTCTAAATTTAGTATGGGACGTACTACGTGGTCTTCCCTGCTCTCCTTATCAAGATATCTTCTCAATTTGATTATTCCCTTTCCCCAAAGCAGATAGTTGATGTTTTGGTTGGAGATGTCTTTTGTAATCTCTTCATAAGAGGCTTTCAGCACTCTTGAAGCGCCTTCATAAGAGAGGAGTATTTCCGGAAAATCGCTTACTGTGCGTATGAGTATGCGAAGCGCATACTTTTCGTAGAAATCATAAAGCTCGTTAGTCCTTCTTTTGCTACGAAACCATACCTCTAATTCCCCAATGAAACCTTTGTGGGTAATTTGGCCTTCCTTTTTCTTGAAATAATATTGTAGCCTGCGGGTATAAAAACGTTTTGCTAACTCGGGATTGTCGTTTTTAAAATCCAGGTCGAGGTGCTTGAAGCCTTTTACTTCTGCATCGTAGGTGGTGTAAATATAATCTTCGCCAGAAGCGTGAATGCCGGGAAAAATAAACTCTATTTCTTTGGGCCAAGCCGTTTTGTAAAGACGGGCGTAACTGCCTTCTTTGTTCTGAGAAAAGTATAACCTTACCGGCTCTTCGGGCCAATTGAAAGTAACAATGTTGTAGAAAAGATTGGGCTGGGACATGGCAGTCAATACCTTTTGCTTAAAGGTAGGAGTTATTAAAACAGCAGTAAGGGTACTGTAATTGATATGTCTTATATTAAGGTTGCAGGTGGCTGACTGCCGCCTTGTGGGTTCCAGATTTTGTCGAAGATGAAGTCTAGATACTGGCGCTTGAAGTCTTTGTCGTCCGTAAATTTTTTGTACAGGTCGGTATAGGTGAAGATGACGTCCTGCATGAGGTCTTCTACCTTTTTGTCGGAGGTGATGCGGGCGTTCTGGAGGTCGCTGTTATGGATGGTAGTTACGGTAGCCTGGTCGAGGGCAAAAGAATCGGGCAATTGCTGGAAAAGAAAGTGCTTTACTTTATCATCGTCTGTCCAGTTGTCGATGCCGAAGCGGTCGTTGAAGCGCTGGAGGATGTTGGCCAGGTCTGCAAAGTCGGCATCGGGCTTTTTGGCGGAGACCAGGGGCGAAGCGGGGGAGAGTTCTTCTTCGGCACCGAGGCTGAGGTTTTGGGTGGCTACGCGGGTGAGGCGATAGCTATCGAGGTCTATTGCTTCGAGGATGTCGGCTGCGCCATCATCGCTGCCATCGGGCGCTATTTTGGGCAGGAGGAACTTCAGAAACCAATAGAGGCGTTCCCAATAGGGGTTGTTGAAATCCAGAATCTTGGATAAGAACGCATAGGTCCGGATAAAGGATTTGGCTTTGACGTAGAAGTCAATCCGCTGTTCTTCTGAAAGGGCATTCCGGAAACCGGCGGCGCAGGCATCTATAAGCGGGTCGAGGCGGGTGCGGGGTGCTTTGTTAAAATACAGGTTGGTGAAGCCGGCAACGTCTTCATGGGTATAGACGCCCGTACCGTCGAGGAAATCGGCCAGATCGTTGAGCTTATTGGGGTCGGTGGACTCGCTGAGGATGGTTTGGGTATAGTAGGGTTCGAAAGCGGCCTGGATGTCTTCTGCCTTGTTGTAGAAATCGAGAACGAAGGTGTCTTCTTTGAGCGGCCTCAGGGCGCGGTTGAGGCGAGACAGGGTTTGCACAGCATCCACGCCCGACAAGGGCTTATCTACGTACATGGTATGGAGCAGGGGCTGGTCGAATCCAGTCTGGAATTTATCGGCTACAATCAGGAAACGGTACTCCGGCTTTTTAAACTCTTTTGGAATGTCGATGGACGGAAAGCCGTTGAGGGTGGCTTCTTCTACTTCGAGGCCTTCGTAGGTGCGTTTTCCGGAAAAAGCCACGATGGGCTTGTAGGGCATATTGTGGGCGGCCAGGTATTTCTTGAAAGCATGGAAATATTTGATGGCATTGGCAACGCCGTTGGCCACTACCATTGCCTTTGCTTTCCCGCCGATGCGCCGTGACACTTCGTCGTGGAAGTGGCCCGCCATGACGGCTGTTTTTTGCTCGATGGAGTAGAGGTGTTGTTCTACATAGCGCCGGAGCATTTTGTTGGCCTGCGAGCGCTCGTATTCGGGGTTGTCCTGAATGGTATTGGCCAGGCGATAGAAGGATTGATAGGTGGTGTAGTTTTTCAGTACATCTTCAATAAAGCCTTCTTCAATGGCCTGCTTCATGGAATAGAGGTCGAAAGCGCGGGATTTGCCGTCGGCCTCCCGGGTGCCGAAGAGTTCCAGCGTTTTGGGTTTGGGCGTGGCCGTGAAAGCAAAGTAGCTGGCGTTTTTGAGCATTTTGCGGCCATCAATGAGTTGGTTGATGAGGTCCTCGCCGGTGGGCGCGTCTTCTTCGGGGGTGGGCTGATAGCGCACCGCGCCTTCTGCCAGGCCTTGATTCATCCGGTTCATGGCTTCGCCACTCTGGCCGCTGTGGGCTTCGTCCATGATGATGGCAAAGCGGGTGGCGGGTAGGTTGCTGAGGTCTTCGTAGATGTGGGGGAATTTCTGGATGGTGGTGATGATAATCTTTTTGCCGTCTTCCAGGGCCGACTTGAGGTGGCGGCTACCGCTGCTGATATGCTCTACGAGGTTGCGGCCCTGGGCAAAGGCGCGGATGTTGTCGCGGATTTGGCGGTCGAGGACGATGCGGTCGGTAACGACGATGACGCTGTCGAAGGTGGGTTGGGTGTGGGAGGCGTCGTGGAGGGCTACCAACTGGTGGGCGAGCCAGGCGATAGAGTTAGACTTGCCGCTGCCGGCGCTGTGCTGGATGAGATAGCGCTGGCCTGCGCCGTGGGCTTTGGCATGGGACAGAAGCCTGCGAACGGCGCGCAGCTGGTGGTAGCGCGGAAAGATTTGTTTGCGGGTGATTTTTCCGGTGTCTTCATCTCTTTCCTCTACTACCTGCGCGTAGTTTTCGAGGATGGTGCTGAGCAGGGGTTTGGTCAGGATTTCTTTCCAGAGGTAGTCTGTTTTGAGGCCGTTGGGGTTTAAGGGGTTTCCGGCCCCGTCGTTGGTGCCTTTGTTGAAAGGCAGGAAAAAAGTGGCCGGACCTTTCAACTCGGAGGCCATAAATACCCAGTCGGCATCGGCGGCGAAATGAACGACGCAACGGCCGAAAGCAAAGAGCGGCTCGCGCGGCTCGCGGTCTTGCTGGTATTGCCGGATGGCGTCTTTGACCGTCTGCCCGGTCCACTGGTTTTTGAGCTCGGCGGTGAGGATGGGCAGGCCGTTGAGGAACAGCACTACATCGAGGCTCTTGTTATTGGCAAGGCTGTAATAGAGCTGGCGGGTAACGTGGAAGATGTTTTCGTCGTAGAGGGCAATGGACTTGGGGTTGTTGGCAGATACCGGCAGGCGATGGTAGAGCGCTACGTGGAGGTCGAGGTCTTTGACGCCATTGCGGAGGACGTCGATGATGCCGCGTTGCCGGATCTGGTCGGACAGGCGGCGCAGGAATTTTTCGCCGCCGCGCTGCTGGATTTTGGCATAGGCGGCGGGCTGGGTTTTTTGGAGGAACTGCCAGAGGATTTGGGGATAAAGGCAGAGGTCGCGGTCGTAGTCGGGGCTGGTGGTTTGGATATAACCGGCTTCGGAGACCAGGCTATCGACGATGATGGTTTCGAGGTTTTTTTCGGAGGTATCGGTAGGCATAGTTATTCGTAATGGTCTTGAATGTAATCTGCAATAGCTTTAGTTTCACGAAGGTTTCTGCCAGTTGTATACACTTTCACTCCATAATGCTTTGCGGTATCCAGTAAAACAATCTCAATTACTCCGTCTTTTGAAGTACTGCGAATAAAATTCCGGCTTTTGCCAAATTCATTTGTTTCCATTCCTTCCACATACTTGCAGTGCTTAATCTTTGACCAAAATGCCTCAAGTTCTGCCTGGCCGTGGTGTGAAGTGATTTTTGCTTCTTTGGCCTCAACCAAAATTGTCGTTTCTGAGGGCTCCAGCGTAAGACTTCTTTCAATCAAATCTTTTACCTCGCTGCTATGTAAGCATGCTTCAGACCAAGTATTTAGAATAGGCTTTGCTTCTGTCCCATCCCGCGTTACAATTTGTAGGTTTAAGTATCGTTGTATCCAAACATCGTCGCTTGTAAGGCTAATGCAGCCTGAATCGGAAACGTGTGCAGCTATTAATCCAAAGCAATCCTTTTTGGTAATGCCGCCTTTGGTATCTTCAAAATAATAGTCGTGTGCTGCAAAGTACTCATCTACTTGCTCTCCATTTTCTTCGTTGATAAATGGACTAACAAATACACTCAACAAATTCGTTGGCCTATCATCCCGAGGCATCCGCTTGTCGTGAAACCATTGCTTTAGCGTGTAATCAGGCGCTAAAAAAATTTCATCTGTGAGTACAGCCGAACGGATATTTCGAACACCAAGTTTCTGTGCTGCGACTACTGCTTTACCAAATATTTTCATTTTCTCGTTTGCGGCGTACGGGTTTTCGCTAAGCGGTGTAACGCTCATTTCATTAAATGTGAACTCCATCTACAACAGTTTTAGTAATTGATTGCTCCATTCGTCTAACAGGTTCTCAGGATAATCACTGAGCACACCGTTCTGGTCGATACCTATTGTTGTTGCACGTGTAAATTGCTCTTCTGCGGTGTTGCGCTTTTCAAAATAATAGAGACCGACTTTCTGCGAGGGAATAAGCGTATTCTTCACTGCCACACGAATCCCATTCAAGACATGGTCACTGTGGGTCTCAATAATTAGCTGGGCACCTGCCGCCGCCGACAGGGCAATGAGCTTGCCCATCTCCGCCTGGCCGCGGGGGTGAACGTGGCTTTCCGGATTTTCAATAATAATAAGCCTGTTCTGTTTTGTTGAAAGCAAAGCAACTACAACAGGCAATACATAGGTAAGGCCGAAGCCTACATTCTTGGGGCGAAAGCGATTGGTGAAGCCGCCGGCCGCCTCAAATTGTATATCCAGTACAATCTTATTCAGGCCCTGAATTTTTGAGGTATTGAACTTGATGCCGGGGGAAATTTCACCCATCCACGCATCTACCTGCGCCAGTAAGAACGGCGATTTTGCAGCGGGATGACGCAGCGCTTCGGGTACTTCATCTGTGCCGAATTGATTCAGATAATGAATGGCATACTCGCCGTCAATACCAATTTGTCCGTCGCGACCAACTTCCAAGGACGACATGCGATATTCATCCTGAGGAGCTGAGCGTTCAGCCTTGAGGTATTGAAAGTTTGTGCTGAATAACGAAAAATCCTGAAGGCCATTAAAAGGATAAGCATTATCTGCGACCAGTTCCTGTGCTTCCGGCTCGTAAGCCATTGTCCAGCTTAACTCATGTTTGTCATCTTCTGTAAATGCAATGCGAATGAAATCTTCTTTACTGTACTGGTACATAGCATCCCGGCCTTCGCCAAGCTGTACCATGTAATCATTGAGATTTACCAGGCCTACCTGCAAATCGCGGCTTTGCCGCAGTATCAGTAATGCCTGTACAAGGGAGGATTTGCCCATACCGTTCAAACCCATCAATAGGTTGAGCGGCTTTAATTCAAGATTGAGCTTGCGAAGCGACTTGAAGTTTTGGATAGAGAGGTGCGTAATCATGGACTGGTGATAATTGACTGGATGAGCTGTTGAATTGCCTTGAAGCGGTAAACAACTTTGTCTTTATTGCTGGTGCTGGTTGAAACCGAGGCTTCAAATCTCGTGTCTGTATTCATCAGCCTCATAAAGGCAGAAACAACAGCCGTTTTGCGCGATTTGAGTATTTCCCGCTCGGCCTGTGTTAGCTTAGCAAGCGACACGCTCCAGACATCAAAAACAGCCTTGCTGATGGGTTTGCGCCGGTCCTGCATACTATATAGCTTGCGAAAGGCGTAATGGCCAAAGATCTGATGTGCTAATATCATAGCTGCTGTGAAATCTGCCTCAATCTGATTTGCCTTACGCTCTGGCAATACGCGAAGACTGCCCATAGCAGCATTCAAGAAGGTATCTAAATCAGGTTTGTAATCTTCGGGGTTATCAAGATAAAATGCAAGAAACCTGGTAACGAAATCACGGTCCTCCATTCGTGAGGTTGACACAACGCCCTGGGTAGCGGTCTTGAACGCCGGCAGATCCGCCAGCCTCTTTACAAATTTAGCAGGCTGCCCTTGATTGAGCGCGTGACGAATTTCCTGCGGTGTAAGTATGAGACCACCGGTGTTGATACGCTTGAAGATATTGAACTTTACTTCCGGGGGGGTGCCCGGATTGATGATATATGCTATGATACTTGCCTCTTCAATCTGGCGCTGGTACGGGCGTGGCAAATCATCAAAGCCTTTGCCTTCCAGCTTATTCAGGAATTCTAAGCCAGTAAGATGCAGCGTTTTTTTGACTACAAAGTTGTAGATGGTGCTTATACGTTGAAGACCATCTACTACGAGCCACCTATCATCATCTGTGCCATCAAAGTAGAATGCCGGCAATGGAAAGCGGATAAGTATGCTTTCAATAAGCTGGCTTTGCTTATCATTTTCCCAGAGGTTCATGCTTCGCTGGAACTCGGGGGCAAGGTCTATTTCATCGTTGCGGAGGCGCTTAATAAGATTGTCCAGGTTGAGTGTGTCGCGCTTAATGTTGATGTCGGCGGGATTGAAGGGCTGGTTCATCAGGCTTCCCGTGCCATCATCTTCCTTCTCCACGGAAAACTGGGCCAGCTCTGCCTCCAGCTCTTCCCGGGATGGGGCGTTTATGTGTTCTCTATCCGTAGCCTTGAAGGACATACCTATGGTTTTTTCGTTTTTGGTGCACTGTTTAGTTTTCCCGCTTTCTCCGTGAGTTGTTTGAGGGCTTCTATACTTTTCCGGTCTTCCAGATGCCGCCACTTCTGATACTCGGTTTCGGCTTTCTTGTCGGCAGCAGCTTTGGAAATACGACCGGCGTCGAGGAGGACCTGGCGGTCGTTGATGGTCAGGATGTCGTGGAGCTTTTTCATCCAGTCAACCATCCGCATGGGCTTGCGGGCGAGAGCCTGGCTCTCGGCAAAGGAAAGGTACTGCTCTACCAAAAGGTTCAGGGCCTGTAACTCTTCGGTAGTCAGGTAGTTTTTGGCAATGGTTACGTCTTTCTTAATGACGCGGTTTCCTGGAAAATTAGTAAGACCCATATTGGGCCGGGTGGCATTGGCCCGGGCGTGGATAAGCTCGGCAGCGGTGTGGTGGTGAATGGCCCAGTGGAACTTATTCTGGACGGTTGCAAAAAACTCATGGCTGATGTCGCTATCGGCATCGTAGTCTTCGCTGGTGGCAAATATTTCCCGGACTTTGTAGTAGAAGTTTTTTTCGCTGGTGCGGATGTCGCGAACACGAGCGAGCAGCTCTTCGAAATAGCGGTTGGTGAAGCCTTGTTCCTTGAGGCGGTTGTCGTCGAGGGTAAAGCCTTTGACCAGATACTCGCGCAGGCGCTGCGTGGCCCAGATGCGAAACTGGGTGCCCCGCTGCGAGCGGACGCGGTAGCCTACGGAGATAATAACATCGAGGTTGTAATAATATATTTCACGTTCTACCTCGCGTTCGCCTTCGGTTTGAACTGTTCGGAATTTCCGAACAGTTGCAGCCTCTTGGAGTTCGCCTTCTTCAAATATGCGACTGATATGTTCACTGATAGTGGACTTGGCTTTGCCGAAAAGCTCGGTAAGCTGGACTTGGGTGAGCCATACGGTTTCACCTTCAAGACGTACTTGGAGATGAGCCTCGCCGTCTTCGGACTGATACAGAATAACCTGCGATGTATTTTCTTCCATGTAGCTGAGAATTATGTTGGGAAATTACGGCTTTATGGGCGGGTGATGAGGAAGCGCATGAGGGTGCCGGTTTGGTAGAGGATAAATTCAACTTCTTCGGGCTTGGCGCTGTCACCGTGCTTGGCGTGGGTGTTTTGGTATTTGGCGTAAAGGTCGAGGAGCTTCCAGAAGGTGTTGCTGATTTCGGTGCTGGTGCCTTTGGCCTTGAGGAAGGCGCCGAGGTCGGCTTGCTGGTTTTCAAGGCTTTTATTGTTGTTTAAAAGCGCTTTTAAAAGGGTTTCCAGAGAAAGCCGCAGATTATCCAGAACGGCGCGTTCTTTGCTTTTAACGCCGACGTAGCCCAGAGCGGCAGCGAAAGGCTTGTAGCTTTCCGGAAATTGAGTGAGCCAGTGGAGGTTGTCATTGACGAGGCGCTCATCCAGGAGTTTGGCTCCGGCAGGATAGAAAAGAACTTCGGTTCCGGTATGGGTGATTGCTAAGGGCGCGCCGCTGTCGGCAATGGCTTTTTGAAGCTCTGGGAGGAAACAGGTTTTTGCGCCTTCTTCCAGATATTCCATTCTAAAGAAGGCTTCAAGACAAAATATGAACCGCGAGGTGCCTAACTCTTTCTTTGAGATATACTCATAAACATCTGGTGGACTGTAGATGACAGTAGCAGGTTTTCTGTGTATGCCTACAATATCAAAGAACTCATTCTGCTCTAAGGCATCATAAAAGCAATTGGACAGGCACCGGTCATACGCATTCAGCGCCCGGTTCCGGAAATCTTCCCAGCGCTGGTCTTCGGAAAGGTCTATGTTCCAGCGGCGGCGAAAGCCATTTACCCAGTTTTGCGGTTGTTGGGATTCTTTTGGAGCCATGAATTATGCGGGTATCTGGAGTTTTCCGGTAACGGCCTCGGCGATGATAGATTGCTGCAGCTCTTTGACCAACGCAATTTCCCGCTCAGCACGGGTGATAAGGGCATCCAGCTTTTGATGCTCGTCGCGGATGTAATCAACAACAATTTTTTGCACGCCCACAGATGGTAAAGGGCAGCGTAGGCTGCGGATAATGCCCTGGCTGATGTTGGGCTGACCGCCACCTACACTCATCTTGATTAAATCGGCACGGATAGAAAGGAACCAGTAGAACATATAAGGTAAAAAAACCTCTGATTCTTTGTATTCTGCTAAAACACAGCAAGCCTGATTGGTGCAGGCTTCAAAAGTGGTTATGGACGTTTTGCCAATCGTGGCACCATACAGCGCGATGACTAAGGAACCTGCCGGATATTTTTTCAAAACAGAAAACTGCTCTATGGCTGCATCTGAAACTGTTTTTTCACAGTCTTCCAAATAGCCGTCGTTCAGGTCTCCCGTGTTTATCCATTTATGGTGGCCACCGTAATATTCTGTATTGCCGCTATCAGGCGTTGTACCGCTTCCTATGTTCCTGAATAGCCAAGGCAGTTTCTTTTTCACCCATGCGGTTTCCGGAAAATCGGCTTTCCAGAAGGCGGGGGTAAGGGCCTGCTGGATGATGGCGGCTTTCTGCTCTTTGAGCAGGGCGATGAGCTTTTGTTTTCCGGAAATAAAAGCAGCGATTTGAGCGGTTTTTTCGTCCAGGTAGGCGGCAATAGCCTGTTGCTCAGCGAGGGGCGGAAGGGGAACGTACAACCTGAAAAAATCATCAGAATACATACGGAGCCTGCTATCTATTACACCTGTTGAAACACTTTTGAAGTAAGCCTGCATCATTGGTGTCCGCAAAAGATAATGGTAATACCCCGAAACGTTTGCACCCTTAAAACGGTAGACGCCGTAAGCCGGACTGGCGATACCATTATATGGACTCACACCCAAGCTGCCGTTCCAAGCGAGCATAATATTGATAACGAGGTCGCTCTTCTCTACACGCTTATAACCCACAAGAGTGGAAGCATTTGTAAGAAGGTCTTCATCATTTTCAAGCTTATCCCTCCTAAGTGTGACACCAGTGTACTGCGATACTGAAAGCAAATCTTCATTTCCGTCTACAGAGCGGGAATCCATTTCTTTCAGTATATGCTTTACTCGAATGATGTCCCAGTTTTCCGGAATTTCCGGAAGCCAGGGGATGTTGGTGGGTTTGTAGGAGGTCATAATGAGGCCTCTCCCCCGGCCCCTCTCCGCGGGAGAGGGGTGACAGCAGAGAGAAGGGGTTTAAG
>JAEWBT010000062.1 GCA_023391015.1 Bacteroidota bacterium
GCTCGCAGGACCCGCCCACCTTCACGGTGATGGAATACAAACCTGCCGACGCCGTGAACACCCAGCCGATTGTGCTGGTTGGAAAAGGCGTGGTATACGATACCGGTGGCCTTTCGCTGAAGCCCACACCCAATAGCATGGACCGCATGAAAAGCGACATGAGCGGGGCGGCCCTTGTCGGCGCAGCCATGCAGGCGGTTGCCAAAATGGGCCTGCCGCTCCATGTGATTGCCCTGGTACCCGCCACCGACAACCGCCCGGGCGAAAACGCTTATGTGCCCGGCGATGTGATTACGATGTACAGCGGCACGACGGTGGAAGTGCTCAACACCGACGCCGAAGGCCGCCTTATCCTCGGCGACGCGCTTTACTGGGCCAAGCGCTACAATCCGGAACTGGTGGTGGATTTTGCCACGCTCACCGGCGCAGCGAGCGTGGCCGTAGGCGAACACGGTATGGTGTGCATGGGTACGGCTGATGAAAGCGTGAAAGCCGCCCTGAAAACCGCCGGCGAGCGGCAATACGAGCGCATGGTGGAGTACCCGCTGTGGGACGAATACGGCGATCAGATCAAAAGCGAGATTGCCGACATTAAAAACGTGGGCGGACCGAGTGGCGGTGCGATTACGGCGGGCAAATTTTTGGAGAAATTTACTTCTTATCCGTGGATGCACTTCGACATTGCCGGCGTCAGCTTTGCCACATCCAAGCGCGGCTACCAAACCATCGGCGGCACGGGCTTTGGCCTGCGTATGCTGCTGGATTTCCTCACGGCGCGGACAGCTCAATAAGGCCCGTCGTACCTTTGCCTTTTTTATTTTTAATTTCCCTTGCAGTCTTCTATTAAATCAAAACCCGTTGCAGGAGCTGAAAAAACACAGGCCGTCTCTTATCGGGACGATCTGCCGGTGATTGGCTTTTCATGCGGCGACCTCAACGGCATCGGCCTGGAGATTATCCTCAAGCTGCTTTCCGACAGCCGCATTGCTTATCATTGCATTCCGGTGGTTTTTGCTTCCGAAAAAGCCGTTGCTTTCTACAACACGCAGCCACTCCTTGAAGAGCCGGTTTCGTTTCGGGTGGTGAAATCCCTGGAAGCGCTGGAAGCCGGTCATAACTACCTGTTTGCTGCCTGGAGCGAGGAGGTGGAGATACAACCCGGAACGCTCACCGAGATTTCCGGAAAATACGCCGTCCGCTCGCTCGAAGTGGCCTGCCAGTGCCTGAAGGAAGGGCATCTCGACGGGCTTGTGACTGCACCGATTCATAAAGCCAATACCCAGTCCAAAGCGTTTCCTTTTACCGGCCATACGCCGTATCTGCAACATTTCTTTGGTGCAAAAAGCGTTTTGATGGTGCTGCACGACGAAGCCTTGCGCGTGGCCCTCGTGACGGAACACATTCCGGTTTCGGCGGTTTCGGCTCACCTTACCGTAGAGCGTTTGTTGCAAAAACTGCGTTTGTTCCGCGATACCCTGGTGCAGGATTTTGGGATTGATAAACCGCGGATTGCCGTTTTGGGCTTAAATCCCCATGCCGGCGACGGCGGCACTATCGGCACCGAGGAGCAAACTGTTCTGAGACCCGTTCTCGACAGCGTGCAGCAAAGCGGGATGCTGGCTTTTGGCCCTTACGCCGCCGACGCGTTTTTTGCCCGCGGCAGCTACGCCCATTTTGACGGCGTGCTTGCTATGTACCACGACCAGGGACTCATTCCCTTCAAAACCCTTGCAATGGACGGCGGCGTGAACTATACCGCCGGACTGCCGGTGGTGCGCACCTCGCCCGACCACGGCACCGCCTTCGATATCGCCGGAAAAGGCACTGCCGATGCCACCTCTATGCGCGAAGCCCTTTTTGCCGCCATCGACCGCATCCGGCAGCGCAAACGCTACGCCGAAAACACAGCCAACCCATTGCCGCGCAGCCGGGGCCAAAAGGAACGCACCTTCGGGCACGGCGGTGGCCGGGATTAAGAGGCATGAAGACAGATTTTCCCAAGTAGAGGCGTTGCATGCAACGTCTCTACAGAAGTGGGTGGTTTTTAGGGAAATTTCCGGAATTTTAAAATAGCGGCCCTTTCCCGGAAACCTATCTACTTTTGAAAGCTGAAACCGTACAGGTTGGGGCAGCAATGATTGGTGGAAAACGAAAAAACATTACGACCCTCTACCGGGTGATTGACGCCAGCGAACTGGCTGCGCTACAAGCGCTGCATTTCCGGAAATTTCCGGCCTGCGCCGAACCGGTTTTTTACCCAACCCTCACCCGGCATTTCGCGCTGGAGACGTTGCGACAGACAGCCGGCATTTCAACCCAAAAAGGCTATCTCACCTGTTTTAAGATCTGCGCCCGTTACGTTCGCGATTTTGAAGTGCAAACCCTTTCGGGCGAAATCCACGACGAGCTGTGGGTGCCCGCCGAAGAATTGCCGGTTTTTAATGAAAAAATTGTAGGGCGCATCAGCCTGCTAGAGCTTTAAAGTGCCTGCTTCTTACCGGCCCGGAATGTCTTTAAACGTTCCGGAAACCGCCGTGACGCCATTGGTGCCGGTACCGGTTACGTTGAATTCGCCCGTCCATTTTTTATTGGTTACAGCCGTGATTTTAAGCGTTCCAGCAGTGGCGTTGAAATATTGGCGCGATCCGCTCAGCATCGTCAGCGCATTACCGCTGGTGGCAAAATCATAAGTACCTACGCCGTCGCCGGTCAGGTTTACTTCAAAAAAGCGTCTGTTGGCCGTGTCGTTATTGCTTTTGTAAACGATAAACGTCTTGTAGCCATCATTCATAAACGCAGAATCGGCTGTGAAAGAAGCTGTTGCCCCGCCTGCCGTTTCCTTCCAGCTCCAACCGGTAGTAGGATTATTATTATTATTATTATTATTATTATTATTATTATTATTATTATTGGGTGTGTTATTAGTAGGTGTAGTGTTGTTGTCTTTGCTACAGGAAACAGCCGTCAGCGAGAAGGCAACAAGGGCGAAGAGAAAAGTCTTTTTCATAAGAAAGGTGGCGTTTTAAAGCAGAAAAGAATTCTGCAAAGCTCCGGCTGCATCCGCCCCGGTTCAATCCGATGAACTGCGTATTTTATAAGGCCCGATTGGCGGTCTCGGCTTACCTTTCCAAGCCCAAAACAGTGCTGCGGCCCCATTTTTGAGAAAAGATTTTTCCTTTTCCAAAGGCTGCTTTTTTATGAAAATTCAAACCCTTCCCCAAGCTTCACCCCTCACCCAGGACGTCTGGCAATTGCGCGAAGATGTGTTGCGCAAACCCATTGGCCTTTCCCTGAAAACCGAAGACCTGTCCGGGGAAGATAATGACCTGGTATTGGCGGCCACCGAAGACGAAAAAGTGATAGGTTGTCTGCTCCTTCGCCTCTTGCCCAACGGCAAGGCAAAGCTGCGCCAGATGGCTGTGCGTCCGGACTGGCAAAAGAAAGGCGTTGGGAAAGCGTTGCTGGATGCCGCCGAGGAAATTGCGTTGCAAAACGAGGCCTTGTTTCTGGAGTTAAATGCCCGCGAAACGGCAGTCGCTTTCTACGAAGCCGCCGGCTATCATCCCTCCGGCGAGCCGTTTACCGAAGTGGGGATTCCGCATATTAAAATGGTGAAGTCGCTGGCGCAATGAGGGGTGTTTGTCGCGAGCCGTTCCGGGTTGCTTTTTACAGTCGGGCAGCAGATTTACCCAAAGACTGGGATGCTCTTTTACCCCAAAATCACCCGCTGCAAAAGGCTTTCCTAACCAATCAGGGAAAAGTTCTGGGCGAGAATGTTACCCCGCTCTACGCGCTGGTATTTTCCGGAAATGTGCCTTTTCTGGCGGCTACTTTTCAGGTGTTGCACCTGCGCGAAGCCCATGTGGACACCCGCAAGATGAAGCGCTGGCAGCGGCAACTCTGGCAGGTTTTTAGCCGCATTCAGCGGCCCCGCTTGCTGGTGAGCGGCCACCTGTTCCGCCATGATTTCGGGTCTTTTTATTTTAGGGAAGACACCCCGCCTTTCGAAGCTTTTAAAGCCTACCGGCAGGCGCTTCAGGCTGCTGCCCGCAAAACCCACGCCGATGCCGTTTTGCTCAAAGATACGCCCCCTGTTTTTCAGCCCTTAATTCAGCATTTTGTGCCTAAATACCGGCTGCTTCCCGGCGATATTTCTATGGAACTTTCGCTCCCGGAAAGCTGGCACACCTTCGGCGATTATGAAAAAGCGCTGAAGCATAAATATGCCCAGCGACTGCGCAATACCCGACGGGCAGCGGAAGGGATCGCGGTTCGGCCTTTAAGCGCCGAAGCGGTCGCCCAAAACGCGGAAGCACTACACCAACTGTACTTACAGGTAGCCCAAAACCAGCCGGTACGACTGGGTTTTTTACCGGTAGCTTATCTGCCGTTTCTAAAGCAGAATTTTGGGGAAGATTTCCGGGTTTGGGGTTTTTATGAAGGGGAAAAGCTCGTTGCTTTTGCCTCAGCCTGGCAGCGGCCCGGCGTGCTGGATATGTTTTACATCGGCTTCGACTACACCCGCAACCGCGAACGGCAACTGTATTTCAACATTTTGCTCTCGGCGATTGAGGAAGGAATCTCCCTCCGCGTTTCTAAAATCGTTTTTGGGAGAACGGCGCTCGAGGCCAAGGCGCGGCTCGGTGCAAAACCGGTATATCTCCACAGCTTTCTTTACATCCGCAACCCCGTAGCCCGCGCCATCGTGGATAAATTACAAGCCTCGCTGGCCGAAAATGAAGGCGATTGGGAAAGCCGCCACCCGTTTAAGTAAGTTTTTTAGAACGGAGATGGTTACGAATGCATCCGTAGCCATCCGTGTTCGACCATTACAGCCCTTTCTCCGCCACCAACCCACGCACAAATTCTTCGGCTGCCTCACGCGTATTGGCAATCACGCCGTCCAGAATGGCATCGCGAACGGCTTGCTTCAGCACCCCTACCTCGCGGCCCGGCGAAAGCCCGAAAAGCTGCATAATGTCATCTCCGCTGAGGGGCGGCTGCCAGGCGCGCATCGCGTCTTTTTCCTCCACTTCCACCAAACGCTCTTTTACCAACGCAAAGTTTTGTAGGTAGCGGCGCACCTTGGTTTCGTTTTTAGAGGTAATATCGCTTTCGCAGAGCATCATCAAATCCTCCAAATCTTCGCCTGCATCTACCAAAAGGCGGCGCATGGCCGAGTCGGTAATGTCTTCTTTGGAAAGCGAAATCGGGCGCAGGTGCAGCCCCACGAGCTTGGCCACGTATTTCATGGGTTCGCCCAAGGGCAGTTTCAACGCCTTAAAAATCTTCGGCACCATGCGCTCACCCACCGCGTCGTGGCCGTGGAAAGTCCAGCCTTTGCCCGCCTCAAACTTTTTGGTGGCCGGTTTGGCAATGTCGTGAAGCAGGGCGGCCCAGCGCAGCCATAGATTTCCGGAACGCGCAGCCACATTGTCCAGCACTTGCAGGGTGTGGTAGAAATTGTCTTTATGGCCTTTGCCTTCCACCATTTCCACGCCGGCCAGTGCGGGCAGTTGGGGAAAGAACTGCGCCAAAAGTCCGGTATCGTAGAGATGGATAAAACCAATAGACGGTTTCGGCGAGGCCATGATCTTGTTCAGTTCATCGGTGATGCGCTCTTGCGACACGATGCTCAGGCGCGGGGCCGTGCGCTTCATCGCAGCGCGGGTTTCGGCCTCAATGTCAAAGCCCAGCTGCGCAGCAAAACGAGCGGCCCGCATGGCGCGCAGCGGGTCGTCGGAAAAGGTAACATCCGGGTCCAGCGGCGTGCGGATCAGGCCGTTTTTCAGGTCTTCCAGTCCGCCGAACGGGTCGTGGATTTGGAGCGGAACGGCCTTGCCAAGTGGAATAGACAGCGCATTGATGGTGAAATCGCGGCGGGCTTCGTCTTCTTCAAAAGTGCCGGTTTCAACATCGGGTTTCCGGCTTTCGCCGCGGTAGCTTTCCTTGCGGGCACCCACAAATTCCACTTCAAAACCATTCGGCAGGCGAATTTGCGCTGTTCCAAACGCCTTGAAGAACGCCACTTTCGGGCGTGGGGTAAACGCCTTGGCAACTTCGTGGGCCAGCAGGATGCCGTCGCCTTCGCACACGGTATCGGCGTCTTTGGTGGGGCGGTCCAGCAGTTTGTCGCGCACATAGCCACCTACGACGCGGGCTTTTACACCTATGGCGTCGGCGGCTGCGCCAATGGTAGCCAAGAGGGCTTTTTCTTCAGCAGCCAAGAAAGAATCGTCCAGCGGTTTCATGAGTGGTTATAAAGTTTCATCCGGCATAACTGGAACGCGGATAAAACGGATGCTTACGGATTGAGGCGGATTTACAAAAGGGCAAATTTCGGGTTTTGATTTTTGGGAAAACAGCAGGCTGTTTTTTCTCACAGCATCCAGCAACCTTTTCTTCGCTAACAGACGAGAAGCAATCTCCTAAATCCATTTCTTAAGAGAATTCCCTTCTTTTGTCATCCCGCCAAAGGCGGGATCTTCACGATTTAGAGGCCATGAAGACCCGCTGCGAGGGTGACAAAAAGACGATAAACAATAAGCCTCTGTTTAGTGAGATCGCTTCTTCTTTCTTGTGTTGCGTTTTCCGGAAATATTGCTCTGATTTCCGGAAATCAGATCTTGAATTTTGGACTCTTGGTTTCGGGCCTTTGGGATTTGGTTTCTGGATTCTGAAACTTTTAAAGTCCTCCCAGCAGCGCCGCCATCGTAATCTCCTTCGCACACCGGAAATGCCCTTCGGGGCAGACGCGGTGGCCGTGAAGGCCACACGGGCGGCAATACAAATCACCGTCAATCTGGGCGACACGGCCGTTCGGACCGGCGGGACCAAAACCAAATTGGGGAATCGTGGAGCAGAAAACCGCCGTTACACGGGCACCGGTAGCCGTGCAAAGGTGGAGCGGAGCGGAATCGTTGGTCCAGGTGTGAAGGGCATCGCGCATCAGGGCAGCGGAAGCCAGCATGGAAAGACCGCCTGCAAGGTTCTGCACGCGGTCGCTTCCGACAAGCATCCGGATTTCTTCACCCAGTGCTAAATCGCCTTTCCCACCAAGGAGAAATACCGGAAAATTTTGGGGGAGATTTTTAATCAACTCCGCAAAACCAGCTGCCGGATATTGCTTGGTAGCCCAAACGGAAGCAGGCGCAATGCAGTAGTAAGGATCTTTTTTATAGGGCAAAATTGCTGCCTCGTCTGCTGCCGAAGGATACACCTTCGGCAGCGCCGGGATGGCATCAGTGAAAGCAGCAATTAAAGACTGATTGCGCTCCAATTCATGTACCGGAACCGGGTCGTTTTTTGGGGAAATGATGTGTGGTAAAGCGGCTGTGTAGAACCGCGAGAGGGGATTTTTATCAAACCCCACCCGCACCGGTGCACCGGAAAAAACTGTGAGAAAGCCGGAAGTGAAAAAGCGTTGCATATTCACCACGTGGGTATATTTTTCCTTTCGAACGGCCGTAGCAATTTTGAGCAGATTAAACCCTTTGCGTTTTTTCTTGTCCCACACCCACACTCTTCGCAGGTTGGGGTTATTGGCTAGCAATCCTTCAGCACCTTTGCGGACGACAAAGTCAATAACGGCGTCGGGGTAAAACTGCCGGATCTTTTCGGCCACAGCGGTTGCCAGCACCACGTCTCCGAGAAAAGCAGTTTGAATGAGTAGAAAGCGGTAAGCCACAACGGGGGCAAAAGTAAGAAGGTTAAAATCCCGGAGCTTCCCAACTTTTTTAACGAAATCACTGTCTTTTTCTTTATCAGCGAAAACTAAATTTGTAAGGGAAAATTTCTAAAACCCCATTTTTTACCAACACACCCCATGAAAAAGTTTGCTCTTGCCTTTGGCATGATGGCGCTGATGACCGCGCCGGCTTTCGCTCAGAAAACTAAAAAAGTAGATTCTAAGAAAACAGTTGCCGTTGAGGCAGCTGCGCCAGTTGCTGCCGTGCAAACCGTTGGTACGGTTGCTACGCCTGCCAAACTCAGCGCGGAAAACATGGCCTTTAAAGAGGACCTGCATGATTTCGGAACCGTAACCGAAGGCGGAAACGCTGATTTTGATTTTGTGTTTACCAACACCGGCAAAGAGCCTATTATTATCGAGCGTGCCCAGCCTGCTTGCGGCTGCACCGCTTCGGAGTGGACCAAAGAGCCGATCCTGCCCGGCAAAACCGGTTTTGTTCGCGCTTCTTATCACACCCAGGGCCGCCCCGGTCCGTTTACCAAAACCGTTACCGTTTTGAGCAATGCGGGTGCTAAAGTGCTGACCTTTAAAGGGGAAGTGGAAAAAGCACCGGCTGGTTCGGTTCCGCAACAGCAGTCCATTATCAAAACCAATTAAACCAACGGAAAAGTTTCCGGTCTATAGCAGGCTTCCAATCTTTTCAACCCCCATTTTTCTTACTCACATAACCCATGAAAAAAGTTCTTCTCGCCTGTTTCCTGGCTTTTGCTTCCGCTAGTGCCGTTACTGCGCAAACAACCGAAACGGTGAAAACAGACCCGGCGAAAGCCCCGCGCTTTAAGTTTAACGAGGAAGTGCACGACTTCGGAAACGTAAAAGAAGGTCCGCAAGCCGAGCACGTTTTTACGTTTAAAAACACCGGTAAATCGCCGCTGATTATCTCCAACGTAAGCGCTTCCTGCGGTTGCACCACACCAAACTGGTCTAAAGAGCCGGTACTGCCCGGAAAAACTGGCAAAATCACGGTGATGTACAACACCCAAGGCCGCGTAGGACCGATCGACAAAGCGGTTTATATTCAGTCGAACGCTGCCCTGCCGGAAGGCAAAGGCGACCGCTATGAGCTGAAAATCAAAGGCACTGTCGTTCCGGCACAATAAGGATTTTCCGGAAAATCGCTCTTTATAAAATGGCTTTCAACCCGAAAGCCATTTTTTTATTGCAGTAAAGAAACCGTGGCCGGACCTTCGCAGAAAAGCGCATCCAGAAGGCTCATGCCCCGCAGAAAACCAGTTCGTTCCAAAAAGGGCTGCGCGTAAGGTTTTAGGGGAAACTGTGTGAAATCCAGCCACCTTTCGCGACGGTCTGTCCAGTCTTTATTTCCCGGAAATGGGGGGATTGCTATGCGGTTTTCCTCAAGTCGCAGGGCCTGCTGACACCACCTGACAGAAGCAAGATTAAAGTCGGCCAGCATGGAAAATGGTTGCGTGAAAAGGGCTTGCAGCGAAGGCTCATAATGCTCAAAAAACGGCGTGCGTCGATAGATGCTTGTGATGCTTCGCCAGTGATTCCGCTGCCACGGCAAGCCGTTGTCGATAAGAATTTCGCCTACCGGCGTGCGCTGTTCGCGACCGCCCAGAATGGGAATAGTAAGCCAGAGCGGCCCATTGGATGAAGCCAGCCGGTAGCGATTGCGGTAGCCCATTTTCCGAAAAGGCTCGACAAAGTCAAGGCCGGAAAGGGCCGATTGCTGAACTTCGCGCCACCACAATAAGGGCGGAAATGGCATCAAAGACAGAACAGTCAAAAGCGATGAAAATAGATTTGCAAAGAAAAAACGTGTGCAAAATTATGGGAAGGTTCTGGAGCCTGCTTTGCCTGGCGCTGACCGGCAGCAATGTTTGGGCGCAGCAGGGCAATATCAACACCAGCATTTTCCGGGAATCGGCCATGCGTGGCCGGGTAGAAATCTGCTGGCAGGTGGCCCCCACAGCCTTGCATTACCAAAGAGTCAGCGAAACGGATTCCACCATTGCTGCAAACTATGAAACCGAACTGCGGATTTATAAAGACACTACGCTGGTCAAAACCGACCGCTGGATGACCCGCACGCCTGCCGTTTTGCCCCGGCAAGCAGCGCTGTTAAATCTTCTGGACGGCTACTCGCAGGCGGTCCCTTCCGGAAAATACCGCGTGGAAATCCATTGTAAAGAGCCGCTGTCGCCTCAGACGGCGTTTGTCTTGAAAAGAGATTTTGAGGTGGATTTAAAAGGCCTGCAAACACTGGCTGCCCCAAAATTGCTGGATACTTTTTATCAAAGTCCGCAGCCGGAAGGGGTTTTTGTGCGCGACGGGCTGCTTTCATTGCCCCTGGCAGCCAACTTTCTGGGGGATGAAAAAAGAGATTTGCACTTCTATACAGAGGCCTACGAAAGTGGAGAAGCGCAAAAGGCCAAAAAGCCACTGCGATTTGAAAGTAAAATTCTAAAAGGCGATGCGCCGTTTGGGCGCTTTTCACGAACGGACACCTGTAATTTCCGGAACGGCGTTGCAACGCTTTACGCTACCTTGCCCGTCACGAAATTGCCTTCCGGAAATTTTGTTTTGCAACTTAGTCTTTTGGACGCGCAGGGTAAGGTGTTGGAGACGCGCACCCGGAGTTTTCAGCGCAGCAACGCATCACCTGAAACCGATACATTGGTAGGCGCAGCGGTAGATTCGGTGCTGCAGGCCCAAAAGCCGGATTCGTTTGTGGATGCCAACAAAACCTTTGTTCAGGCGTACAAACCGGCACAACTACGGGCTATTTTGCGGATGATTCAACCGCTGGCCACACCTGAAGAAGGCCTTTCTATAAAAGTACTTTCTCAAAAAGGCACCGACCTGACGTATGTACGGACGTTTATTTACAGCTTTTTTGCGTTCCGGAATCCCCGCGACCCGGAGGGCGAATGGAATGCCTATGCAGAGAAAGTGCGGACAGTGAACCGGCTTTTCAATATTGGCAGCCGCGCCGGTTATGAAACCGACCGGGGGCGCGTTTATCTGCAATACGGCCCGCCAGATGAAAGAATCACCGTTCCGCAGGAAAGCGGCTCGCGGCCTTATGAGGTTTGGCGCTACGAGACAACGCCTAAGGACGGGAAAGGCGGCAAGTTTTTGTTTTTTCAGCCCGGGGGGCCTTTAGAAGACTATTTATTACTCCACAGCACGGTAGCCGGCGAAATGCGAAACCGTTCGTGGCGCGCAGGTCTTTACTCAGAGGGCGTTAATGAGCGTTCCCGCGCCGAAATCCTTTTTCCGGAACGATAGAAAAGCCGTTTTATGAATCCAGATGCGATTATTTCATTCGCCAAGTACCACGGAACCGGCAACGATTTTATCCTGATCGACAACCGGGATGGAACGCACCCTTTTTCGAGGGCAGAAGTCGCTGCTTTATGTCATCGCCGCTTTGGCATTGGAGCCGATGGATTGATGCTGTTGGAGCACGCTGAGGCCGCAGATTTCCGGATGGTTTATTACAATGCCGACGGCGGCATCAGTACGCTTTGTGGCAACGGCAGCCGATGCATCGTGGCATTTGCAAAACACCTGGGAGTGGTAACGGGCGGAGAAACCACTTTTGAAGCCGCTGATGGGCTGCATCGGGCGCGTATTCTGGAAGATGGTTCTGTGGCGCTGGAAATGCAGGCTGTTGAAAAAATATTTCCGGAAATTGAAGGCGTTTTTTTAGACACCGGCTCTCCGCATTGGGTACTTTGGACGGAAGACGCTGCAAGCGAGGCCGTGGATGCGGAAGGCCGGAAAATCCGCAACGAAGCACGGTTTGCGCCGGGCGGCACAAATGTCAATTTCGTGGAGCGGAAAGGGAAAAATGCTTTATTCGTCCGTACCTATGAGCGGGGCGTGGAAGCCGAAACGCTGAGCTGTGGCACGGGTGTAACGGCTGCTGCCATTGCTGCTTCCGGAAAGGAAACGGGCGATTTTGACTTCCGGATCGAAACACCCGGCGGCATACTGCGGGTATCTTTCCACAAAAATGGCCCGGCCAGCGCAAAAGATATCTGCCTGACCGGGCCGGCGCAATTGGTATTTAAAGGAGAAATCCGGCTGGCCGACGTTCTGCGCAGTTAGCGTAGCCTTAAAACCGCAATTTTCCGGAAATCGCCTAAGTTTTGACCTTTGAGCCCTGGCGTTTCAGCCCCTTATTTTCCGGAAATTGAAACATAATTATCAATCGGCAGGCGCTTGGCGATCGACCGGGCAAGGGTCATCTCATCGGCGTATTCCAGCTCGCCGCCAAAAGCAATGCCCCGGGCAATAGTGGTGAGTTTTACGTTGAAAGGCGTGAGCTGTCGGGCAATGTAATACACCGTTGTATCGCCTTCGATGGTGGGCGAAAGGGCCATGATGAGCTCTTCGGTTCCGGTATTTTTAACCCGCTCACGGAGGCTTTCAATTTGCAGTTGCTCTGGTCCGATGCCATCGATGGGCGACAGCACACCACCAAGGACGTGATACAAGCCATTGTATTGCTGGGTAGATTCAATAGCAATGACATCGCGCAAGGATTCTACCACACAAATCTGCTCTTTGTTGCGATTCGGCGAGGAACAGATCCCACACACCTCGGTATCAGAAACATTATGGCACACCTTGCAGAACACCACATTGTGACGCATCCGGTCGATGGCGTTGGTAAAAGCGTCGGTGTCTTCGGCATCGCCGCGCAGCAAGTGCAGGACCAAGCGTAGAGCTGTTTTTTTGCCAATGCCGGGCAGGCGGGAAAAAGCGCCTACGGCATCTTCAAGAAGTTTGGAAGGAAGGGTCAAAAGAAAGGGTATTTTTAGAAAGAAAGAGCCGGTCTAAAAGCGTCAGATCCAGCGTAATATAACAGCCAAAGGTCTTTTTTTGTTGATAAACTTGGCGGTGGAAAGTAAAATACCAGTATCTTGCAGGCGTAAAACTCTTTTTATGAAAAAACTCTTACTCCTCCTAGCTGCCGCTGGTTTTTCAACAGCACAAGCGCAGGTTCGCAAAGTGGCTCCGGTTTCAAAACCAGTCAAACTAGTTCAGAACAGCTTTCTTCTCCAATCGATGAATAAAGCTACGGCTCTGGACACCGTAACTGGCATTAACTTCCCTGCCAGCCAACTGGACTCCACAACAGCATATTACTATGATACTGTCCCCCCATTTGATTCGGGCTATGTATTTGGTATGAATGCCTACGGAGACCAGGCATTTGCCGAGCGGTTTGATATCAGTGCTACGGACAGCCCTGCAATGGTAATTGGTACCATTGCGTTGTTCGATGGTATTCTGAATGCTACTACAAACAAAACAATTAATTTTCACGTATGGAGCCAAGGGTCTATGACACAGCTTTCCAGCAGTAGGCCAAATGTTCTTCTTACTGGGAAGCCAGATGCTGTATTGGCTACTCAAAACGTGCGTGTAGACAGTCTGGGTATCGATACCAATGGCAATATGCTTAAGTATCATGCTTTTTCTACCCCTACTGCTTACCTCACAGATTCCTTCTTTGTAGGTTATGCACCTGACTGGACACATTCTCAAGCCAACGGAGAGTTTATCTCACTCATGACAACCCGTGACGGTTACCGTTATCAGCCGATTACCACCATATCCGGTGCTGATACGATCATCAATGTACTGAATGCTGTTCAGTGGAGTGATGGCACTTGGAACGATGAGGCTACACAGAATGCCCAAACTACAGTACATCTTGCTGTGTTTCCGGTATTTATCATCAATACACCCCAATCTGTTAGCGGTATTACCCATAAAGATCTGACCTTCTTTGGCAATTATCCCAACCCCGCCAACGACTTTACCAATATTCGGTTTTCACTGGCCAAAAGCGCAGATGTAACCATTACTCTGACGGATATGAACGGTCGTATCCTGCGGACACAGGAACTGAAAAACCAACCGATCGGAGAAAGCGTTGTGAAATTCAACACTTCCGACCTGGCAGTAGGCAACTACCTATATCTGGTTCGTACCTCTGCTGGCGATGGTATGGCCGCTCAGATGACAGTTGCTCACTAATGAGGTAATAGCACTAAGCTGCTACCGACTTCTACAAAAAATCCCGCATCCGGAAAGGATGCGGGATTTTTTATTGCAGTTTTTCATTAGCCCTATGTCGCTCCGAATCCCGGAAATCTTTCTTCTCCAGGTTCTTTTGAAACGCCTCGGTGAGGTCCACGCCGGTTTGGTTAGCCAATGCAATTAACACCCACAACACGTCGGCCATTTCATCGGCGAGGTCTTTGTTTTCGTCGCTGGGTTTACTGCTTTGATCACCATAGCGGCGCACCAGAACCCGCGACAGTTCGCCTACTTCTTCCATCAGAATTCCCAAATTGGTGAGTTCTGAAAAATACCGGACGCCCACCGTCCGAATCCAGTGGTCCACCGTTTGCTGCGCGTTTTCGAGCGTCATGTTTTTGAGAAAAACGTTGGGTCGCGAAAGGACCATTTGAAAAATGTATGTGGACTCCTACAAACATAGGTCGCTCCGCGACCTGTTTATCAGGCTATCTGGCCTGGTCCCAACCCCATAAACTTCATAAACCCATAAACTTCATAAACCCATAAACCCTTCTCAACCCCTAATTACCGCTGGTCAAAATCCACGGCTACAAACGGCGTGCGCGGATGACTTTGGCAGGTCAGCACAAATCCTTTGGCGATTTCGTCTTTCTCCAATCCATAAGCCAGGTCCATTTCCACTTCGCCATCGGTGAGCTTGGCGCGGCAAGTGGCGCACACGCCGCCTTTGCAGGCATACGGCAAATCCGCACCGGTGCGCAGGGCAGCATCCAGAATGCTTTCGCCGCCATAGGCCAGTTCCATTTCGGTAGTGACCCCGTCCAGCGTAATGCGCACCCGGCTTTTGGCTTCAGCGGCTTCTTGCGAAAGCACCGAAGGTGCCGTTTTCCGGAAAGCAGCAGCTGCACCCGTGGCGGTAAAAAGCTCAAAATGGATGCGGTCGTCGGCCAGTCCTGCGTTTTGGAGGGCATCGCGAACAGACAGAATCATTTCCTCCGGCCCACAGATAAACGCTTCGTCAATGCTTTGCGGGGAAATCAGGCTGCCGAAAAAATCGCTCATCTTGTGCCCGTCAATCCGGCCATTGAAAAGCGGAATGTCCATGGCTTCGCGGCTCAGCACGTGGTAGATGCGCAGCCGTTGCATAAACTGATTTTTCAGCCCTTCCAGCGTTTCCCGAAACAGGATGCTGCCGCGTGTCCGGTTGCCGTACACCAGCGTAAACTCGCTTTCCGGCTCGGTGTGGAGCACCTCGGTAATGAGCGATAAAACGGGTGTAATACCGGAACCGGCGGCCACGGCGAGGTATTGTTTGCCTACTTTCTGTGGGTGCCGGACCGTAAACCGGCCATCGGGCGGCAGCACTTCCAGCACATCGCCTTTGCGAAGCGCCGTGTTGGCCCAGGAAGAAAACTTGCCGTCGGCTACCGCCTTGATGGCCACGCGCAGCTCGCCATGGGTGGGCGCGCTGCAAATCGAGTAGGAGCGGCGCACTTCTTCGCCATCAATAACGGCGCGTAAGGTCAGGTACTGACCTGCCCGGAACTGAAACGCTTTGGCCACTTCAGGCGCTATTTCAAAGGCCACCGACACACAGTCGGAAAGCTCTTTGCGAACCTCGGAAACCGGAAGCGGATAGAAACGGGCCATGTCTTTTTTGGGTGGAAAAGGTAAAAACGAAACGTAAAAGAACGCGCAAAATTACGGCTGCTGACATTGCCCTGACAGACCACCTTGCCGGGGCAGGCTACTTTTGCAGCCTTATGCTGAAAACCGGTTTTTCTTTTTTGACGGCGCTGCTTCTCGGCGCGGGCGTGGCGCAGGCACAGAGCGGACCATTTGTGTATGAAATGCAACTGCTCAAAAAAGATATTTCATACCTCGCTTCCGACGCGCTGGAAGGCCGCCGGACCGGAACTAAAGGCGAAGAACTGGCCCGCCAATACCTGGAAAAGCGCTACAAGCAAATGGATATTCCGGCATGGAAAGGCAGCTATACCCAGCCTTTTACTTTTGTGGAAGGCCGGCAAATTGGTTCCGGAAATAGGCTGGAGATTTCCGGAAAAACGATTGCTGATACCAGCCTTTTCCTGCCCCTGCCATGGTCGGGCAATGGAGAAGCGAAAAATTATACAGTAGCGCCGCTTTTTAAAGACACCGCTGACCTTTCCAACCCGCACTTCGACTGGAGTAAAGAAGCGTATGAACGGGCCCGAAAGCTGTCCAAAGATGGCGCAAAAGCAGTGGTATTTACCGCACCGGTATCCGCAAAGGCCGATGTGCGTTTCAATCCTAAATCGGAAGCCGAAGTGTTAGCCATTCCGGTAGCGGTTTATTTCACCGACGCCGAAATTGAACCTGCTAAGGGCAACTTGCTGAAAGTGAATGTGGTGCGCCAGACCGCGCCTGCCGCCAACTTCGCGGCCTACCTCGACAACGGCGCGAAATACACCATTGTGGTGGGGGCGCACTACGACCACCTGGGCCACGGTGAAGACGGCAACAGCCTGCAGGCCAACGCAAAGAAACTGGGCGAAATCCACAACGGAGCCGACGATAATGCATCCGGAACCGCCGGATTGATGATGCTCGCGCAGCGCATCCGCAACAGCGGCAAGCGGGCTTATAACTACCTTTTTCTGCACTTCAGCGGAGAAGAGCTAGGCCTGCTGGGCTCCAAGGCGTTTGTGAAACAATACGGCCTCGACAGCACCAACACAGCGGCGATGGTGAACCTGGATATGATTGGCCGCCTGCCCGACAGCACCCGTGCCCTGCAGATTGGCGGCGTAGGCAGCTCGCCCGTCTGGCCCACGTTGCTGCCCACCAGCGGCTACAAAATTTCGGTGGATTCCTCCGGCATTGGCCCTTCCGACCACACGTCTTTTTACACCGCTGGCATTCCGGTTTTATTTTTCTTTACCGGCGCGCATTCCGACTACCACAAGCCCACCGACGATGCCGATAAAATCAATTACACCGGAATCCATGCTATCATCAGCACGCTCGACACGATGTTGCAGCGCCTGGATAAGCAACCCAAGCCGCGCTTTACGGCCACCCGAAACGTGGAGATGGGCAAAGCGCGCTTTAAAGTAACGCTGGGCATCATGCCGGATTACTCGTTTACCGAAGGTGGCGTGAAGGTGGATGGCGTGACCGAAGGCCGGCCGGCCGACAAAGCCGGTGTGAAGATGGGTGATATCATTACGCAACTGGGCGAGGTGAAAATCGGCGGGATGCAAAGCTATATGGAAGCGCTTGGCAGCTTCAAGGCCGGCCAAACCGTTCCCCTGAAAATCCAGCGGGGCGGGAAAACCGAAACCCTTTCTGTAACGTTTTAACGATTTTGGATTTGAGCATTTGAGGGTGCTGCCTGCATCTTTGCCACCCAATGTTTTTTCGTGCTTTTTCTATGCGGACTGTTTTAGCCCTTGCGGCAGTGAGCCTTTTCTCTTTTAAAGGACTTGCCCAAACGGGTGAGACGCCGGCGCAGCAGGCTGCGCGCAAGCCCAGCCGCGATTTTGTGATGCTGCAATTCACCTACGACGGCTGGGCCAACACGCCCGACAGCGTGAAGGTGGGCGGCTTTAGCCGCGGTTTCAACGCGTATCTGTGCTATGATTTTCCCATTAAGCAATCGCATTTTTCGTTTGCTACCGGCTTGGGCATCGGCACGTCCAACATGTTTTTTCAGGATGGGCAACAACTGGTGCTGACGGATAGCGGACAGAAAACGGCCCTTTTCATTCCGCAGCGCTAAGATTACAGCAAGTTTAAACTGACGACCGCCTACCTGGAAGCACCGTTTGAGCTGCGGTATTTTGCTAACAAAGAAAACCGCAACCGGGGTTTCAAAGCGGCCGTGGGACTGCGCGTAGGGTATTTGCTCGCCGCGCACACGAAAGGCAACCGTACCGAAAACGGCTCTAAGCTGACCGAGAAAGTGCAGTCTAAAGAGTTTTTGGACAAATGGCGTTATGGGGCTACGCTGCGCCTTGGCTGGGGTAATTTCTCGGTTTTCGGTGCCTATGGCTTCAACAGTGTTTTTCAGGATGGTGTAGGCCCAACGGTAACGCCATACTCTATCGGCATTTCACTGACGGGGTTGTAAGGGGCCTAAATAGTACTGTTCTCAACAAAAAATTCCGGAAATTTCCGGAATTTTTTGTTTGGCCGCGCCCCTAATCCCTCTATATCTCATAGCTTTCCCCTTCTAGGGTGGCCGTCACTTCCGGAAAAACGTCGGCTGCTTCGGCTGCAAAGGCGCTTAAATCGGCGTAGCGGGAGGAGTAGTGGCCGAGCAACAGCTTTTTGACACCGGCTTTTTGAGCCAGCATCGCCGCTTGCCGGGCGGTGCTGTGATAGCGCAGCGCTGCTTTTTCGGCGTCCTCTTCCAGATACGTGCTTTCGTGGTACACCACATCGGCCCCGCGAATGCTTTCCAAATACGACTCCGTATAGCGGGTGTCGGCGCAATACGCATAGCGCCTGGGCGGCGGCCCCTCTTCGGTAAGCGATTTGCCGGAAATCACGGTTCCATTTTCCTGCACGTAATCTTCGCCTGCCTTCAGCCGGTTGTAGAAAGAAACCGGAACGCCCGCGGCTTCGGCTTTTTCTACCAATAATTTCCGGCCTTTCGATTTCTCGGTTATGGCAAATCCAAACGTTTCAATCCGGTGCTCGACCGGAAACGCAGCCACCGAAAATTCCGGCGTATCCACCAGCATTTCGCCCGCCGGAGCAATGGGGTGAAATCGTACTTCATACCCATAGGGATGACCACCGGAAAGATTCTTCAACAGTTCCAGCAACTGCCCCAGCGCCGCCGGACCCGCTACCGTCAACGGCGCTGCGCGGCCCAGCAGGCTCATGGAATTGAGCAAACCGGGCAGGCCGAGGTAGTGGTCGCCGTGCAGGTGGGAGATGAAAATATGCGATAAGCGCCGCCATTTCAACCCAAACTGCGTCATCTGCATTTGGGTGCCTTCCCCGCAATCCAGCAAAATATCGGTGGCATTCAGGCTCAGGAATTGCGCCGTGGGATGCCGGTCATGAGCGGGTAGCGCCGAGTTGTTGCCAAGGATAGTTAGTTTCACGGTTCTTCGTTGAAAAGATCGCGCTCCAGCATTTCCATATTCACCATGTCAATGGCTTCTATCAATGTGGGCGTGATGTTAAGCATATGGTGCAGTTCTGCGCGCTTGATCTGTGCCAGCAGCAAGGGTTGAAAACCGGTCAGAATCAGCGAATAACCCTTTTCGTATTGCATTTCGTGAAGCTGGGCCCAGGCTGCAAACAAAGCTTCTGCGTCCGACGCGGCGCTATCGGGCAATTGCGAAAAATCCACAATCAGATTCCGGGATTTTTCGGCTTGCACTTCCTGGCATTTTTGGGTAAGAAGAGCCGCCATAGTGGCATTTACGGGGCCATCCTCTGGCAAAATGCGGGTGTAAGAAGGGTTGGTATCAATTTTGAACTTCATAGACAACAAAGAGTCTTTACAACAGGAAAACGCATTTATCTCTAAAATCCCTGCCTTGCTTTTTTCGGATCGCCATTGCAGCGCTTATGGAAAACTTAAATAGCTGCGTTTTGTTTTAAAGAAAAGCGTTTTTATCTTAAAAAAACAGGAACTTCCGAAAATGGATTCTAATTTCTCATCTAAAGTGAAAGAAGTCATTACCTACAGCCGTGAAGAAGCTTTGCGACTGGGCAACGACTTTATCGGCACCGAGCACCTGATGCTTGGCCTGCTGCATGATAGCGAAGGGCTGGTGATCCGCCTGTTGCAAGGTATGGATATTGACTTACTGGAGCTGCGCCACGAACTGGAAACCGCTATTAAAGACCGCGCTGCCCGTGCACCGGCCAACCCCAACACGCTGCCCCTGACCCGGCAGGCCGAGCGCGTGCTGCGCATCACCGTGCTGGAAGCCAAAGCCCTGAAAAGCGCCGTGATTGAAACCGAGCACCTGATGCTTTCTATCCTTAAAAACAAAGAAAACGTCGCCACTCAGATCCTGGCCCAATACCAGGTAGACTACGACCGTTTCCGCAACGACCTGGCCATCCTGCAGGGCGACCAGCCATCGGCTGACTACGGCTCCGACCCCGGCGAAGAATACGACGACGACGACGACCGCCGATCTGCTTCCCAACGCAAGCACCAATCCGGAAACGCCAAAAGCAAAACGCCGGTGCTCGACAATTTTGGCCGCGATATCACCAAGATGGCCGAGCAGGGTACGCTGGACCCGATCGTGGGCCGCGAAGAAGAAATTGAGCGCGTGAGCCAAATCCTCAGCCGCCGGAAAAAGAACAACCCGATCCTGATTGGCGAGCCGGGTGTGGGTAAAACCGCTATCGTGGAAGGTTTGGCGCTGCGCATCGTGCAACGCAAAGTAAGCCGCGTGCTGTTTGACAAGCGTGTGATTTCGCTGGACCTTGCCGCGCTGGTTGCCGGTACCAAATACCGTGGTCAGTTTGAAGAGCGCATGAAAGCCATCATGGGCGAGCTGGAGAAAAACCGCGACGTGATTCTGTTTATCGACGAGATTCACACCATCGTGGGTGCGGGCGGCGCTTCCGGAAGTCTGGACGCGTCCAACATCTTTAAACCGGCCCTGGCGCGCGGCGAACTGCAATGCATTGGCGCTTCTACGCTGGACGAATACCGGATGCACATCGAAAAAGATGGCGCACTGGACCGTCGTTTCCAGAAAGTTTTGGTGGAACAACCTAGCGTGGACGAAGCCATTATCATCCTCAACAACATTCGCCCGAAATACGAAGAGTTTCACAACGTGGCTTACGACGAAGCCGCAATTGAAGCCTGCGTAAAGCTCAGCGATCGCTACATGACCGACCGCCTTTTGCCCGATAAAGCCATCGACGTGATGGACGAGGTAGGCGCGCGGATGCACCTTAAAAACATCAATGTGCCGCAGGCCGTCCTTGACCTGGAAAAGAAAATCGAGGACATCAAGCAGGAGAAAAACAAGGTGGTGAAAAGCCAGCGTTTTGAAGAAGCCGCTGCCCTGCGTGATAAAGAAGTGCGCATCGGCAAAGAGCTGGAAAAAGCAAAGGCCGACTGGGAAGAAGAAAGCAAAAGCAAGCGCTATCCCATCAAGGAAGAAGACGTGGCCGAAGTGGTAAGCATGATGACCGGTATTCCGGTAACGCGCATGGTGGAAGCCGAGCAGCAAAAGCTCCGCCGCATGGGCGAAGACATGAAAGGCTCGGTAGTCGGTCAGGACGACGCTATCAACAAAGTGGTGAAAGCCATTCAGCGGAACCGCGTGGGCCTCAAAGATCCCAAAAAACCGATTGGCTCGTTTATCTTTCTGGGCCCAACCGGTGTGGGTAAAACCGAGTTGGCCCGCACGCTGGCCCGTCAGTTGTTCGACTCCGAAGATTCCCTCATTCGCATTGACATGAGTGAGTACATGGAGAAATTCTCCGTCAGCCGTCTCATCGGCGCGCCTCCGGGATACGTAGGCTACGAGGAAGGCGGTCAGCTCACCGAGAAAGTGCGCCGCAAGCCCTATTGCGTGGTCTTGTTGGATGAAATTGAAAAAGCCCACCCGGACATCTTCAACATCCTGTTGCAGGTGCTGGATGATGGCCAGCTCACCGACGGTATGGGCCGGAAAGTGGACTTCAAGAACACCATCATCATCATGACGTCCAACATCGGCGTGCGGCAGTTGAAAGACTTTGGCGAAGGCGTTGGTTTTGCCACAAGCGCCAAGACCGCTTCTTCCGAAGAAGTGAGCCGTGGGGTGATTGAAAAAGCCCTCAAGCGCACATTTGCGCCGGAGTTCCTCAACCGGATCGACGACGTGATTATCTTCAACTCGCTCACGCAGGAAAACATCAATGTTATCATTGACATCGTGATGCGCGATGTGTTGAAACGCCTCAGCACCTTGG
>JAEWBT010000075.1 GCA_023391015.1 Bacteroidota bacterium
AGGTGACGATGTCGCCGTTGATGACGTGGTCGGTAATGCCGCGCGCCGAGCCGCAGATGAGTTGCAGGGAACCTTCCGGAAAAATGTTGCTTTCAATAATAGCTTTGAACACCGCTTCAGTAAGAAACGAGGTGAGCGTGGCGGGTTTCACGATGGCCGGAACACCGGCCAAAAGGTTCACCGCGATTTTCTCCAACATGCCCCAAACCGGGAAGTTGAAGGCGTTGATGTGGATGGCAACGCCCTGGCGCGGCACCATGATGTGCTGGCCCACGAACGTTCCTTGTTTGGAAATCTTGGCCTGCTGTCCGTCCACGTAAAAGCGCTCATCAGCAAACTGGCGGCGCAGCGAAGCGTAGGAAAACAGGTTGCCGATGCCGCCTTCAATATCCACCCACGAGTCGGCGCGGGTGGCACCGGTGAGGGCGGAGATTTCGTAGAAATATTCTTTGCGCTCGGTGAGGTAAAAAGCCAGCGCTTTAAGCATCCGGCCGCGCTCGGTAAAGGTGAGTTTGCGAAGCGCCGGGCCGCCTACTTTTCGGGCGTAGTCCATCATGGCGGCGAAGTCCAGCCCGTCGGAGGAAGCGGTGTATATGGCTTCGCCGGTGATGGCGTTATGAAGGGTTTCGCCGGTTTTGGGCGCGGTGTGCCATTTGCCTTCGGCGTAGTTCTGAAGTTGGGTGAGGGCCATAAATTAAAAAGAGAAGCCTGTTTTTGTTACAAAAATAACCATTCACGAGGCGTTCCGCCGGAACGCGGTTGGAATCCGTTCGTTGCTACCGACGAGGCGTTCCGCCGGAACGCGGTTTAGACAGGTACAATATTTCTGCTACCGACAAAGCGTTCCTCCGAAACGCGGATAACCAAATACCGTATCCTCCCACGAGGCGTTCGTCCCGAACACGGTGGGAATCCTTTCTGCAACCCACGAAGCGTTCCAGCGGAACGCAATTAGACAGTACATTCTTTTTGCTACCAACAAAACGTTCCTCCGGAACGCGGTGGGTGCAAAAACATTCTGTTACCGACGAGGCGTTCCGCCGGAACGCAAAAGATGCAAATTTGTTCTTGCAACTGATGCGGTTAAAACCGCTATCAACCGCGTTCCGGAGGAACGCCTCGTGGGGGCAAACGTTACTCCAATTCCCGGAAAATATAAGGCTCTTGCCATTCCACTTCAAAAGCATCCAGAAAAGCCCGGTATTCTTACAGAAACGTTTGTTTTTGGTGATGGGTTTCCTGGTTTTGAATATACCGGATGACCGTGGGCACCTGACTTTTGGCATAAGAAAACACCCCAAAACCTTCCTGCCATGCGAATGGGATGTGCTGATTTGCCTTTACCCATTTGCTGCTTTCCGTTTTAATGTTTTGCACCAACGCGCTGATAGCCTGCTGTGGCCGCATCCCGATAAGCATGTGAATGTGATCCGGCATGCTGTTGATCTGAAGCATCTTATGGCCATTGCACTGCACAATGCCGGTGATGTATCGGTGCAAATCTTCTTTCCACGAAGGACTGATTAAGGCGGCCCGGTGGCGGACGGCAGAAATAAAATGCAGGTGGATCTGCGAGTAGGTGTTTGCCATAGTAGCGCCAAAAAACACCCGGAATTTCCGGAAAATTTCCCCAAAAAAACACCCGTCCCGTTTTCCAAACGGGACGGGTGTTTTTCGCGTGAGGGATAGAGGCGGCACGAAGTAGAGCCGAAAGCCCGACCCGAAGGGGCACGCCCAAATTCTGTTTTAAAGAGCTTCCGAGACTTTTTTTGGAAACAGCTGCCGCCAAAACACGAACAGCACAAAGCTGCACAACAGGTCTATCGGAAACAGCGCATCGGTGGCGGCATTGCGCCAGCTTTCATTGGTAATCGTAAACCGCAACACCAGATTCAGCGCCGTGAGCAGGATGTAACCGTTTGCCGCCCACTTTCGCCCGCGCGTCAGTTGAATCCAGCACACCGTGTAGGCCATCAGCCAAACGACCTGCAACCAGATTTTATCGCTCAGCGGCTCGGTCCGGAATTCCCACACGCGCCACAAGAGCCACCCCACGTGAAAAACCGCGATAATGGGCAGCGCAACGGGTATGTTCCGGGGAAATAATGTTTTCAATATGCTGATCTGCTAATGGGCCAATGGGCTGCAAAATTTATCATGAATCATGACACATAAAACATGAAACATGGATTTACCCCTTGCTCAGCGCGTCCAGCACGTCAAACTGCGTGAGGATGTGGTACTCGCCGCTGTCGTCGCGGGTAAGCACGGCACCAAGATCTTTGCCCAGCGTGCTGCCGAGGCGGTCAATAGGCATGTCCATCGGCACCACGGGAAGCGGCGCTTCCAGCACATCGGCAACGGTTTTTTCCGACAGGTCGGCGTGTTGCATCATCTTTTTAAACAAGCCCGACTGCGTAATAGCGCCCACCATTTCGCCGTCTTCCAACACGGGCAGTTGCTCCACATCGTATTTTTTCATGGTCTCCATCGCCTCACTTACTTTTTGGTCTTTGGAAAGCGTCAACAAGCGGCGACGGCCCAGTCCGCCAATCAAATCTTTCACGGTGTTTACGTCGAGGAAACCGCGTTGCAGCATCCACTCGTCGTTATAAACCTTGCCCACATAGCGCGAACCGTGGTCGTGGAAGATCACCACCACAAGGTCGGTTGGTTTCAGGTTGGCCTTTAATTGCAGCAATCCGGCAATCACCGAGCCAGCGCTGTAGCCCACGAAAATGCCTTCTTCCTTGGCAATACGGCGGGCCATCACCGCGCCGTCTTTATCGGTTACTTTTTCAAACCGGTCAATCACGTCGCGGATATAGTTCTGCGGCAAAAAGTCTTCGCCAAACCCTTCCGAGATGTAAGAATACACCTCTTTCATATCCAGTTCGCCGGTCTCGTGCCATTTCTTCAGCAAAGAGCCGTAAGTGTCAATCGCCCACATCTGGATGGCTGGATTTTTCTCTTTCAGGTACTGCCCGATGCCGGTAATGGTGCCGCCGGTACCGGAAGCCACCACCACATGGGTAACTTTCCCCTCGGTTTGCTCCCAGATTTCCGGACCGGTGCTTTCGTAATGCGCCAGGCGGTTGGCGAGGTTGTCGTATTGATTTACATACCAGCTGTTGGGCACTTCCTTGGCCAGTCGCTTCGACACGCTGTAATACGAGCGCGGGTCTTCCGGCTCCACGTCGGTCGGACACACAATCACCTCGGCACCCATGGCTCGCAGGATGTCGAATTTCTCCTTCGACTGCTTGTCGGTAGAGGTAAAAATGCACTTATAACCTTTGATAATCGCGGCAATCGCGAGGCCCATGCCGGTATTTCCGGACGTGCCTTCGATGATGGTTCCGCCGGGCTTGATCTTACCTTCTGCCTCGGCCACTTCCAGCATTTTCAGGGCCATGCGGTCTTTAATGGAATTACCAGGATTGCCGTATTCCACCTTGGCATACACGGGGCAGGGCAGCGAAGCCGTTACACGATTGAGGCGCACCAGCGGCGTATCGCCGATGGTTTGCAGGATATTATCAAAAACTTTTTTCTCGCGGTTCATAACTGGCGCGAAGGTACTTCAATGAGTCATGTTTCATGTGTCATGTTTCATTTCCGGAATGTGCCGTTTGGTTTTTGATTTTTGCCGTTTGGACTTTGGTTTCCGGAAAACACCAATCAAGGCGCTGTTACTTCCACAAACCGCGACCGCACCGCTGCGCCCAAAAACCGGCTGGCCGGACCGTCAAAACTTTCCGGGTTATCAGTGGTGTAAAAAACGGGCTTTTCGCCCCGGCTGATTTGTGTTTCTATTTCTGGATGTCTCTTTAAATAATCTTCCAGACTCGCTGCCACAATGGGTCCTTGCGAAATCACCTGTACGCCTGCGGGCACGTGTTCCCGGATTTTCCTTTCTAAAAGCGGATAATGCGTGCAGGCCAGCAACACCGCGTCCATTTGCGGCGATTTTTGGAGCAATTCCTGCGTGTATTTCCGGATAAAATAATCCGCTCCTTCGCTGTCCTGTTCCCCGGCTTCTACCAGCGGCACCCACAACGGACAAGCCTGCCCGTGTACCTCTATTTCCGGAAATTGATGGCTGATTTCCACCTCATACGACCCCGACTGAATGGTGCCTTTCGTGGCCAGCACGCCCACCACGCCGTTTTTGGAATATTGCCCAATCACCTCCGCCGTTGGCCGGATAATGCCCAGCACCCGTTTGCCCGGCGCGATCCTTTCTAAATCCTGTTGCTGAATGCTGCGCAAGGCCCGCGCCGAAGCCGTATTGCACGCCAAGATAATCAACGGGCAGCCCTGCCGGAACATCCACTCCACACACTGAAGCGTGTATTCATACACCGTTTCAAAAGAGCGGGCACCGTAGGGCGCACGCGCGTTGTCGCCGAGGTAGAGGTAATCGTACTGCGGCAACCGCTCGTAGATAGCGCGAAAAACCGTCAGTCCGCCGTAGCCGGAATCGAAAATGCCAATGGGAGCCTGCACGGGCTGCAAGGTAAAGCGCTTTCTGACAGTCCTTATACAGCCTTCAACAGCTGTGGAAACCGTATGCCAGATCTAAAAAACAGTTTCCACAGCTGTTGAAGGCACTTTCAGGCGGCTGGAAACGGTTTCCACAGCTGTTGAAGGCACTTCCAGGCGGCTGGAAACGGTTTCCACAGCTGTTGGAGGGGCTTCCAAGCGGCTGGATATGGTTTCCACAGTATATGAATTGGGCATCCAGGCAGGTGGAAATGGGTTCACCACCTGTTGGCGGGGCCGGGCGATTTTTTCAAATCAGGTTAAAGGGCCCGGCTTTCCCATCCTCTTTAAAAACAGTCCTCAATCAGCCCAACACACCCCTGATTTTTTCTAAAACGTTCCTGCATCATTGAGTCTTTTTCACATTACCTTAGCCCTTATGCTCGTAAAAGTTTTTGGCGCGGCGGTGATGGGGGTGGATGCCCTGACGATTTCCATTGAGGCCGATGCCGTAGTGGTGGAAACGCCCAGCTACCCCATCGTGGGCCTGCCCGACAATGCCGTGAAGGAAAGCCTGGAGCGGATTTTCTCGGCCCTTAAAAACAACGGCTACAGCCGCCCGCGCCAAAAAGTGGTCATCAACATGGCCCCTGCCGACATTCGCAAGGAAGGCGCGGCCTACGACCTGCCGATTGCCATTGCCATGCTGGCTGCTTCCGGGCAAATCAAGTGCCCCAATCTGGAAGAATACGTGATGATGGGCGAGCTGTCGCTGGATGGTGCGCTTAAACCCATTAAAGGCGCACTGCCGATTGCCATTCAGGCACGGGCCGAAAAGGCCAAAGCGCTGATTCTGCCCAAAGAAAACGCCCGCGAAGGCGCGTTGGTCAACAACCTGGAAGTGTATGGCGCAGCCCACCTGAAAGAAGTGATTGAGATTCTGGAAGGCCGCAGCACCGCCAAGCCCGTTTTTGTGGATACCCGCGAGGAATTTGCCCACGCCCAAACCCAATACGACCTGGATTTTGACGACGTGAAAGGGCAGGAAAATGTAAAGCGCGCGCTGGAAATCGCGGCTGCCGGCGGCCACAACGCCATCCTGATCGGGCCGCCCGGTGCCGGAAAAACGATGCTGGCCAAGCGCCTGCCTACCATTCTGCCGCCCCTCACGCTCCACGAAGCGCTGGAAACCACCAAGATTCACTCCGTAGCCGGAAAATTGCCGGGCAACGCCTCGCTCGTGGCCCAGCGACCATTTCGCTCGCCGCACCACACCGTTTCCGACGCGGCCTTGGTCGGCGGGGGCGGCGTGCCGCAGCCGGGTGAAATTTCCCTCGCTCACAACGGCGTTTTGTTTCTGGATGAACTTCCGGAATTCAAGCGTACCGTTCTGGAAGTGATGCGCCAGCCAATGGAAGAGCGTCGGGTCACCATTTCGCGGGCGCGGCTGAGCATTGATTTTCCGGCATCGTTTATGCTCCTGGCATCGATGAACCCGTGTCCGTGCGGCTATTACAACCATCCGGAGCGCGACTGCACCTGTTCGCCGCAAATGGTTTCGCGGTACCTGAACAAGGTTTCCGGGCCGTTGCTCGACCGCATTGACCTGCACGTAGAAGTAACCCCGGTGCCGTTTGGCGAGCTGGCTTCCACAGGGCGGTCGGAGAAAAGCGAAGCGGTGCGCGAACGGGTTTTGAAAGCCCGCGAAACGCAGGCCGAGCGGTTCAAAGAGCACGCGGGTATTTATTGCAACGCACAGATGAGCAGCAAGCTGTTGAAAGAAATCTGCGTGGTGTCGCCGGTGGGGATGAATTTGTTGAAGGTGGCGATGGAGCGGCTCAATCTCTCGGCGCGTGCCTTTGACCGGATTCTGAAAGTGAGCCGGACGATTGCCGACCTCGCCGGAACCGACGACATCCGCCCGGAGCACCTGGCGGAAGCCATTCAGTACCGCAGCCTCGACCGCGAAGGCTGGGCGGGGTAAGATGAGAACGCAATCCAGGTTTAGACAATTTATTTGTCATCCTTGAAAGGATCTCTTTAGAGCTTTTCTTTAGAAATGGAATGGATATGGGATTCTTTGCAGAATGACAAAGTCGCTGTGGCCATCAAATTTGAGATCAATTCAAACGAAAAAATTCCGGAAATTTCCGGAATTTTTACTTTTAGAAAGTAGCTGAATAATAGCTCCTACACCTCCAGTTCGCCGGATTTTCCGGTCATATTTTTATAATCGCCTGTGGCTTTGGCATATACATATTGGGCGACCATCATCACGCGGCTGGCATCGGCATCCCAGTAGTGCGCGTTGTCGGGCTGCACACGCAACAGGGCAATGCCGGGCGTATCGAGTCCCTGCGGAAACCATGCTTTCAGAATGTCTTTCCACAGTTCCTTCATCTTGGCTTGGTCATGCACCAAAAACGCAACGCCGTTGATAGCGAGATACGATTGTTTGGCGGGAGAGGCGTAGGACAGCAATACCACATCGCCGTCGGCAGACTGGGCACCAAACTGGTCATCGCTGGTGAAAAACCAGATGGTTCCGTCGGCTTCTACCTGCTGGGTGCTCATCGGACGGGCGCTCATCTTGTTGCCGGCATCCAGGGTGGTGAGCATACAGAAATCAATGGATTCAGCCAGCTCTTTAATTTTTTGCAGCGCTTCGGCACCTTGCAGGTTGTCGTTCATGGCGAAAAAAGGGGTTTAGTTTGGGGAAACTTCCAAAATCATGCCTTTTGAGACGGGATGTTTTGGCACGCTCTTTTCTGCTTCTCCCCCATTCCCCTATAAAACCCTACAGCTATGACGACGCGCCTGATCATCCACGACTCCGACGAACTTTCTGTAATTCTGGAACGCGCTTTTTCCGGAATTTCCAACCCACTGGAAGCCCGCCAAAGCGTTTGGGCGCTTCTGGAAAAAGCCGTTACCGAAGCCTATGCGCTGGGTGCTGCTAAGGGCGGATTGTGCCTGGAAGCGACTCCACCACACTTCCGGGCATCGGCTTAACGCAGCAACTGATAAGCGAGGAAAGCGGTTCCGTAGGCCAGTGCGCCCATGTAAAGGAACTGGGCCAGTGGCAGGACCCAACTGCCCGTTTCTCTTTTCACGATGGCCATGGTGCTCATGCACTGCATGGCGAAAACATAAAACAAAAGCAAGGAAATACCGGTTGCGAGGGTGTAAACCGGTTTGCCATCCGGCGTGCGGGCGGCTGCCAGTCTTTGTCGCAGGGTGATTTCCTGCTGCTCGCTGTCTTTATCATCCACGCTGTATAAAGTTGCCATCGTGCCCACAAACACCTCGCGGGCCGCGAAAGAAGTAATTAAGGAAACCCCGATTTTCCAGTCGTAACCCAGGGGTTTGATAGCCGGTTCAATGTATTTTCCCATTCTTCCGGCAAAGGAAGATTCGAGCGGAACAGCCGCGATATAGCCGTTCCCGGTCGCTTCTTTCGGGGCCGGACCATAAGAAGCCAGCGCCCAAAGTGCGATGGAAATAATGAGAATCACCTTTCCGGCGTCGCGCACAAAAATGGTTGCCTTTTCAACCATTGTGGTACCGATGTTTTTCCAGCGCGGCATCCGGTAGTGGGGGAGTTCCAAAAGAAAATAACTGCGCTCTTTGGCTTTCATAAAAAGGCTCAGGATTTTGGAAACCACCAAGGCGCCGACGAATCCCAGCAAGTACAGCCCCATCAGCACCAACCCTTGAAGCGTAAAAGGTCCAATGCGGTTATCAGGGATGACGAGGCCGATGAGAATGGTGTAAACCGGCAACCGCGCCGAGCAACTCATCAGCGGCGTAACCATGATGGTGATGAGTCGTTCTTTTCGATTGGCAATCGTCCGGGCTGCCATAACGGCGGGAACGGCACACGCCATTCCGGAAATCAGGGGCATGACCGAGCGCCCGTTCATACCGACCGAGCGCATCAACCGGTCGGTCAGAAATGAAATCCGGGCCATATAGCCGGTATCTTCCAGCAGCGTAATGGCCCCGAAAAGAATAGCAATCTGGGGAATAAAGATGGCGATTCCGGAAAGGCCGGCCAGCACGCCATTCAGGAGCAAATCTGTAAATGCGTTTGGAGGAAGCGCCTCCGACAAGGTACCGCTTAGCCAGCCAAAACCGCCTTCTACCCAGGCCATCGGGTACTCGGCCAGCCAGAAAATGCTTTGAAAAAGCAGGAATAAAACGACTAATAAAATCAGATTGCCCCACAGGGGATGCAGCAATATTTTGTCAATCCGCTCGGCCCGCAGGCTTTTCTGAGCCGGCGTTTCTTCCACCACGGCGGCGGCCATCACTTTGTCAATGCGGGCATAGCGGGCCACGACTTCAGCTGCCTGGATTTTCGCCTTCGAAAACCCATTGCTGTCTAATAATGCCAATAATTGAATGCGCTGGGCGGCTTGCAAATACGGCACTTCCGGCATCGCACAGGCAATTTGAAGTGCTGCATAATCAGATGACACGTCAGTGATTTTCCGAACTTCAGAGACCCAATTTCCGGAAATTTCCCTGCTATTGATAAACGCACGCGGCGGTCCGGCCACCGGTGATTCGGCGAGCTGCACAATGGTTTTCTTTAAGGCAGCAATGCCTTTTCCTTTCCGGGGATTGATGCCCACGACCGGCGCACCCATCTGCCGCTCCAGCTCTGCAATATCAATGGTGATGCCCTTCGCTGCGGCCAGGTCCATCATGGTCAGGGCGAGCACCACCGGCTTGCCGAGGTCCATAATCTGAGACGCAAAAAGCAAGTTCCGTTTCAGGTTGGCCGCATCTACAATCACCACCACGACATCCGGAACGTCTTTACCGCTGGGATGGAGCAAGACTTCGGTTGCCACTTTTTCATCGGCGCTTTTGGGGTACAAAGAGTAGGTTCCCGGCAAGTCCAAAACCCTTGCGGAGAGGGTTTCAGAAAGCCGGCACGTGCCTGCCTTTTTGTCAACCGTGACGCCCGGAAAGTTGCCCACTTTCTGCCGCAGCCCCGTGAGCGCGTTGAAAAGCGAGCTTTTTCCGGCATTCGGGTTGCCGACTAAAGCTATCTGAATGGTTCTAATCAAAAAATAATTTTAAGCGCTGCAAAGGTACGCCTTGACCATTCGGTAGGACTGTTTCTTCCTTTTTCTTCCCGATTTGACAAGTGCATTTCTGTCTTTTGAAAGACGCTTCCACGCCCCCAAACAAAAAAATGCGCCTCTTTTTACAGAGACGCATTTTCCGGAAATCTGGTATCTACTCTTCGCTATCCTTTGGCTCGTCGGAAGCGGTGTTGTTGGAAGCCTTGGTTTTCTTTTCTTTCTTCTCACCCGGTGCAATGTCAAAGAGGATTTTTTCCTGCTCTTTGTCGTAGCGGGCGGTCACTACGCTGCCTTCCTTCACGTTTTGCGCCAGAATTTCTTCGGCCAGCGGGTCTTCGAGATATTTCTGAATCGCACGGTGGAGCGGACGGGCACCAAACTGCTGGTCGTAGCCTTTGTCGGCCAGGAACTCGCGGGCGGTTTCGTCAATGGTGAGATTGAAGCCCAAGGTGCTGAGGCGTTTCAACACATCGCGCATCACGATGTCAATGATAACATTGATGTTTTCCTGCGTGAGCG
>JAEWBT010000148.1 GCA_023391015.1 Bacteroidota bacterium
CACACGACCGGATCCACCACTTCGAGGTGAGACGGGTTGGGCGTGAGCTGCACGCTGATGGTATTGCCTTTCGGCGTGGTAATATCAGAGCGGAAACCGAGGTGGTATTTCACGTCGCCGGAACCCATCGTGTCGGTAGGCGTGATGCCTTCAAACTCGGTAAAGATTTGCTTGTAAGTCTTGCCGAGCGTGTTGGCCAGCACGTTGAGGCGACCGCGGTGGGCCATCCCGATAATCACTTCTTTCACCTCGCCGGCAGCCGCATTGGTGATAATCGTGTCCAGTGCGGCAATAGCGCTTTCGCCGCCTTCAAGCGAGAAGCGCTTTTGACCGATGTATTTGGTGTGAAGGAATTTCTCAAAAATCACCCCTTCGTTTACCTTTTCCAGAATGCGGCGCTTTTGTTCGGCCGACAATTCTGTTGCCATCATCTGCTCATACTGATCGCGTACCCACTCAAAGGTTTCGCAGTTGTTGATGTAGGTATATTCAATCCCCACGTGCCCACAATACAGCTTGCGCAGCCGGTCGATAATATCGCGCAGCTTGGCGCCGGGCATATTGATGCCTTTTCCGGCGGCAAAGGCAGTATCCAGGTCTGCCTCCGAAAGATTAAAATCCTGCAACGACAGTTGGGCCTGGCGGTCGCGGCGCTTTCGGATGGGGTTGGTGTCGGCGGCGAGGTGGCCCCGCTTGCGGTAGGAACGGATGAGGTTGTAAACCGCAAATTCCTTGTCCAGATTTGGGGAAATCTGGGCACTTCCGTTGGCGCTGCCATTGGCTTTGGCGCTGCCGGCACTACCCATGGCAAAGTCGAAACCTTCAAAAAACCGGCGCAGTTCCGGGTCCACCGATTCAGGATTACCAGTGTAATCCTTGTAGAGCGCTTCCACGTAGGAGGGATGCGAAGCAGTGATGTAGGAAAAATCTTTCATCTTAAGAAAAATGGCGGTCCGCCAGGTGAGGTTCGCGAAGTTCGCACTATAAAAGGAAAGGGGCAAAAGAATTGGGCGGCTAAAGCCATTGGACTTCCCTTCGGGAAATTGGACGCCTGTGGCATTGGACTCACTTCGTGAATTGGACATCGCTTCGCGATATTGGAGAATTGAAACCCTTCGGGCCTTCTACTTTCAGAGCCGTAAGAATCAATTTTTCTAATTCTCTGAATATTTTCCGGTAGAAGCCAAAGCTCCAATGGCCGAAGGCAGTCCAATTCTCCAATTCTGCCTACGGCAGAGTCCAATTCCGATAAGAAACCGTCTTAGCGCAAAAAGCTCATCCGGTAATCCGTTTTTACTTTTCCGGCAGAAATATCATCCAGTTTCTTTTTGATCAGCCGGCGTTTGAGGGGCGAGATGTGATCGATAAACAGCTTGCCTTCGATGTGGTCGTATTCGTGGAGGATGACGCGGGCCGTAATTCCGGAAAACGTTTCGGTATGCGGCTGGAAATCTTCGTCCAGGTAGCTGATGGTAACCGTCTGGTGGCGACGAACGTCTTCGCGGATTTTGGGGATCGAAAGACAGCCTTCGTTGTAGGCCCACAGTTCGCCGTCGAGCGCTTTAATTTGGGCGTTGATAAACACCGATTTAACCGGTTTTTCGTCTGGAAACTCTTTTTTATCTTCTTCATCGAAGCCTTCCACAATCTGCACCGTATCAATCACAAAAAGGCGGATGGGCTTGCCAATTTGCGGCGCCGCGAGGCCCACGCCGGAGGACTTATACATCGTCTCCCACATATCGGCGATGAGGGCTTTTAATTCCGGAAATTCCGGCGTGATATCGGTGGCTACTTTGCGCAAAACGGGCTGCCCGTAGGCATAAACCGGTAAAATCATAACCTTAAAATCGATTTTTTTAAAACAGGCTGCAAAGGTACGCTATCCCCCGGCGGACTCCATATAATCCTGAAGCATCATACAGGCAGCTGTCTGATCAATCAACCCTTTATCCTGCCGCTGCGATTTTTTCAGCCCCATTCCGCGAATGGCGTCGGAGGCCCATTTAGAGCTCATGCGCTCGTCCACTTTCTCAATCGGGATGTGTGGGAAAAGCTTTTGAAACTGCCCGAAAAACTTTTCCACCAGCGGCGTGGCATCGGTAGGCGAGCCGTCGAGCGCCAGTGGAAAGCCAATCAGCACTTTCTCCACCGGTTCGGCAGCAAAGTATTTTTTAAGAAACCCAACCAGTTCGCGTGTTTCTTCCGTCTTTAAGGGCGTGGCAATAATTTGAAGCGGATCGGTTACGGCAATTCCGGTTCTTTTTTTGCCATAGTCCAGTGCAAGGATGCGTCCCATAAAAAATTATGTTTCTTTTGGGGCCGCTCTTTTTGCTCTTTTTTGTGCACGACCCGATTTCTCAACTATTTTTACGCAAATATCCGGTTTATGAAAAAGTTGTACCCGAATTTTTTAAGGCTGGCCTGCGCCTTCGTGCTTTTAGTAAGCTCCTGGCAGGCAAGCGCGCAGACACGGCCTTCGTACTGCCCGGAACTCTCCGGCCTGCCCGACACTTTTTTTGCGTGTATAAATGACCGCCCGCTGCTGCCCATTGCCCGCATCGACAGTGTTCAGGCAGGTACCGAGATCCTGGACACCTTGTGGAGTCCGCGCACAGGCCTGACACACCCTGACAGCATTGCTACATTTGCGTATGTGGATTCCAGCATTACTTACACGCTGACACTCACCAGCCGCCGGCCCAACGTGATTGTCAACTCCGACTTTCAATCCAGAGATACTTTCTTTAGAATCGATGGCAATCCGGCATTTGCCAACCCACCGCTCGATACTTATTTTGCCAAAACAAATACACTGCCCCTTCAGCCGCAGTTTTATTTTGTTACCAACAATCCATCAAACGCCAAAGCTGCGTACCCCAGTATCGGGGATCACACAACCGGTACCGGTAATATGCTGGTTGTAAACGGCTCAACTGCTCCCAATAAAGTAGTGTGGTGGCAGAATGTCAATGTTATTCCGGGAGAAACTTATGAGTTTATGGGCTATGCAACTTCGCTCCTGCCACTAGATCCTGCCGTGCTGGAATGGCGCGTGAATGGCGTTAAAGTAGTTGACCCGCAGAACCCTTCTGCTAATCCTTTCTCCCTGATTCCGAATGTGCTTTGGACACCGATGCTGGTCCGGTACTACAATCCGTCAGCCACGACGATCCGGATAGAAATCGTGAACCTGGAAACCGCTCCGGATAACGGAAACGACTTTGCGCTGGATGACATTACCGTTCGGGCGTTGTGCATTCAAAAAGATTCGGTGCATGTAAAAGCTATTAACCTGGATCCGCTCCTGGGCTTTAATATCCGCTATGGCTGCGGTCAGGATACAGTTGATTTTACGGCGGATACCACCAGCCCTTCCGCCGGCGTGCGAAGACCACCGGTAACCCTGCCGGACCGCTATCTGTGGCAGTTTGGCGACGGGCAAACCAGCACCCTGCAAAACCCAACACATGTTTACGATTATGCCGCTACCAATCAGGATAGCTTTATCGTAAAGCTGTATGTTTATAAAGACGGCGTCAATCCGAACGGCACCATTACCTGCTCCGACTCGCTGATCCGCGTCATTAGAAAACGGGCTCCTTTCTACGCCGGCTTCACGCAGGATAAAGACAGTATTTGCAAGGGCGACATGATTTCTTTCCGGGATACCTCCAAGCCCAATACCCTGCCCCTGGTGTATTACTTCGGCAACCTGAATGAGACCCGCTTCTTTGACTCCTCCCGGCTGCGGGACATCGATTACACCTTTGATACGGCAGGCGTTTTCAGCGTGCTTCAGGTAGTTACCGATCCTTATAATTGTAAAGACACCGCGCGTGGTACGGTCTATTCCATTGCACCGGTGGATCTTACATTCAGCCTGACGGATACCGTTATCTGCGAAGGCCAGACCATTCGCGTTCAAACCCTGATTGACTCCTCGTACCGGCAATATGTATGGAACTTTGACGATGGCCGGGTTGTAACCGACAGCACGGCAGTTTCTCAAACGTATTTAAAAGCGGGTATTTATGACATCTCGTTCTCGGCCACGCACAACATCTGCCCGAACGTCAGCAAAACCCGCCCGCTCACGGTGCTGGAAACGCCCCGCGTGAACCTGGGCAGCGACACATTCCTGTGTCCGAACGGGCAACCGATTTTGCTGCAAAATCTGTATCCGTTCAACGCCAGTACTACACAGTATCTCTGGAATACCGGCGACCAAACCCCACAAATTCTGGTGCGTCATGATGGCACGTTCTATCTCAAAGCCACCAATCCAAAAGGCTGTTCCACTACCGATACGGTTGTGATTACCCGCAACTGCTTCCTGGACATTCCCAACGTATTTACGCCTAACGGCGATGGCGAAAGCGACTACTTCCTGCCCCGCCAGCTGCTTTCCAAAGGGCTGATGACGTTTAAGATGACTGTCTTTAACCGCTGGGGACAACAGGTATTTGAAACCGCCCGCACCGATGGTCGCGGATGGGATGGCAAATTTAACGGCATAGATCAGCCCACAGGTGTATATCCTTACTTTATTGAGGCAACCCTGCAAAACGGCGCCACCGAGAAGTACGAAGGCAACCTGACGCTGTTGCGCTAATTGCCCCCTTCTAATCAAAATAAAAGAGGCTTTTCCAATTCCGGAAAAGCCTCTTTTGTTGTGTTGGATTTCCGGAAAAACGAGCGCATTTTCCGGAAATCGCCCCGCCTATTTGCTTTTCAGGATCACCGTGCCGTGGCGCTGCATGATTTCCTTTTCTTCCTTTTTAAGCTGCATATAAGCCGCTTGGATTTCCATAACGGCGCGCACATCCGTGCCGGCGGCTTCCAGCTTTTGCAGCAGCAGTGCCTCCATCATCTTGATCTTTTTGAGTTCAAAATATTGCAGACAGCTTTCTACCTCCATTGGGATGCGCATATCGCCCTGAAGGGTCATAATGCCGTATTTGGCTTCCCAGTTGGCGCTCACCACATCATCGGGATGCAATAAATCGGCTATTTTCTGGCGGATCACCGGATCGGCATGATGCACAAAGGAATCTGTTCCGGGCACCACGCCCGTTTGGTGGTAATGAGCAAAGAACTCGTCAAACAGCCGGCGCACCTGCGGGGTGGCAATCAGCTCCGGGTCTACCCGCTCTTCAATCACCTGTGCTGTGGTCAGGCCTTCTTCAGCCAGGGCCGGACCGTGTTCCAGCAAGATGGCCATCAGCTTCCACTCCTGCGCTTCCTCGGCGTTTTGCGGCAACTTTTCCACCTCGGCGGCCTCGGGCTGCGGCGCGGCGATTTCCGGAACTTGCTGGCCGGTTTGCGGCTGGGCTTTTTTGCGACGTTCGCCTTCCACCCGCTCGCGGATATGTTTATTGACGAGGGTATTCAGCCCTTCCATATCCACGCCCAGGCCACTGGCAGCAGTCTTCAGGTAGTGGTCGCGAAGGGTAAAATCCTCCGGGCGAATAAAGCGCGAAATGCTTTGCGCAATCTCATTAGCCAGCTTCGACTTCAGAACCGGATCGTTACCTGCTTCCTTCAAACCCGCCTCCAACCGGAACCCAATAATATCGCGCTTGTTTTCGGAGATGAATTTCCGGAAATTTTCAGACCCGTTTTCCTGCACAAACGAATCGGGGTCGGCGCCCTCGGGCAACAGCACCAGCTGCACGTTGAAACCGCTTTCCAACGCCATGTCCAGTCCGCGCAGGGCCGCTTTCACCCCCGCCGCGTCGCCGTCGTAGAGGATGGTGATGTTTTTGGTAAGCCGCCCGATAATGCCCAGTTGGTCTTCGGTGAGCGAGGTTCCGGACGAGGCCACCACGTTCTCCACCCCGCTTTGATAAAGCGAAATCACGTCAGTATAGCCTTCTACCAAGAGGCATTCGTCGGCGCGGCCAATGGCGCTGCGCGCCTGGTGGAGTCCATAAAGCGTACGGCTTTTGTTATACAGTTCGCTTTCCGGCGAGTTGATATACTTCGGGGCGCGGTCGTTGGATTTGAGCAGGCGCGCGCCAAAGCCAATGACGCGGCCCGTCATGCTTTGGATAGGAAAAATCACCCGCCCACGATACACGTCGTAGTAGCGGCCCTCGCGATTCTTCACCAATCCAAGCTTTTCCAGCAGTTCCGGCTGGTAGCCTTTGCCTACGGCGGCATCATAAAACGCATGGCCGCTTTCCGGGCAGTAGCCTAGGCGGAAGGTTTCGATGGCTTCGGGGCGCACGCCGCGATGTTTGAAATACGAGAGCCCAACGGCCTGCCCTTCCTCGGTTTCTTTCAGCGTTCCGGAAAACCAACCGGCGGCAAATTCGGCCACCACGCGCAAGCCTTCGGTTTCCTGCTGCTGGGCAATCTGCTCCTGCGAGCGCTCGGTTTCTTCTACTTCTATCTTGTAAAAACCCGCCAGCCATTTAATGGCTTCGGGGTACGACAGCTTTTCGTGTTCCTGAACGAAGGTGACCGCATTGCCGCCTTTGCCGCAGCCAAAACACTTGAAAATGCCCCGCGCCGGATTGACGTTGAACGACGGCGTGCGCTCGTTGTGAAACGGGCAGTTGGCAATGTAATTCACGCCCCGCCGCTTGAGCTGCAAAAACTGCCCAATGACTTCTACAATATCGGTGCGCTGGTTAACGGCGTCAATGGTGGACGAAAGAATCATCTTCTAATAAGTACTCAATGGCTCAATAACTCAATGACTCAATAATCACAACTCCCAAAACATGACACATAAAACATGAAACATGAAACATGACACATGACACATGACACATGACACATCTCTAGCCCTTCCGGTAAATATGTTTGGTCTGATGCACCGGCTTGCCCACTACTTTGCGCAATAAATTCCGGACTTCGCGGTCGGCCTTGAGCACTACTTTTTTAATCGGCTCTTCCGGGCGGCCATAAAAACTGGTAACGTGGAAATATTCTTTCGGGTCGGCGGGTTTGGTGGAAAAATAATAATTAGAGACGCAGCACCGGTTGCCGTCGGCCACCACCTTGCTCACCGAGTGGATAGAGGTGCGGTTGGTAATCATCAGGGCCAGCCGGTTGAATTTGGACACAATGGTGCGTTGTGGCTGGTCGGGGCCGTGGTCCCAAAGTTCCAAGTTGCCGCCGTTTGCTTCCTGCCATTCGGGCGTCACGTAGTAAAGCAGGTTCAGCACGCGGTAGAGCTTGCGGTCGTTGTCGTGGGAATTGTCTAAGTGGGGATTGAGGAAATTGCCTTTTCCCATCAGGCTGATGCCGCCGGCATAGAGCAATTCGTCGGGTTGCATTTCCGGAATTCCGGTGATTTCTTCAACTAATTTCACCACTTCGGGTTCCTGAAAGGCATAGATGATTTCTTCCAGCAGCGGGTGATATTGGTCCATCTGGGCCGCCACTTTTTTGTATTCGCGGATGCTGCGCCGCTCCGCCATTTGCGTTGGATCTGGAAATGCCGCGTAGATCTCGCGGGCGATTTCCTCCGGCAAGAGGTCATCTACATAGCACGACGCGATGCGGCCCGGCTGCGTAAAATCGGCGTGCAGCTGGTCTTTCACCGCTGCTAAACGGGCAACGATAAAACGGCTGAGGGCCTGACGGCTGTGGGGCGATTGAGATGCGTCCATGGGATTAAAGGTAGAAAGACAAAAGACGATAGTCAAAAGATGCCCCGGCAGTGCGCCCAACCCATGCGATTTCAAAAGCTTTACAGACTTTCCCGCTACAAAAGGGCTTCGCGGATTGGCGGAGCGGTATTGTAATGCTACAAAGGGCTTCGCGGATTGGCGAAATGGTTTTGCAATCGTCAAAAAGGCTTCGCGAATTGGCGAAACGGTTTTGCAAGGCGCAGCCTGACAAACATTAGGTCGCGGCGCGACCCAATGTTTGTCAGGCACATCCTGGCTGCTATCTGGAAACGACAGGAACTCTTTTTTCCGACAACAACAACTCCGCCAGCGCCAGGTCTTCCGGTGTGGTGATTTTCAGGTTTCTTTTCTCGCCGGGGATGAGGTGAACGGCATGGCCGGCACTTTCCCAAACGGTAGCTTCATCTGTGAAAGAAGGCTGGAAAGGTTGCCGGAAAGCGGCTTTTAATTTTCCGGAAAGAAAAGCCTGTGGGGTCTGCACCGAGCGCAGCGTTTCGCGATCCACGGCGTGGCTTCCGGTTCCGGAAATTTCGCGGATGCTATCGGTTACGGGCAGCACCGGAATGGCGCTTTCGTGGCAGGCAGCTTCGGTAATACAGGCACCAATCAACTGGGGCGAAAGCAGGCACCGCACGCCGTCATGCACCAAAACAAGGGCGTTTTCCGGAACCACCGCCAGCCCGTTCCGCACGCTTTCAAACCGCGACGCGCCGCCCACCACCAGTTCGATATCAATCCGCTCCGGAAACGCCTGCAATACGATTTGCGCTTTGCTGAGGTCGGCAGCGGGCAACACCAGAATGAGATGAATATCGGGGCGGGCCTGAAGAAAAGCGGTAATCGTGTGGGCCAAAACCGGCTTTCCACCCAGCGGCAAAAACTGTTTGGGGATGGCGGTGCCCATGCGGCTGCCGCTGCCACCAGCCACAATCACGGCGTAAACGGGCAAAGGGTCGTTCATAGAAGGGGCGAAGGTAAACGCCTATAGTTGTCCCGTAAATTTTAAAAGGTTCCGTAGAGACGTTGCATGCGACGTCTCTACCATTTCCGGAATTTATTGGCTATCCGGCGCTTCCTATATAAAGAGGGAAAGTTAGGGAACAGGTAAACGGCGTGTCAAAAAAAGGTGGACGTTTCCGGGAATTCCCGATTTAGCAAAGGCTCTTTGGGGATGCCCAATACTTTTGCGCCTCTTTTAGGACCGATTCCGGTTTTTCGTGTGTTTTGATGACTAAATTTTTACCTTTTTCCCTCACGCTGCTTTCTTTTTCGGCGGGCCTGCAAGCCACCGCGCAGGCACCGGCTACCCACCGCACCCAAAATCTGGACAGCGTGGTGGTGACATCTTACAGCGGGGTGAAAAAAGTGGAGCGCGAGGCGTTTACGGTTACGTCTATCTCCACCAAAGAGCTGAAAAACACGGCAGGCGATGCCAAGGAAGTGATTAACCGCGTGCCGGGCGTGCGCGTGCTGGAAGAAGGCGGATTGGGCTCGGCCTATAACCTGACGCTCAACGGTTTTTCGGGGCAGCAGGTAAAGGTATTTCTGGATGGCATCCCGATGGACCGCTACAGCCGCGCCTACAACCTGAATAATATTGCGGTGAACGCCATTGAGCGCATTGACGTGTATAAAGGCGTGGTGCCGGTGACGCTGGGCACCGATGCGCTGGGCGGCGTGATTAATATCATCTCCAACAAGCAGCAGAATTTTCTGGATGCTTCTTATACCTACGGCTCTTTCAACACCCACCGCCCGTCGCTGAACGGCGCTTACACCAACGCCAAAACTGGTATCACCCTTCGCGGCAGCGCCAACTACAATTACTCCGACAACGATTATAAGGTGCATGTGCCGGTGGTGCGCAACAATATGATTGAAGGCTACCAGGACGTGCGCCGCTTTCATGACCGCTACCGTTCCGGAAATCTGCGCCTGGAAGCCGGTGTGGTGGATAAAAAATACGCCGATCAGCTCCTCCTGAGCGTGACCGCCGCCGCCGACGACAAGGAAGTGCAGAACGGTGCGACGATGGGCACGGTGTATGGCGGCATCACCACCCAAAGCCGGACCTTCGCCCCTACCCTGCGCTACAGCAAGAAAAATCTGTTTGTTTCCGGGTTGGAAGTAACGGCTTTTGGCGCTTACAACGCGTCTGAATCCAGGATTGCCGACACCACGCGGGGCGTAACCTACAACTGGCTGGGCGAGGCCACGCAGGTGCCCGGCTCCAATGATGCCGAGCTTTCGCGCACCTTCACGACCCTCACCGACCACGAGTGGAGCGGCGGTGCCAATGCCGGCTACCGGATTACGCCGAAGCAGGCTTTGGTGGTGAATTATCTCTACAGCCATTTCAAACGAACCGTTTTTGATGCCGAAAACCCCGCCCGTCCGGAAAATCATTTCCCGAAATCGCTGGCGAAAGGCGTTTTGAGTCTGGGGCATAACGCCGAATGGTGGAAAGGATTCAGCACGTCGGTTTTTGGAAAGCTGTATTCCATCAACGCCCGCGCCGAAAAGCAATACGATTTTGCCTTGCCCACCCAGCGGCTGGAAGCATTTGAAACCGGCCAGACTTCGTTTGGGTATGGACTGGCAGCCACGTATTTTCCCCGCCAAAACCTGCAACTAAAGGCGTCTTACGAGCGCGCCTATCGCCTGCCCAACGCCGATGAAATGTTTGGCGACGGTCTTTTCATTCAGGCCAATCCGGAACTGAAACCGGAATGGAGTCACAATGTGAACCTCGGCCTGAGCTACAACAAACGCTTTGGCACCCGCCACAGCCTGTCGTTTTCCGGAAGTTTGATTTACCGCGCAGCCGAAGATTTGATTTACCAGATTGCAACCCTTTCCAGCCCGGTAACGAGCTACGGCAACCTGAAAAAAACCCGCACGCTGGGTGCCGAAGCCCATGTGGGCTACTGGTGGGATGGCCGCCTGCGCCTGGATGGCAACCTGACGTATCAGAACATTACTGATCAGGCCGATTTTGTGTATGTAAATTCCTACACCAACGGCGGGCAGCAGGCCAATTATCAGAAAGGATTCCGGGTGCCCAATATTCCTTCTTTGTTTGGAAATGCCAGCGCGGGGTACCGTTTCCGGAATGTGGGGCTGGAAAACAGCACGCTGGACCTTACCTACCGCTTCAACTACGTGAACGAATACTTCCTGACCTGGGCCGAGCTGGGCAGCAAAGACAGCAAGCGGGTGATTCCGATGCAGGCGTCTCACGACCTGGCCCTGACCTATGGTTTTGAAGGCGGGAAATACAATATCAGCGCCGAGTGCCGCAACCTGGGCGACGCCCGCCTGTATGACCGTTTTTACCTCCAGAAACCCGGCCGTGCGCTTTTCCTGAAACTCCGCGTCAGCCTTTAATTTTCTTTTTTCTCACTCCCAACACATTTATGTTCCTTTCCACTCCAAAAGCTGCGCTGGCCGCTCTGGTTCTCGGCGCGACGCTCTTTGCGTCTTGCTCAAAAGACGATAACAACACCAACACGACACCCACAAAGGATAGGCCGTATATCGTAACAATGGCGTATGCACCAGCTTCGGGTTTTAACTACTCCTACTACACAGTTGCGTTTAAAGATCTGATGACCGGCGCGATCAACGCCAAAGGGCAGGGCACCGAGCAGGTAGGCTATTTTGATTACCGGAAAATTGACAACACCATTTACGCCATTGGCGGACTGGACGACGTGAAAGTAACCGCTATCCAGCAAGGCGAAAACTCGGAGCTGACGGAGCGCGGCACCAACACCTTCCCGGTAGCCATTGCCGATATTGTAGAAGCCGACGGCAGCAATCTGCTGGCTGTCTCCATGCGCAATAAGAGCAATACCATCAGCTTTTATCAATTGGCTAAAAACACCGTAACCGTTGCTAAAAAAGTGGACCTCCCGGCTGCCGATCTCTACAACAGCGCTGATACCAACGTGGGCGTTAATTATTCCGGAATGGCGGTCGTGGGCAACAAGGTATTTCTGGCCTACTATGTTTCTGATAAAGCCACTTTTGCTACGCCCTACACCTCCCAAGCCGAGATCGCGGTATATTCCTATCCGGAGCTTCAGTTTCAAAACATTATCCGCGATTCGCGCGTAGGCCCGATTGGCGGTTTCAACACCCGCAACGGACTGGTTAAAGACGAAAACGGCAATGTGTATGCCCTTTCGCACTCCAACCCGGCCAACGGTTTTTCGCAGTCCACTAAGCCTTCCGGTATTCTAAAAATCGCCAACGGCGCTGCCACTTTTGACGCCGGTTATTATTTTGATGTGGCCGCCAAAGGCGGTGGCAACGCGGTTTACACGCTGTACCTCGGCAACGGTAAAGCCTTTGCCCGCCTCAACACGACCGACCGCGCGAGCCAAACCCGTTGGTCGGACGGCAGCCTGAAGGCCGCCATTCTGGACTTCCAGAACCAAAGCGTGAATATGGTATCTGACGTGCCTGCCGCCAATGGCGATGGCCGTCGCCTGGCTGCTTTTGCCGAAGGCGATTTTGTATATACGGCGGTGAACGTAACAGAGAACGGCGTTGCGGCAACCTATATCTACAAGATCAACACCAAGACATTTACGGCGACCCGCGGCGCGAAGGCAGAAGCCAACTTCGTGGCTGGTCTGTTTAAGTTTTAAGGCTGCGTAAAGGGCGGCTTTCGTTTGTATCATTAAAACAAAAAAGAACAGTCTGGCCACCTGCGCCGGACTGTTCTTTTAGAGCCTATCCAGAAAATCGGTATCAGGTTGTTTCGGTCCCTATCTTTTGTCATCCCGGAACGGGAACTATGCAGCATACAAGCTGGCAGAGACCCCGTTCCGGGTAACAAAAGAACCGTAAAATACCCAGCTTCTTTCACAATCCGTTATTTTTAGGATAGCCTGTAATATCAACTCTCTTTTCGCGGTGTCTCAAA
>JAEWBT010000153.1 GCA_023391015.1 Bacteroidota bacterium
TTTCCGGAAATATCGTTGTTCGGTAGAGACGTTGCATGCAACGTCTCTACGGTCGGTTGATTTCCGGAAAACCAATCGGCAATGGCTACGTCGTAACGGGCGCAGGCTTCAAACGCTTTCACGGCCAGGGCGCGGCGCTCTTCACGAGTGGTTTCACCGTTGCCTTTGTCGAGCATCTGGATAAACCCTTCGTAATCGGCCGGACTGGAAAGCACACAGACATCGTTGAAGTTTTTACCTGCCGCGCGCAAAAGGCTCACGCCGCCAATATCGATTTTCTCGATAATCGCGCCTTCGTCGCTGGTGGTGCGCACGGTTTCTTCAAAAGGATATAAATCCACCACTACAAGGTCGAAAAACGGCAAACCGTGTTCGGCCACGTGTTCCTGATGTTCCGCGTCGGCGCGTTTGGCCAGGATGCCACCAAACACTTTTGGGTGCAGCGTCTTTACCCGTCCGCCCAGGATGCTGGGATAACCGGTTACGTCTTCCACCGCCGTGCAGGGCAGTCCCAGTGCTTCGATGGCCGTTTGCGTGCCGCCGGTGCTGTACAGTTTTACGCCGTGGCGATGCAGCCCGCGAACGAGGGTTTCGAGGTTTTCTTTGGAAAAAACAGAGATGAGAGCGGAGGAAAGGCGGGACATGGAGCGCTTCGCGTTGGATGCTTCCGCCTGCGGCGGAAGCGTTGGAAAATGTTGGAGCCTTCGGCGTTGAAGCCTAGGACTTAAAGGTTTTTGAATGGAGAATTTTCCGGGATTTCCGGAAATTTTGGAAAAAAGACGCCCAGTTTGGGCGTCTCTACACAGCTTTTCTTTTGTCTTTTATCTATTGTCTTTTGTCTTACGACCCAACACCGCTTCGGCTTTTTCAAAAATAGCTTCTTTGGTGAGGCCGTATTTCTGAAGGAGTTGCATGGGGGTGCCGCTTTCGCCAAAAGTGTCCTGCACGGCCACCATTTCCATTGGAGCGGGGCTCTTGCGGGCCAGAACGGAAGCAATCGTTTCGCCCAAACCGCCATTCTGCTGATGCTCTTCCGCTGTTACGATACAGCCGGTTTTAGCAACGCTTTTCAAAAGGGCTGCTTCATCAAACGGCTTGATGGTGTGGAAGTTGATAACTTCTACCGAAACGCCTTTTTCTTCCAGCATTTTGGCAGCCTCGATAGCCGTCCACACGAGGTGGCCACAGGCAGCAATCGTAATATCGGTTCCTTCGGCGAGAATCTGGGCTTTGCCGATTTCAAACGGTGCATCCGGCGCGGTAAATACCGGCCATTTCGGGCGACCAAAGCGCAGGTAAACCGGGCCTTTATGGTCGGCGATGGCGATGGTAGCCGCCTTTGTCTGGTTGAAATCGCAGGGCACAATCACCGTCATGCCGGGCAGCATTTTCATCATCCCGATGTCTTCCAAAACCTGGTGGGTCGCGCCGTCTTCGCCCAGCGTCAGTCCGGCGTGGGAGGCGCAGATTTTCACGTTTTTGTCTGAATACGCTACGCTCTGGCGGATTTGGTCATACACCCGCGAGGTAGAGAAGTTGGCAAACGTAGTGGTGTAAGGCACAAAGCCATCGATGGCCAGACCGGCAGCCACGCCAATCATATTGGCTTCGGCAATGCCGCATTGCACAAAGCGTTGCGGAAATTCTTTGATAAACGCGTTGAGCTTCAGGGAGCCGGCGAGGTCGGCGGTGAGGGCAACAACTTTGTCGTTTTTCCGGCCTGCTTCGAGGATTCCTTCGCCAAATCCGGCGCGGGTTTCTTTCTGGTCCAGTATCTGGATATCGGTGGCTTTTGGCATAGCGCCGCAAAGGTAGGACTTTGGCTTTTGCAAGGGCTGATTTCCGGAAAAGAAGCAACCTGTGGCGCTGCTGTCCTTAAATTTTCCGGAAATTTTATTATAAATGCCTTCTCACAGATTTACTGATTATCCCTTTGCTTTTTCTTAAAACATTTTTCTGCCTCAATCCTTTTTCATCTTCACATTAAAAGGTGGTGGCTCGTAGCCCGGCGGCTGATAAGCCTCCGGAATCGTGGAAGCGCTGCCATCGCGCAGGGCACCGTAGTGGGGCGACATAATCTCAATGCCTGCTTCGTTGCAGCAATCCTGAATGTTTTGGTGCAGTTCTGAATAGGTGCTGCCCAGTCCGTTAGACTTCCGGGTATAGGCGTTCAGCTCGTAGGCCACATAAAAATCCTGCAACTCGGTTTGAAACACAAAGGGTGACGGCTCGGCCATGACGTGTTCTGTACGCAGGGCAGCGGCAATCAAAGCTTCATGCACTTTCTTCCACGGCACATCGTAGCCAATGGTAACGGTGGTATGCAAAATCAAACCTTCTTCCTCGGCATGAGTAGAATAGTTGATGGTGTGGCTGGATAGAATCGTGGCGTTGGGAACGGTAATGTCTTCGTTTTGAGCGTTGCGAATGCGGGTGACGAGCAATGTCTTTTCAATCACGTCGCCTGTTACGTCCCCGATTTTAACGCGGTCGCCCCGCCGGAAAGGCCGCATGTAGGTAATTACCAGCCCGGCAACAATGTTAGAAATCGCCGAAGAAGACCCCAGCGACAACAAAATCCCTAAAAACACACTGACCCCCTGAAACGCCGGCGATTGTGAGCCCGGCAAATACGGGAAGATAATCACCAGCATAAATGCATACACCAAAAACCGAACGATATTAAACGTCGGCAGGGCCCAGTCGGGATAAAAACCGGTGATTTGCAGAGACCCTTCGGCAATCGCATTGGTAAAGTATTTAACCACCTTCAACAAGTAGTGTGTGGCAACTACGATAACGATAATCGTAAAAAGGTTGGGCAGGAAGGCCAGCACGCTCCGTCCAACCGATTTAACCGGCGAAAGAATCCAGTGAAGCAGCGTATCGGCAATGGGTTTGGTCTGCGGAAAAACCCCAAAGAGCAAGGGCAGCGCCAGATACAGCGCCACAAGGATAACAACCACGCGCAGCACACCCAGCAGGCGGATGAAAAACGTATAGTGCTGATCGGGCGTAAAAAGGGCGAGACTTTTGAATTGCAGTCCTTTGAAATAACGCTCCTGTTGCGCTTCCAGCTTTCCGGAAATATACCGGAAAAACCGGTTGATGCCATGAATAATCAGCCACACTCCCAGCAGAATCAACACCACATAACCGGCGCGCTTCAGGATGTTGAGCAGACTGTTTTCCGCCCGCGCTTCCGACACTGCTTTTTGAATAACCGCACGGTATTCCTGCGCCAACGTCCCGGCGTCTTTCTCAAACCACAAGGCGTCAAACTCCGAGACCGACATAATAATATTATCGTCGCGATAGACTACGTCGTACAAACTCTGGTTGGAAACGACCTGCAAAGAATCCGGGCTGAAAAACGGGTCGTCGTACAGCCTTTGCACCCGCCGCGAGACGGCTTCGGCGCGCTCGGCTACCGTGAAAGAGCCAATACGGGTATAAAGATTAAAAAGCGTATCGCCCTCAAACACGACCGGATGCGCCACCGCTTTCTCGCGCAGGGCTGCGAGATATTCTTTTTGCGATTCTTTCCGCGCCGAATCTTTTCGGGCCAGGCTGGCCAGACTGTCTTCCAGCTGCCGGCGCTCTGCAGAGCCAGCTGCCGTTTGTCCCAATTGTTTTTGCAGTGCAACAGCAATAATAGAATCTATTTGCTGCTGCTCTTTTTGGTACTGCAACGAGGCTTCGGCGGCAGCCTGATGGGTACTGTCGGCACCATTCTGTGCCTGCACCGTTAGCATTCCGAAGCAGCAGAGCAGGCAAATCCAGCAAACTTTAAACAGCCATTGAAAGGTTAAACGCATAGAAAGAAAACAAACAGTGGCCTGCAATGCCGGATGGAACAAACGATAAAGATAAAATTTCCGGAAAATCCAATTCAGAAATAAGGTGTGATGCTGCAAGATAACCGCAGAAAGAATTTGATTTTCCCGGAGAATAACAATTTCCGGAAAGCTTGGCCGAGCAAAGCTCCAAGCCCAAAGGGCTCCAACCCTGCAATAATATCTTACTTTTGCGCCCACTATGCAGTTTTATCGCGCCGGCCTTTCCGATGAGCAACTGTTGATGCTGTATCGCCGCATCCTGTTTCCGCGTTTGATTGAAGAGAAAATGCTTGTTCTGCTCCGGCAGGGCCGCATTTCCAAGTGGTTTTCCGGCATCGGGCAGGAAGCCATCGCCGTGGGTGCGACGGCTGCTCTCGAATCCGACGAGTGGATTATGCCGCTCCACCGCAACCTCGGCGTATTCACGGGGCGCGACATGCCGTTTGCGCAGCTTTTTAAACAGTGGCAGGGCCGCAAAGGCGGCTTTTCCAAAGGCCGCGAGCGCTCTTTTCACTTTGGCGCGCCGGAATACCACGTTTGTGGGATGATTTCCCACTTGGGGCCGCAACTGGCGCTGGCCGACGGCACGGCGCTGGCTCACAAGCTGCGTGGTGAGCAGAAAGTTTCCTTGGCGTTTTCCGGCGACGGCGGCACGAGCGAGGGCGATTTCCACGAAGCGCTCAATGTGGCTGCCGTGTGGGGATTACCGGTCATTTTCATGATTGAAAACAACGGCTACGGACTTTCTACCCCGGTACGCGAGCAGTTTGTGTGTCGCCACCTGGCCGACAAAGCCAAGGGCTACGGCATGAAAGGCATTACTATCGACGGGAATAACATCCTGGACGTGTATGAATCGGTGCGCGAAGCCCGCGAGTACTGCCTCAAAGAAGGCAAGCCGATGCTGATTGAAGCGATGACTTTCCGGATGCGCGGCCACGAAGAAGCAAGCGGCGTGAAGTATGTGCCGAAGCGCTTGTTTGAAGAATGGCAGGAAAAAGACCCGGTGGCCAACTACGAAGCGTACCTGCTCAAAAAAGGGTTGCTCACCGAAGAAAGCGTGGCGCAAATCCGCGAAGAACTGAAAGGCGAGATTGAAAAAGGACTGGAAGAAGGTTTTGCCGAAGGCCCTGTTACGCCCGATGTGAAGGAAGAACTGGCCGACGTGTACGCTCCGTTGACGGAGCAACCGACCGGATTTCCGGAAAATGGAGCCAAAAAAGAAAAGAAATTTATCCAGGCCGTTTCCGAAGGGCTGGAGCAAAGCATGACCCGCTACGACAACCTCGTGATTATGGGTCAGGACATCGCCGAGTACGGCGGTGCATTTAAGGTAACAGAAGGTTTTGTAGAGAAATTCGGAAAGGGCCGGGTGCGCAACACACCGCTCTGCGAAAGTGCCATTGTAGGCACCGCGCTGGGCCTCAGCCTCGAAGGCTTTAAGGCGGTAATGGAAATGCAGTTTGCCGATTTCGTAACGGTGGGCTTCAACCAGATTGTAAATAACCTCGCCAAAATCCATTACCGCTGGGGCCAGAACGCCGATGTGGTGATCCGGATGCCAACTGGCGGCGGCGTGGGCGCAGGACCGTTTCACTCCCAAAGCAACGAAGCATGGTTCACGAAGGTTCCGGGATTGAAAGTAGTGTATCCATCCACCCCCGAAGACGCGAAAGGATTGCTGTGTGCCGCCATTGCCGACCCGAACCCGGTGATGTTTTTTGAACACAAGGCCCTCTACCGCGCGATTTCCGGAAATGTTCCGGAAGAATATTACTCTCTCGAGATTGGCAAGGCGCGGGTGGTGCAGGAAGGCGATGACGTGACGATTATCACCTATGGCGCGGGCGTGCACTGGGCTAAAGAGTGGGCCGATAAAAACAGCGACACTTCTGTTTACATCCTCGATCTGCGCACCTTATTACCCCTGGACTACGACGCGATTAAAACGGCGGTAGAAGCTACGGGCCGCGTGCTGGTGCTTCACGAAGACACCCTTTTTGGCGGTATTGGCGGCGAAATCAGTGCCTGGATCAACGAGCATTGCTTTATATCCCTCGACGCGCCGGTAATGCGCTGCGGCTCTCTGGAAACGCCCATTCCGTTTGCCATTGAGCTGGAACAACAGTTTATGGCCAAAGCGCATCTGGATGGTGCGATGGAGAAGGTGCTTCAGTTTTAAGAGCAACCGGAGGCCAAATGGGATTTCCCTTAATTAAAAAAGCACCAGTTCTGGTGCTTTTTTAATTAAGGGAAGTCTTTTCTTACTGCTTATAGAACCGTTTTACAGCACGTTCTCCGGTCTCGGTGGTGATGACCACAGCGTACATTCCGGAAATCAGCCCTTTAACGTCATAAGCGATTTGTGTTTCGGCTGTAGCCTGGTCGTGAATAATCTGGCCGGTAACGGTCGTAACCTGGAAGCGCTTTTTGCCTTCTTTAGGTAGCGCAATGTGCAAAACATCTGTAGCTGGGTTGGGATACAGCTGAACCGCAAGAGCATCTTTATTCACGCCTGCTACTGCCAGGGAGCCATTCAGATCATTATAGTTGGATTGCACCGTTTGGCTATCCAATTCGTAGTTGTAAATACGCAGGATAGCGATGGACCCGGCACTGGCCTCATTCGCAACCACCAGATCATCCTGAAAGAAATTAATACGCCGTGCCGAAGAATCATATACAGCGTCATTGTTGTTATCCGTGAAAGTAATGTACTTATTGCCGTCACCGTAGAGTTGCACCCGCTTGTTAGCCGCATTGCGGCTGATGACATACTGGCTGTATTCGTTCACGGCAAAAGGCGCACCCTGACTGGTAGCGATGTTATAGAAGTTGAGCTGGCCGGAGAAAACATAGCAGCCCCGGTCGCTGGTGCGGTTCTTAAAGTCAATCACCCGCTTCCAGCTGGGCAGTTCTGCCATCTTGAAATACAATTCAATCGAGTAATTTCCGGAAGCCAGAAACCGTTGCAACGAGTCGTTGAGGTAAAAACCGCTGTTCTTGTCAAACTGATATACCGTTCGCTGCATGCCGTTGAAATCTGTCAGCGTATCGGTTACAAAACGCCCCGGCCCCAGCGGAAGTAGCGCCGGACCGGCATTGGCAACTTCATTAAAATTGCCCCGGAATTCATACACATGAACCGCGTTCTGGGCCTTTGTAGCTCCGGCGGTCGCTGAAAGCAGGCAAAAGGAAAGTAGAAGCTTTTTCATAGAAAGAAAATTTTCCACAAAGCTTCCAATTCCATTTCAAAAGGTCAATACGATGAAATGCGTATTTTTTTAGCCTGTTTTCAGCACCTCAAAGCGTAGAATGCCCTACTTCAAAATATTCCCTTCCTTCGAAAACTGCCGCACACTCACCGCTACCGCCAATAACGCCGCCACAATCAAGGAAACCACCAGCAAGGCGTACTGCCCGTATTGAATCGTCCCGGCGGTGATTTCTTTGGTGGCCAGAGCGATGTTCAGAATCGGAATGGCGGCCGTTTGCCAATCCAGGCGCATACCCGGCATCAGGGCCATCATGGCCGGTACAATCACCACAAACATCATCGGGCTGATGAGGGTTTGCGCTTCCTTAAAGCTGCTCGCGCGGATGGCCACCGCCGCCAGCGCACCGGCAAAAAATAAGCTCAACGGCACCAGCATTCCAAACAGCAACAACACAAACCGCAGACTCAAAATATCGTTGATAGCCGTGATGATTTCCGGCGGAATGCCTTCAAACAGACGCAGCGCAGCAAACATCCCCACAATGGTCATCACCGCCGCGAAAACGCCCACGACGCCAATCGCCAGCACCTTTCCAATCAAAATCTGAAACCGCGAAGCCGGGGTCGTCAGCAGGGTTTCCAAAGTGCCTTTTTCCTTTTCGCCGGTAATGAGGTCCAGCGCCGGATACATGCAGGCCATAAAGCAGAACAGGATAAAAATATACGGCAGAAAACCACCCACCAGCATCCCGATTTGCTCCTGCTGCGAGGCCACATCCACACTCTGAAGCGCTATTGGCTCCAGCAGCGCAGGCGAAATATTCAACCGCTGAAACCGGCTGGCCAGCACTTCTGCCTTGTAGGTGTCAAACACCTTTTCCACCCGGTCGGCCACGCTGGTGTTGGTGGATTTATAATAGAAAGCCACCTGACCCACACCCATGGAATCCACCGACTGCGCAAACGCCGGATTAAAATCCAGCACCGCGTCATAGGCTTCTTTGGCCACCGAATCGCGGGCGGCAGCCAGGGGGATTTCCGGAATAATCTTAAAGCCCGGCGCGGCAGCAAATTGCTGTGCCAGAACGGGCGGCGCACTGTGCAGCATCACGCGCAACTCTTTGGCGGCTTCTTTTTCCGCCATGCGCTTGCTGAATTTGGTAACGCCCAAAAGCAGCAAAGGCATGGCCAGCACCGGCAGCAAAATCGCCGAAATCAGCGTGCGCTTGTCGCGCAGCGTGGTTTTCATTTCTTTCCGGAAAATGGTGAGAATGGTGTTCATCTTTTTTAAGAGAAATGCCCTGCGGTTGTTATAGAAAAGAAGAAAGAAAGCCTATGCACCCTGCACCAGCCGGATAAACGTTGCTGTAAGGGAGTCATTTCCGGAAACGTTCCGGAAATCATCCATCGTATTGTTATACACCAGCCGCCCTTTGTTGATAATGGCCAGCTCGTCGCAGAGCAAATCCACCTCACTCATGATGTGAGAGGAGAAAATGACCGTTTTTCCCGCCGCCTTGCAGTCGCGGATCAGGTCAATAATCCCGCCCGCTGAAATCACATCCAGCCCCGAAGTCGGCTCGTCAAAAATCACCACTGCCGGGTCGTGAATCATCGTCCGGGCAATCGACACACGCTGTTTCATACCGGTTGAAAGCTGCCCCACACGTTTGTTCACGAAATCGTGGATGCCCAGCTGGGTAAATAGTTTTTCTTTTCGTTCCTTGAAAACCGCATCCGGCAGCCCGTACAGATCGGCGAAATACTTCACCGTTTCAGCGGGCGTCAGTCGGTCATAAAGGTTGGTAGAGCCCGTCAGAAACCCAATTTCCCGGCGCACAGCTGTCGCGTCGGCTGCAACGTCTAATCCATTCACCCGAATCGTTCCGGAAGTGGGGCGCAACAGCGTGGCAATCATGCGCAGCGTGGTGGTTTTGCCCGCGCCATTGGGCCCCAGCAGCGAGAAAATGCGCCCCGGCTGGCACAAAAAGCTCACGTCGTTGACGGCGGCCAGACTGCCGGCGGTGGTTTGCAGTTCCGCTTTTTGCTTTTTGGAAAGTTCGTATTGGCGGGAGACGTGCGAAACTTCAATCATGGTGCTGAGGCTTTTTGGGAGAAATGAAAAACCGGGTACGAATGTAGGACGAGGGCAGATTTCAAAATCCAGGTATTCAAATTCAGAAACCCGATTCCAGACGCCCGAAGCCCAGACACAGATGGCAGGCCGCAAGGCCAGACTTTGCCCTTTCTCTTATCCCGCCCGTTGCACCCGCACCACCACTTCTGCGCGGCTACCCTTTTGCACCCGCACCGCTGCCTTCATCCGGAACAAATGGGTTTCCAGCGTCCGCAAATGGGCCGAAAGCGCCGCTTTGGCCGTACCGAAAGCCGGAATGGCACTCCAGGCCGCTGCGTGTGCATCACAAACGCCTTCCAAAGCACGATAACGATCGATTTGAGCAGATTGCCGGTGCGTCATAAAGAGAAATGTCTATAAAAACGGCTTCTAAGCTACTTGTACTCAAAGATAAGAAGCCCTATAACAGCGCCAAAGTATTGCAACCTCTATTTCAGCTTGTGTAAGATATCATTTAAGTTGCGTAAGATTATTTTTAGTTTTTGTAATTTAGGATTTAAGAACTGTAACTTGTTATTTAAGGATTGTAATTTATCGTTTAAAAATTGTAATCCATTGTTTAAGAACTGTAGCTTATTATTTAAAAACCATAACTTATAATTTAAGGAGTGTAATATTTGTTCTAAGATTTGTAATCTGTGTTTTAACCTACCAGAAGGCCAAATGCCAGTCGCCGGGAGCTTTTCGCTTCCAAAAACCAATCGGCTCCTGAGGGCCTGCGCGTTTCCGGCCTGAGTCCGGCGCTTTCTTTCCCCTTGGCACCGTTATGCGGTCGTGCCCTTGCCACACATCGTGCTTGTGGGTGAAAACAATGCACAAGCAGCCCACCCAAGCCCGGTTACATGCCTGCGCGAGCGGAGAAATCGTTGAAATTCCCCCGCAACGGCTACATTTAGCGGGTATGAAAAGCAAAACCGGTTTCAACCTTTTCTTCGCGCTTCTTGCCTTTACGCTCGGCTTGGCTTTGCTGCGGGAGTTTGACTTTGCAACCTTTACGTTCCGGAAGACCGCCCTGGGAATCCTCTACCTCATCACCTTTATCGTAGCGGTTTACCTGACGTTTAAGAAAAGGAAAACGACGGGCAGGTGATGCAGTAGTTATAGCTCTGCTGTTGGACGAATAGTACATGGATTCTTTTCTAGATATGGCTCCTATTGCGCTTCCCGATGTTCAGAAAAAGATAAAGTACGTGCTTCGTATTATCCGGCAGGCAGAACGGCTTTCAAAAGAAATCGCCTAAAACGCCGTCGAATGAATTAGAGTTGGCCAAGCGGCTGATGAAAGAATATTTTGACCTTAAAAAACGCAAGATGACAAACAAAAAAGAATCTCTAAAAAACGCTAAGTCTTTTGACGAACTGCTCCACGTCAAATACGGAGCCATTGGCACACCCAAGCGGGATGCGTACGAAAAGAAAGCCAATTTCTACGTCGTTTGCCAAATGCTGAAAGAAGCCCGGAAGGAAGCAAACATCACGCAGGAGGAACTGGCCGCAAAAATCGGGACGCAGAAAAGCTATATTTACAGACTGTAAAACGGCAAAGGAGATATTCAGCTCTCTACCTTGTTTAAAATCTTTGAAACCGGTCTTGGAAGGGAGGTGCGGCTTAAGATTCTTTAAGAGCGCACAGGGTAGTTTTCGTTACTACTCACGCCATCACGCAGTTCAGCCATTTTAATGGGTACACTTGCTTGAGATTCCAAGCCATAAGCACGGCATTGCACCAACCATTGCGGCATAATTCCCCCAATGGGGAAATGGTAGAGACGTTGCATGCAACGTCTCTACGGAAGTGCAGGAGCCTTCGCCGAACAGTGGGGCATCCAAAGATACCGCGGTCTGCGTATGGATGTTTTGAAACTTACGCTCGTACAAGTTTGGAACTTAACCTTTATGGCGCAGCGTACTTGCGTGTTTTCAAGGCACAAACGCCCAGCTCTACCAACCTCTATGGTATGCTTATGTCAGCGGGGTGTTGGTATTTTATGATTTAGAATTATTCAGGCTTTGCAATTCCTTGAGACAAGTCTTTTAGAAACTGCTTCGGGTCTTCCACAAAACGTTTAGTGTTCGATAATTCAATAGCTCTTATAAGGCTTTCATGAGTAGGATTGTAAATTCTGCCAATTCTGTCCATGAATAAGCAGTCATAATGTACCGCAAATGAAAGGAGTCTTCCTACAAAATCCTTATTTACTTGGCGCAAATCAAGGCGGCAACTGAATTCTTCAACTTTACCTGTATCAGGGCGAAAACAAACGCATACATCATTGGCTTCAGAATCGCCGAAACTTCGTAAACCTTCTAAATGCGCTGTCCATTCTTGTAGGTCACCAAATTGGCGCAGTATAGGTAAAAGTGTACTGATGTCAATATTCAATGGTAACCACCATTGAACTGCCAAAGCATCTTTAGACTCTGGTTCCTTTTCAAAAGCAGCGTTGGCCAAATATTTACTCCAACCATCTTTATCCATCTCAAGTTGTGGCGGTAAACAGCCATACTTCTCAAATAACGACTGCTTGGGAATGAAATAAATTGGGAATTGCCAGATTGCCATTTATAATTTGTATTACTACGATAAATTATTTGCCATTGTTAGTGGAAAACAGTAAAGGCCCGCAATTTAGATAACCCTGTTCCATTAGTAAAAAGCAATTTAGTTTAGTCCTCAAACTTACGAACCAACCCATTCCATTCCCCCAAATTTTCCGGAAATTTGTCCTCTTCCAATGCGCGTTATTCACACGGCCGACTGGCATCTGGGGCAGCGATTTTCGGGACAAAGCCGCGAAGCAGAACACGACCATTTCTTAGACTGGCTCTACGAAGCCATTTGCACTCACGAGATTGAAACCCTCGTGGTGGCCGGCGACATCTTTGACTCCGCCCAGCCGCCCGTCTTTGCCCAGCAACAATACTACCGGTTTCTGGCCCGCCTTACCGGCAGCCCCTGCCGCCACATCATCATCACCGGCGGCAACCACGACAACCCTCACTTTCTGCAGGCTGCCGACCCGGTCCTGCGCGCTATCAATGTGCAGGTCATCGGCGCCGCGCCGGAAGATGCCGCCGCTCAAATCATCTGCCTGCCCAATGCCGAAGCCCCGCGCCTCGTGGTAGCCGCCGTCCCGTTTCTGCGCGACGCCGACCTGCGCAAAAGCCGCCTCGGCCAAAGCAGCGACGACATTGAAACGCAACTCAAAAACGGCATTGCGGCCCACTACCGCACCGCCGCAGACCACTGCGCCGGCTACCGCGAAAAGGGCATTCCCGTCCTGGCTACCGGCCACCTCTACGCCAACGGCTGCGAGCCGTCCGACACCGAGCGGGCTATCCACGTGGGCAACCTCGGGCAGGTGAGCGCCGAGGCCTTCGGCGAGGTGTTTGACTACGTGGCGCTCGGTCACCTGCACCGGCCCCAGCGCGTCGGCGGCAAAGACCATATCCGTTACAGCGGCTCGCCCTTGCCCCTTTCGTTTACCGAACGGGAGTACCCGCATCAGGTGTTGATGCTGCAATTCAACGGCGCGTGTTGCCCCGAAATCACCGAGCTGCGCATTCCGGTGCGTCGCCGCCTGCTCCACAAAGCCGATTGCTTTGAAAGCCTGCTCTTTTTTGTGGAGAATTTCCGGAAAACGGAGGACGAACTGGTGCCGTGGCTCAGCCTGGTCATCACCAACTGCGAGCAACCTTTGGAAGCGCGCCGGAAAATCCAGGAAGCGGCCCACGCGCTGCGCAAAGAACTCACCATTGTAGAGCTTCGGGCGAATGGGAAAAGTGCACCGGAAGACGCCCAAAATGAAGCCGCTTGGGGCCTTTCCGAAACGCTGATGCGCAACCCCGCCGAGGTGTTCGGCAAACTATTGACGAGCGAAGGTGTTACGGAGGGCGAAGCCCGCGCTTCGCTGGAAGAAACCTTTGGCGAACTTCTGGACCTTTACTACCAACAGCCCGGCCGCCCGTCATGAAAATCCACTCCATCGTTATCCACAACCTGCACTCGCTGGCCTCGCAGGAGCCGTTGGTGATTGCCTTTGACCGGGTGCCGTTGCAAAACTGCGGCCTTTTTGCCATCACCGGCCCCACCGGCGCAGGCAAAACCACCATTCTGGACGCCATCACGCTGGCCCTCTACGGCGAAAACGCCCGGAAAAGCGCCCCGAAGCACGACATCATGAGCTATGGCACGGGCGAGTGCAGCTCGGAGGTGGTTTTTGAAACGCCCGCCGGAACCTACAAAGCCCGCTGGGCCTTGCGCCGTGCCCGGAAAAAAGCCGACGGCGAGGTGCAGAACCCCACCCGCGAACTGGCCACCCATCCCGAAGGAAAAATCCTGGCTACGAAGGTGGAAGAGGTGAAAACCAATGTGGAAGCGATTGTGGGGCTGAACAAAGAGCAGTTCCTGAAATCGGTGCTGCTGGCGCAGGGGCAGTTTATGGCTTTCCTTGGTGCAGGCGACGGCGACCGCTCGGCCTTGCTGGAAAAGCTTACGGGAACAGAGATTTATCGCGGGCTTTCCAAAATTTGCTACGAAAAACACAAGAGCGAAAAAGAAAAGCTGGAACTGTTGCAGAAAGAAACCGCCGGGATTGTGTTGCTTTCGGGGGAAGAGAAAAAAGAACTGACGGCCCGGCAAACGGCGGCGCAAAAAGCTTCCGAAACCCACCGCGCCGAACTGGCTCAGCTTGAAGGGGAACGCAACTGGCATCAGCGCCACGCCCTTCTAAAAACCGAAGAAGCACGTGCGGCGGAAAGCCTGCAAAAAGCAACCGCCGAAAAAGCGCGCAGCGCCGACCTGTTTTCCCGCTGGGACCGCCACTGTCAGGTTCAACCGTTGGAGCCGCTTTTGCAGCAATGGCAAAAAGGAAAAACCGACCGCGAGGCGCTGGAGAAAGAAACCGTGCGCATCGGGCAGAAAGCGTCGGAAACCGCAGCGGCGCTGGCCGAGCAAGACCGGGTGCTGGCCGATTGCGCCGGCCGAAAAAAATCGGCAGAAAGCAGTTGGCAAGCCGCCGAGCCGCAGTTGCTCCAGGTCATTAAACAGGAGGAAAAAGCGCAGCAACTGGCCGAAAATATTCAAAAGGCGGGCGAAGCGCTTCAGAAAGAAAAAGACCGGGAAACCCGTGCCCAAAAAGCCGTAGCCGAGGCAACGGCGAAGATTGAAACCCTTTCGTCTCAAAAAAGCGAAACCGCCGCCTGGCTGCGTCAAAACGAGGGCGACAGTCGGCTGGAATCCACCATTGCGGAAGCCGCCGAAAAGCAAGAGCAACTGGTAGCCTTGCGTGCGGAAATGCAAAGTCTGCAAACGGCTCTGCAGCAAACCGAAGTCCGCCGCAAAGACTACGAGCGCCACCTCTCCGAGCTGCGCGCGACGTACCATTCCGCCACCGAAGCCTTGAAATTCCGGGAATCCCGGCTGCAATTTCTATCCGAAGAAAAAGGTCGTTGGAAAGGCTTTTTGGATGAAAACCTGCGGCGTTTGGAAGGGGAAAAATCACGTGTTTCTAACCTTTTGGAGGCAGCGGAACACCGGGCGCAGGCGCTGGAATTTTACTTGGCCCATCACCAAA
>JAEWBT010000110.1 GCA_023391015.1 Bacteroidota bacterium
GACAAGGCATGCCTTGTCTCTACGGACCCCAGAATGCAGAAACGTCGCCGGAATTTCCGGAAATATCACCCAATCCTAATACCTCCTTCCCAATCTCCCTCCTGCCGGTGTTATCTTGCAGCGGTGCGGCTTTTGCTACCCGTGCGTTTGACTTTTTACTCATGAACCCACCAGAAGACGCATCCGCCAGCCTGCCATCAACGCTTCCGCTTACCAATGATGACCTGCGGCAGTTTTCTCTGGATGTTTCCGGAATCGGAACCTGGCGGCTGTATCCTGAAAGCCAAATCGTAACCTGGGACGACCGCTGCAAGGAACTCTACGGCTTTGCGCCCAACGATGAAGTGCCCTACGATCAGGTGTTGCGCTACATGCACCCCGATGATCAGGCAGCTGTGAACCATGCAGTGATGGCTGCCATAGCGGGCGAGAACGAAGGCCGGTATGAAATTCAGTTCCGCACCATCGGGGCGACCGACGGCAAGACGCGCTGGCTCCTCTGTCGCGGAAAAGCTTTTTTCAATGAAGCCGGCCAAACCATCCTTTTTGCCGGAACGGCACAGGACATTACGGAAGTGGTGCTGGCCCAGCAGCAGGCTGCCCGTGTTGAAAAGATGGCGCAGGAAGCCATTGCCAACGCAAAGGCCGGTACCTACAGCTTTGACCTGAAAACCGGTGAATTTTTGTACTCCCCGCAAACCAAACGCATTTTTTCCGGCATCGCAGAAGGAACCTTTACCCGCGAGGATTTTGTAAACCGCATTTGTGAGGAAGACCACGCCGTTCGCGACGCCGCCCACGCCGAAGCACTACAGACAGGAGTTTTAAAATATGATTGTCGTGTAAAGTGGGATGATAGCACCATTCACTGGGTGCGCGTCAGCGGTGCTTATGAGTTTGATAAAGCCGGCAAACCGGTCCTCTACACCGGCATTCTGGAAGATATCACCTCCCAGAAAAACGCCCAGCTGGCCCTCGAAAAAAGCGAACGCTTTGCCCGCAACGTGGTGCAGGATTCGCCCGTAGCCAAGTTTATTACCCTGGGGGAGAATCAGGTGCTGGAGATGATGAACCGCGAAATGCTTTCCCTGCTCGGCGCGCCGGAACCCATTATCGGCATCCCACTTTTAGAGGCCATTCCGGCGCTTCAAAACACCTCTATTCCCGGAATTCTGGAACAGGTTCGCCAAACCGGAACCCGCACGGAAGTAGCCGAAGAAAGTTTTACCGGACTGAATGCCGCCAACCCGCAAACCCGCCATTATTATCACAAACACAGCCCCCTCCGCAATGAATCCGGCGACATCTACGGGGTTATCAGTTCCTGGATAGACGTTACCAACGAGGTAGAACTTCGCAACCAGGCCGCCGCCGCGCAGGCCTTGCTGGAAGCGGCCCTCGAAGCGGCGCAACTGGGCACTTTTGAAATCAACCCAAAGCTGGGCATCATGGAAGTATCGCCGCGCATCTGCGCGTGGATGGGCTTTGATCCCGGCGAGGCTTTTACCCGCGAAGAAGCCCTGGCGACCCTCACCGACTCCGGTCCCTTGCAAGCCGCCCTGCACGAGGCACTTCTGCCCGACAGCGATGGCGTGGTAGATATTGAGTATCAAATGATCAACCGGAAAACCGGCACCGCTCGCTTTATCCGGTCGCGCGGACAACGGTTTTACGATCATCGGCGTGGCCCCATTATCGTCGGTACCAGCCAGGACATTACCAGCCAACGCAGCTATGCCCTTGCCCTGGAGCAACAAGTGCAGGTGCGCACCGAAGAGCTGGCGGCTGCGGTGGAAGAGCTTCAGGCCACCAACGAAGAACTGGCCATGAGCAATACCCAGCTCACCCATTCTAACGAAGAATTGGCCCAGTATGCCTATGTAGCCAGCCACGATTTGCAGGAACCGCTCCGGAAAATCCAGGTGTTTTCCGGAATGCTTGCCGGAAAAGGGGAGCTCGGCCCGGCCAGTCGCGAGCTGATTGGCAAGATCGGGCAGTCGGCCACCCGCATGGCGCAGCTTATCCGCGACTTGCTGGAGTTTTCCCGCCTGCTCAACTCCGACAGCCGCTATCAGCCTACCAACCTCAACGTCATTGTCAAAGCAGTACGCAATGATTTTGAACTGATCAGCCGCGAGAAAGGGGCCGTTTTCCTGATAGAAGACTTACCTACCGTGGAGGCCGTGCCCCTGCAGATGAACCAGCTGTTCTACAATCTTATTGGCAATGCATTAAAATTTACCCGTCCGGGCGTGGCACCGGAAATTCAGATTTCCGCGTCCTCTATCTCCCAGGAAGAGGCTGCCCGCTACGTGCCGCGCGTACTACCTGCTGTCCGCTACTGGCGCCTTTGCATCCAAGACAATGGCATTGGCTTTGAAGCCGAATATGCCGAGCAGATTTTTGAAGTCTTCAAACGCCTCCACACCCGCGACGCCTACCCCGGCTCCGGCATTGGCCTGGCACTATGCCGGCGTATCCTGGCCAACCACCACGGCGTGCTGTACACCGAGCCGGTTTCCGGAAAAGGAGCCGTTTTCTATCTTATTGTGCCGGATAGGCAGGAAAGGTAGCTTTTAAGCTTTTGAGACAAAAGAGGTTGCTGAGCGCTAAGAGATACAGGTGAATGGCACACTCAAAAGGTAGTTCCTGCATGGGCGAATTGCATTCGTCCTTGGAGACCCAGGAATGCGTGCCCATTATGAGCCATTCTACATATATTTTGTCATTCTGCCGAAGGCGAAATCTGGAGAATACGACCAATTGTGAGTCCCTTCGACAAGCTCAGGGTGACAAAACTGAAGGGTAGAGGGGCACGATTAAAGCGGGCTGTTTAAGGGATCTTTGGCACCGGAACGGAAATCATGCCGGCTTGCGTCTGCATAATCCGGCTTTAATAGAAATAAAAGTTATTTAGTGTTGGCATTGTAGTTACTGTGGCATTCATGGAGCTATCCGGCATGATTTTTCCGGAAATTCCGGCATGGAAAACAAAGCCTATCACCAATACAAAACCTGCATTGATGCCTGCCTCGCCTGTGCCGCCGTTTGCAACCATTGTGCTGCCTCCTGCCTGCAGGAAGAAGACGTCAAAATGATGGCCCGCTGCATTCAGTTAGATATGGAATGCGCCGCCCTGTGCTACACCGCCGCCCAACTGATGAGCCTTGGCTCCGATAAAGCCAAAGAAATCTGCCGCCTTTGCGCCGACGCCTGTCAGGCCTGTGCCGACGAATGCAGCCAACACGATACCAAACACTGCCGCGAATGCGCTGAATTGTGCCGCCGTTGTGCCGAAGAATGCCGGAAAATGGCCGCTTAGCAAAAGGTATTTTAGAGAACCTTCCTGCCGCTTTATTTCTCTATAAATAAAGCGGCTTTTTTGTTGTAAAGAATTTAGAAAAGTCCTCTTTTAACCCAACCTTTGTCTATGCTCAAACAACTCCACGAAACGGTTTCTTTTCTCAAAAGTCGAGGCGTTCAGGAGGTAGATACCGGCGTAGTCCTCGGTACTGGCCTGGGCCAACTGCTTTCCCACATGGAGATTGAGTGTACCATTCCTTATAAAGACATTCCACACTTTCCGGAAGCTACCGTAGAGTTTCACAAAGGCGCGCTCATCTGGGGCCGCATCGGTGGGCAAAAAGTGCTCTTGATGCAGGGGCGGTTTCATTTCTATGAAGGCTATTCCATGACCAAAATCGTGTATGGTGTGCGGGTAATGAAACTCCTGGGGGCCACGCGGTTGTTTCTCTCCAACGCTGCCGGCGGTATCAATGCCGGTTTCCGGAAAGGCGACCTGGTGTTGCTGGACGACCACATCAACCTGCAAACCGAAAACCCGCTCACGGGCCGTAACCTCGACGCGCTGGGTCCCCGCTTTCCAGACATGAGCCGGCCTTACGACACGACATTAAGTGAAGCACTGCTGCGCCAGGCATCTGCCCTGAATATCCCGCTGAAAACCGGCGTGTACGCCGCCGTCAATGGCCCCAACCTGGAAACCCGTGCCGAGTATCGTTTCCTCCGCATTATCGGTGCCGATATGGTAGGGATGAGCACCGTTCCGGAAGTGATTGCCGCCGTTCATTGCGGCTTGCCCTGCGCCGCCATTTCGGTGATCACCGACGAGTGCGACCCCGACCACCTGCAACCGGTTAATATTGAAGAAATTATCGCCGTAGCCGGTGCCGCCGACCAGAAATTATCGCACTTGCTGGCCCAAACCATTGCTGCCTTTTAAGGTAAAGAAACCCTTATCAGCCCCACAAGCCTGCGCGCCCTAACGGCGGGCAGACTTTTGCGGCTTCCGTTCCGGAAAATCCAAGCGCAACAGGCCGGAGAAACGAAGTGTTAAGGATTAAAGTCTTTTTCAAACTCTGCCATTCCGGTTGTTCTTTTGCGCGCCTTTTCCATTCTCTGTATGCCTTCCGCGCTGCCCGTTTTCCCCCAAAACAACCGCCTCTTGGGGATCCTCTCCCTTGCTGCGCTAACGGTATTGCTTTTCTTCGCGCTTATTTTTTGGCAGGAGCGCGGATTTTTCGGCGATGCGCCTTGGATCAGCTTCCGGGTGATCAACTTCGGCATCCTGCAAATTCAGGAACACCGCTACGGCTCTTTTATCACCCAGCTGTTTCCCCTGCTGGCTACCAAAGCGGGCCTGCCCCTGCGCACCGTTTTATTTCTCTACAGCACTTCGTTCAATGTTTTTTACCTCGGCGCGGGCATCGTGCTTTTCCGCTGGCGGCAATACCAGTTCCTGTTTCTGCTGGCGCTGTATTTCACGATGAGCTTTAGCGTGGGGTTCTACTGGACCAACAACGAAGTACACCAGGGCATGACCTGGCTGCTCCTGGCCTTTGGCTGGACGGCCCGCGACGAGCCCCGCCGCTGGCTGTTCTACTCCGTTTCGCTGTCCTTGTTTTTTCTGGCGCTTTCGTCCCACATGTTGCTGCTGCTGGCCGGTGGCTGCCTGTGGATGCACCTGGTGATTGCCCGCATGGCGCCGTTTTACAGCAAAAAACGTAGTTGGATTTTGGCCGCCGCCGTCCTGGCCATCGCCATTTGGCGCTATTATATGAGCAAGGTGCAAGGTTGGTACGACGCCGATAGGCTTTCTTTTATTAATCATCTGCATTTTAATAAAATCAGCAGCATTCTTTCCGGCAAAAGCTCGCTTGGCTTCTGGGAGCGCCTGCCCGCGCACTACCCGGCCTTTCTGGTGCTGGCAGCCGGGTCGGTTTTGGTGTTGATTTTGGGGAAACGCTGGCTGGCACTGGGCTGGCACCTCCTTTCGCTGGCCTTGTTTTGGTTTTTCATCAGTGCCGCTTTCGAGACGTTCACGCCCTGGTATTCCGAAAGCGATTGGGCTTCGTGGACGATGGTGGCCCTCATCCCGCTGGCCATTTATGGGTTTCTAATCCCCAATCAATCCTACACCGCTGCGCTCATCGGTCTTGCTTTTGCCCTCCGGCTATTTCACATCTATCAATCCTCCACCCCTTTTCGTGAGCGGTTTCAAAAACTAAGTTATGTGGTTTCTGTGTTGAAGGGTCGCTATCTGGACAAGGTTGCCATCGTAGTGCCGGATGAAAAAGTATTGGAAGACAGCCTCCTCTTATCCTGGCCTTTGCCGGTAGAGGTGATGGAGCTTTCCGGCATTGCGGGCAGCAATCCGGTGGTTTCGCTGGGGCTCATCAAGGATAAAAGCCTCTTGCCCGCCACCCGCGACACGATGCTGATTCCGTTTGGCAAGCTGCCCGCCAAAGATTTCAATCCGGTTTATTTTCCGGTAGATAGCGTGGATAAGTATACCGTTCTGCCCCTCGATAGCCTGCTGCACTGGTTGGATTAAAAATGCTCCACACTTTTCGCAACCCGATTCGCGTGCTTCGCCATTCGTTCCGCGTCGTACGCAGGATGTTCCGCGCGTTTCGCAGGTTAGAAATAGCCTTTAATTAAGCATTTCTATCCATTCGTTGGCCGTTCCGCACCCTTAGCAGCCCGTTCCACGCATTACGCAGACCAAAATTCACTCTTGGTTAAGTAATATTCATTACATGTTCGACTTCTAAACCCCAAAAATCCCCTTCTAAGCCCCAAAAGCGCATGGCGGATTTTCGCTAACCATAGAAGAAGGTGCAGTTTTGGTAGGATTTCCGGCCATGAAAACCCTATGGCGTTACCTGCGGCCCCACCGCAAGCTGGTAATTATCGCATTAATTCTGGCCGCCGTTGCCCAGGTGCTGGCCCTCGCCGACCCCATTATTTTTGGGAAGATTATAGACAACTACGCCAATACCCGCGGCACGGGCAGCGATGCCGAACGTGTACGCGGTGTCCTCGGCCTGCTGGGACTGGCCACCGGCATTGCCCTGCTCTCGCGGGCGCTAAAGGCGGCGCAGGAATATTGCTCGCGACTGGCCGTGCAGCGCTTTGGCCGCCAGATTTTCGACGATGGCATCCGCCAAACGCTCCGTCTTTCGTTTCAGGAGTTTGAAGAAAGCCGCTCCGGCGAAACGCTTTCCGTCCTTCAAAAACTGAAAACCGACACCGAGCGGTTCAGCGGGTCGTTCTTTAATATCCTGTACTCCTCGCTCATTGGCATTGCCTTTCTCATTTGGTATTCCATCACCAAAAGCTGGCTGCTCATCCCCGTTTTTGCCATCGGCATTGGCGTTTTGGGGCCGCTCACCGGCCTGCTTTCCAAACGCATCCGCGCCACCCAGCGCAGCATCAACCGCGAAACGGCCAAAATGGCCGGGGTGATTACCGAAAGCCTCCGCAACATTGAACTGGTGAAAAGCCTGGGACTTACGTTTCCGGAAATCCGTCGCCTCAAAACCCTTACGGGAAAAATCTACGACCTGGAAATGGAGAAAGTGCGCAAAACGCGCAACCTGTCGTTCCTGCAAAGCACCACGCTAAGCATCCTCAAGCAAAGCATTCTGTTTGCCCTGTTGTGGCTCATTTTCCGGAACCGGCTCACCACCGGCGAGCTGATTTCCATGCAATCCATCTCCACGATTTTGTTTGGCCCGTTGCAGGATATGGGAACCATTATCCTGCAATACCGCGAAGTAGAAGCCTCGGTTTCCGGCTTTGATGCCCTGATGCAAAAGCCGATTGAGAAACGTCCGGAAAATGCGGTGGAAATCAAAGAATTGGAAACGCTGGTCTTTGAGGACGTGGTATTTCGCCACAAAACCGCCACCAGAAATTCGATTGACGGGATTTCGTTTGACGTTAAAAAAGGGGAAACAATTGCCTTTGTAGGGCCGTCGGGTTCCGGAAAAAGCACGCTCGTAAAGCTGCTGGTAGGACTCTACACGCCGGTGAGCGGACAGATTTTGTTTAACGGCGTGCCTTCTACCCAGATTCGTTACAACCCGCTTCGGCGGCAGATTGGCTTTGTGACGCAGGAAACCCAGCTTTTTGCGGGCACCATCCGGCAAAATTTGCTCTACGTGGCCCCCGAAGCCACCGAAGACGATTTAATCAAAGCCCTGCACGACGCAGCCTGCGGCCCACTCTTGGCGCGCTCGCCACTGGGGCTGGATACCGTTTTGGGGGAAAACGGCATGAAGCTTTCCGGCGGCGAAAAACAACGGATTTCCATTGCCCGCGCCCTGCTGCGCAAGCCCGGATTGCTGCTTTTCGACGAAGCCACCTCAGCCTTGGATTCCATTACGGAGGAAGAAATCTCGGCCACCATTCGTGATGTTTCCGCCCTGCACCGGCAGATTACGTTGCTCATTGCCCACCGGCTCAGCACCATCCTCCACGCCGACCGGATTTATGTGTTGGAGCGGGGCAAAATTGTGGAAGCCGGCAGTCATTCGCAGTTATTGGCCGAGAAAGGATTGTATTACGCCATGTGGCGGCAGCAAATTGGCGAGCGGCGGGGGTAGATTTCCGGAAATATGGGCAAATGATTGCGGGCAGAACTGCATATTTCAATCCCTGCAAAGGGCTTTTATATTTGCAGCCCTTCTTCCTGTGGCTCATCCCAACCGTGTTCTTTTATTGTGCAACAGCTATCCGCCCGAAATCGGGGCGGCGCCTTTGCGCATGCAAGGCATTGCGCACCTGCTACGCGACGCGGGTTATGAAGTGGCGGTGCTTTCAGGGATGCCCAACTACCCCACGGGCCGGGTTTTTCCGGAATACAAAAACAGCGCTGTGGTCACTGAAACGGTGCAAGGCATACAAGTATGCCGGATTCCGTTTTCGCCTTCGCATTCGGCCAGCCGGGTGCGGCGCACGGGCAGTTTGCTGTCGCTTTCTAATGCTATCTTGAAGCATGGGAGCGCGTTTTTGAAAGATTTTCGCCCGCAGCGGCTGATTATTTCTTCGCCGCCGCTTCCCTTGGCGCTTTGCGGTGCGTGGCTGGCCCGCCGCCACCAGATCCCGTTTCTGCTCAATATTTCCGACCTGTGGCCCCTGACGGCTAAGGAGCTAGGCGCCCTGCGCGACGGCCCCCTTTACCAAGGTTTGCAAAAAGCAGAGCGCTGGCTGTTTCGGCAGGCGGCAGGCTGGATGGGGCAATCAGAAGAGATATTGCAGTATATCCACAAACAGGGCTATCCACCCAAACCCGCTTTTTTATTCCGGAACCTACCGGCTGCGCTCGACCGGATGGCTTTTTCGAAAGAAAAGACCGGGCGACTGAAGATGGTTTATGCGGGCCTTATCGGGCCGGTGCAGGGCATTTTGGATATCGCGCGGCAGGTGGATTTTGCTGCCTATAACCTGGAATTGCACCTTTATGGCGATGGCGCTGACCGGAAGGCATTGGAAGATTTCGCCCGCCGGCATCCAGAGCGTGGTGTGATTTACAAAGGGTTGCTGCCACCGGAAGAAATGTTCCGGAAACTGGGGGAATACGACTTTGCATTCGCCTCGTTGCGAACAGCCGTTTACGGGGCAGTGCCGAGCAAGATTTTTTCGGCCTTATCGGCCGGGCTGCCGGTACTTTTTGCCGGAACGGGCGAAGGAGCCACTTTGATTCAGCAACACGGCGTGGGCTGGGTCGTGCCCTCAGGCGATTTTGAAGCACTTAAAAAGCAACTAAACACGCTTTCTGACCTTCCGGCGGCGGAATGGGAGGCCCTACAGACACGGGTGCTTCAAATCAATGCCGAACACTTCAACGCCCGGCAGCAAGGGGCGGATTTTATCGATTTTTTCCGGAAAACAGCGCCTAAAAATGGCGGCACTCCTGAGTAGCTGAAGCAGCCTTTAAAAATAATTGGGCCGAAAAAGCATTGATTATCAGTGCAATTATGGCTCCAAAGAAAAATTTTTCATGCAAAAAGGAGTATTCACACCTATAAAAACCTTACTTTTGCGCCCCTGCTTTTCCGGAAATTTCCGGAAATATTCAGGTCTCTTGTTTTTATTTCCCAAAAGAAATGCGACACCTTAGCTTTAAAACCCAAAGCGCCAACGAAAAGATCGTGGAGCGCAACTGGTACGTGGTAGATGCCACGGGCCAAACCATGGGCCGCATGGCCTCTAAAATTGCTCACGTGCTGCGTGGCAAAAACAAGGCGTACTACACGCCTCACTTCGATTGCGGTGATTATGTAATCGTGGTGAATTCCGGAAAAGTTGTTTTTACCGGCAACAAGATGGAAGACAAAGAATACCTGACGTACTCCGGATATCCCGGTGGTCAGAAAGGCGAGATTGCTAAAAAACTGCTGGTTCGTCGCCCGAACGTAGCTGTGGAGCGCGCCGTGAAAGGCATGCTGCCGAAAAACCGCCTCGGCCGCGCGATGTACAAAAAGCTTTTTGTGTATGAAGGCGCCGAGCATCCGCACACGGCTCAAAAGCCGCAGCCGATGACCATCGAAGGCATTAAATCCAAATCTTAAAAACCCAAAAGCCAAAACCCAGATTTTTTTGGATTTTGGAATTTGAAACCTGAATTTTCTCTTCTGAATGGAAAAGCAAAAAAACGCCGTTGGTCGCCGTAAGAATGCGGTAGCCCGGGTGTATATGGCCAAAGGTACCGGTAACGTAACGGTGAATGGCAAAGAATACAAAGCGTACTTCCCTGTAATGTACCTGCAAAACCAGGTAGAACTGCCCCTGAAAACCATCGAAGGCGGCACCACCGGTTTCGACGTGGTTGTAACCGTGAACGGTGGCGGCCAGAAGGGTCAGGCGGAAGCCATTAAGCTGGCGATTGCCCGCGCCCTGACGCAAATGGACGAAACCTACCGCCCGCTGCTGAAAAAAGAAGGTCTGATGACCCGCGACCCGCGGATGGTAGAGCGCAAGAAATTCGGTAAGCGCAAAGCCCGTCGTTCGTTCCAGTTCTCTAAACGCTAATCTTTTTAGTCGAAAGCTGTTAGTAGAAAGTAGAAAGCCGTCCGTTGCTTTCATCTCCTGCCGGAAAAATCTTTCTACTCTCTACTTTTTACTTTCTACTCTACTTCAACAATGGAAGAAAATAAAAGCCTTCACCAGCAGTTGCTGGAAGCCGGTGTTCACTTTGGCCACCTGAAGAAAAAATGGAACCCGAAGATGCTGCCTTACATCTTCGCGGAGAAAAACGGCATTCACATCATCGACCTCAACAAAACGATTGAAGGTCTGGAAGAAAGCGCCGCTGCCCTGAAGCAAATTGCCAAGAGCGGAAAAAAAATCATGTTTGTAGCCACCAAAAAGCAAGCGAAAGAAATCGTTGCCGAGGCGGCTCAAAAAGTAGGCATGCCCTTCGTTACCGACCGCTGGCTGGGTGGCATGCTCACCAACTTCAACACGATTCGTCGCTCGGTGAAGAAAATGCAGACCATCGACAAGATGCTGGCCGACGGCACGATGGACTCTGTAACCAAAAAAGAGCGTTTGACCCTGACGCGCAGCCGCGACAAGATGGATAAAGTGCTGGGCGGTATCTCGCAGATGAGCCGCACGCCTGCCGCCATCTTTATGGTGGATATTTCCCACGAACACATCGCGCTGGCCGAAGCAAAACGCCTTGGTATTCAAACCTTTGCGATGGTGGATACCAACTCCGATCCTTCTAAAGTAGATTTCGCCGTTCCTGCCAACGACGACGCTACCAAGTCGATCGCTATTGTGACCAACTATCTCGTAGCCGCCATTATGGAAGGCCTCGAAGAGCGTGCACAGGCCAAAGAAGCTGGTGAAGAAGACGCTGCTGAAGAAGGTACCGAAG
>JAEWBT010000010.1 GCA_023391015.1 Bacteroidota bacterium
CCTTCAATTTTCATTACGTCGAAAAGCACTTCGCCCAGTTGCTTTGGCGACCCGATATTGAAACGCAAACCCGCTTCGGCAAACACCTGTTCCTCGGCGGCCACAATATCTTCGGAAAGCACTTTGCTGTAATCGTTGAGGAACGGCACGTCAATCCCCACGCCTTCAAACTCCATGTCGGCGAGCACGGGCACGAGCGGCGCTTCTACGTCGTGGAAAAGCGTTTCCATTTTCTCGGCTTTCAGCATCGGCTCAAAAACGTCTTTCAGTTGCCACACCACATCAGCGTCTTCCCCGGCGTATTCTTTCACCAAATTCACGTCCACGTCGCGCATGGTAAGCTGGTCTTTTCCTTTCTTGCCAATCAAAGTGAGGATAGAAACCGGCTCATAACCGAGGTATTTTCCGGAAAGTAAATCCATGTTGCGCTTGCCTTCGGGTTCCAGCAGGTAATGCGCCAGCATCGTGTCCCAAACACGGCCCTTCGGCTCCACGCCATACCATTTCAACACAATGAAATCGTATTTCAAATTCTGCCCCGCCCAGGTAATGCTTTCATCCTCAAAAAGCGGGCGGAAACGGTCCAGAATTTCATCGGCGCGCTCGCGGTCGGCGGGCACGGCCACGTACCAGGCTTCGCCTTTTTCCACACAAAAACTCATCCCCACCAACTCGGCCAGATTGGCATCGGTAGAAGTGGTTTCAGTGTCAAAAGAAATCACCTTTTTTCCGGAAATTTTCTCTAAAAGCGCGTCTATTTCGGCATCGGTTTGAACGAGGTGATAGGTGTGCGGCGTGTTTTCAATATTCTTGTCCACCACATGCGTTTCAGGACTTTCCTCGGTGCTCAAAATGGTGGCAGTCGCGGGTTGCACGCCCGGTTGCAGGTGGGCCGGCAACGGATTTCCAAAAAGGTCCAGTGCACCTTGCGTGGTAACGACCGGCGGGGCGAAATCATCGCCCAGAATGCGGCGACCGAGGGCTTTGAATTCCAGTTGGGTAAAGATTTCCGCCAGCGCCTCGCGGTTCCACTCGCCCACGTGGCAGGCTTCTTCGTCAAAGTCCACCGGTGCGTCGGTTTGGATGGTCGCCAGCTGCTTGCTCATAATCGCCGATTCAATACCGGCGCGCACTTTTTCACCCAGCGCCCCTTTGATTTTATCGGCGTTGGCAATCACGCCTTCCACCGTTTCGTATTCGGCCAGCAGCTTGGCGGCGGTTTTTTCGCCCACGCCCGCAATGCCGGGAATATTATCCACCGCATCGCCCATCAGCCCCAGAATATCCACCACCTGATTCACGCTTTTGATATTCCACTTGGCGCAAATCGCGGCGCTGTCCAGAATCTCGTGTGAAGAGCCCATGTAGCCGGGTTTGTACATATAAATGCCGTCGCCCACCAGCTGCCCCATGTCTTTGTCGGGCGTTACCATATACACCTCATAACCCTGCGCCGCCGCTTTTTTGGCGAGGGTTCCAATCACGTCGTCGGCCTCGTAGCCTTTGGAGGAAAGGCAAGGCAGGTTGAAGCCTTCAATGATTTTCTGAATATCGGGCAGGGCGCTTTTAATGTCTTCGGGTTGCTCGGCACGATTGGCTTTGTAATCGGCATACACGGCGGTACGGTGCACGTCGGTGTCCGATTTGCCGCCTTCAAACACCACGGCGAGATGAGTGGGTTTTTCCTTATTGAGAAGGTCGAGCAGGGTGTTGGTAAAGCCAAACTGCGCGTTGGTGTTGCGACCGGCGCTGGTGATGCGGGGCGAGCGAACGAGCGAAAAATAGGCGCGGTAGATGAGCGCCATGGCATCGAGGAGAAACAGCTTTTTGGACATGGTGGTTGGAGCTTCGCGTTGGAGCCCTTCGGGCGTTGGAAAGCGTTTGAATTTCCGGAAAACGGCTCTTGTTTTAAAGGGAATTTCCGGAAAAAGAAGAACAAAGATGAGGCCTGCGGGGTTGGAAGGGATGAAAATAAAAGCGGCATAAATGCAGTTCTATATGGATTACTGCAAATAAGGGTTCTGAACAACCCCAAACGCTTAGCACAAGCGAAATCCAACACTTTCCCTACGGTTTACGGTAGATGACCGACGATTTGCTACACCATACATACGGTTTGCTTTGCATGACTGGTGATTTGCTGCACAATACCCACAGCTTCCTACCCATCCCCTTAGCCGCTGTTTCTCTACAGCCGATATACTTAGCTTCCCCATTGGCGTACTTCTTTTAACGCCCGCTGAAAGCGTGTTTTTAAACGCTTTTTGTATCTTCACCCCAACAACATTAAAAAACCTTTTTCCGTCCCATGCTTCCCTAAAATCAGCATCCTTCCTTCACGACCATTCCGGCCGAACAGACGCGGCAGGTGGGCGTGGCTAAAAAATTCATGGCGTCTGTCTTCCTGTGGATGTTCGGCGCCCTGGCCATTTCGGCGGTGTGCGCCTGGCTGTTTGCCACCAACGCCAACCTGCTGGGCTACCTGGTTAACTTTGAAACCGGACAACGCACCGGCCTCGGCACACTCGCCATCTGGGCGCCGCTCCTGTTTGTAATCGCGATGTCGTTTGGGTATCAGAAGTTTTCGGCTACGGTGATGACGGCGCTTTTTATTGCTTACGCTGCCATTATGGGCGTGAGTCTGTCATTTATCCTGCTGGTGTATACCACTGGCTCTATCGTTTCCTGCTTTGCCGCAGCGGCGCTGATGTTTGGCATCATGGCCGTGATGGGCTACACCACCAATAAAGACCTTACGTCTTTTGGCCGCATTATGTTTATGGGCCTGATTGGAATCGTGGTAGCTTCGCTCATCAACTGGATGGTAGGCTCCAGCACGCTTGATTGGATTATTTCCATCGTAGGCGTTGCGGTATTTACCGGCCTGACGGCGTATGATGTGCAGAAACTAAAGCTTATCGGCCAGGGTTTTGAGGTGAATGCCGACGGCACCGTAAGCACGTCCGAGAACGTAAAGAAAGCATCTATCTACGGCGCGCTCACCCTGTATCTGGATTTCATCAACCTGTTTCTCATGATCCTGCGCCTGTTTGGCCGCCGGAACTAAAAGAGCATTTTTCTGAAAGAAAAAGGACGCGAATGGTTTCGCGTCCTTTTTTATTGCGCATAAAAAGTGTTGTCATCCCGACGTAGGAGGGATCTGTTTGAATCATAGCTGTTTGGAGAGGATTAAAGCCGCACATCAAGAGGTTCCTCCACTCCGCTGCGCTCCGGTCGGAATGACGAACAATAATGGGAATCAAAAGAGGTGGATTGTTATCCGGGCTGTAGAGACAAGGCATGCCTTGTCTCTACGATACGACGATACCACTCACCGTCCGCGCTATTTCACCGCCGCCGCCACCACAAAATCGCCGTCAATCCAGCCTTTCACCTCAATCACGTTTTTAAAATCCGGGTGGTCGATCACAAAAACAGCTTCGCGCAGGCTGCTGCACGGACAAAAATATTTCAGCTCAATATCGCGCAGTTGCAGGCCTTTCACATTAGCCCACTTGTAGGCGGCTTCCTTCGCGCTCCAGGCCCACAACAGGTTTTCATCACTGTTTTTAAAAAGGTCTTTTTCGGGCTGCGAAAGGTATTTTGGACTAATGCCAGCAATACCTTCTTTGGGAATCTGAATGTCGATTCCACAGGGCAAGGCATCCGTCACCACCGCCGCCACGTAGGGAAACGAATGCGAGAGGGAGAAGGCTCTTCCGGAAATCTCGGGCGCGTGGGGCTTGCCGTTGGCATCAATATGGATTTCGGTGAATTCGATTTCCGGCCACAGGTGCTGCACCAGAAAGCGCCCGGCCAGAAACTCAATGCGCCGCTGCCCGTGCCGGATATCGGATTGCAAACCGGTGCGGGAAGAAAAGAAAACTTCCGGCTCTTCGATGCGCCAGATGGCGGCTTGCGCGTGGGGGTGGGGCGACCAGGATTTGAAAAGAGGCATTTTTTAGTGGATAGTGGATAACGAATAGTGGATAGTGGGAGTTGTGTAAAGATGATACCGGCTTAACGAATAGCGAATAGTGGATAGTGGACAGTGGATAACGGATAGTGGATAGTAGGTATGGTTACGTGCAAACGGGCGCTTGGGAAAAGATGATTCAGAAGATTACATTTCCGGAAAAACTATCCACTATTCACTATCAGTTATCCACTATCCACTATCCTTTACCTTCGCTGCTTATTATGATTCTCTCCGACGCCCGTATTTTAGAAGAACAGGAAAAAGGCACTATTGTCATCACGCCTTTCAACCGCGAAAGCCTCGGCTCCAACTCCTACGACGTGCACCTCGGCAAGGCGTTGGCCAAATATAAAGATACCACCCTCGATGCCCGGAAACACAACGAAATCGAGCATTTTGAAATTGGGGAAGAAGGGATTGTGCTACAACCCCATGAATTTTACCTGGGTGTAACCCTAGAATATACCGAGACCCATGCCCATGTGCCGTTCCTCGAAGGCAAAAGTTCTACCGGTCGCCTCGGCATCGACATCCACGCCACTGCCGGCAAAGGCGATGTGGGTTTCTGCGGCCACTGGACGCTGGAAATTTCCGTGAAGCAGCCCGTGCGCGTATATGCCGGAATGCCAGTGGGACAACTCATTTATTTTCCAGTAGAAGGCGAGATTCTGGTGCCTTACAACCGCAAAGCCAACGCCAAATACAACGCCCAACCCGGCCTGCCGGTAGAGAGCGCGATGTGGCGGAACAAATTTTAAGCACAAAAACGCCGTATGCTGAGTAAAATATCTCCCCGTCAACTTTCTTCCGGCACAGAAGCCGTTGTCGTCGCGCTTTCCGACACCGAAGCCGGAAAAATGTATCAGGAAGCTGCGGATGCCGCTGCCGAAGCGGCCCGCCTCGAATTTGCCAATGGCGTGAATGGCCTGATGGTGCGGCTGATTCGCCAGGATCAGTTTGAATCCCACGCGGTACTGGTGCTGGAGCGCCTGTATCCCATGGATTTTCGCAGCATCGAGGTAGACAAGCGCAAGGCGCTCCTCGAAGTGCTGAGCGATGAACTGCGCGAGCTGCACGAAGCCGGCTTTGTGCACAACCACCTCCAGCGCGAGGCAGGCTTCACGAGCGGCAAGTGGGATAATATCCTGCTGACCGACAACAGCCTCCGCCTCATCGATGCGGGGCGCTCCCTGCTTCGGAACGAGACTGATGAGGCGACTTTCGACGCAGCTGTTGCCGCCGAATTGCAGGCGCTGGACCTTTTCCGGGATTTTATTCTGGCGCGATAAAGGCGTAAGCGCTTAGAATACGTACTGTTAGGTATTGCAGGAATCAAAAAAGGGTATTTTATTTGGGGAAAAATTTTCTCTTTATGAAATACCTTTTTACAACTGTTTTTGCCTTGCTGATAGGAAGCACCGCTTTTTCGCAAAACACAACTTTAGAAGATACCCGAAACCGTTCTTCCACCGATACCCTCACGCTTACTGCCGGTGAAAAAGTAAAGCCCAAGCGCCGCTCTTTCAACAACGAAGTGAAACTCAATGTACCATCGCTGGTGCTCGGCAATATTTCCCTGCAATATGAGCGGGCATTTGCCCGCCGGTTCAGTGTGGGTCTTGGTTTCCGGACCGGGCCGGAGCGGGCTTTGCCTTTTGCTTCCAGTGCCAAAAATCTTTTTAACGACGACACGGTGGCGCAGAAAATGATTGATGGTGCCCGGATTAGTAACTATGCTTTCACCCCGGAAATCCGCTGCTATTTTGGGAAAGGCACCATGAGCGGTTTCTATCTGGGCCTTTTCGGGCGCTTCGGCAAGTTTAATCTGGATGTTCCTTTTACTATCAATGATGCCAGCTATGCCACGGGCAGTGAAGATGTGCTCTTGAAAGGAGCCTACTCCTACGGCGGCGGCGGCTTCCAGATGGGTGCCAAGTTCAACGTATCGCCGCGCGTTTCGATAGACTGGTTTTTCTTTGGCCCAATGGTGAGCTACGGAACCGTGAGCCTGGAGGCCAACGGCGATTTCAGCCAACTAACCAGCGACGGGAAGGGTGAAATTATTGAAGAGCTTGGAAACTCCTTTGGCGATGTAACGGTTGACAATGATCGTATTTACGTAACCAGAAACCTGCCCGTGCCCGGTATCCGAACCGGCCTTACCGTCGGCTTCCGCTTCTGATGATTTTCCGGAAATGCGGCACGGATTTCCGGAAATTTCCTGTCTTTGAGGCTTATATTTCTTTCAAAAAAGCTGGTGCTTTCATCCCGGGAAACATCGGCTTTTTTGTATTAAAGCCAGTACTGCCCCGGCCACTGTTTCTTTCAATCAAAAAGGCTCCTGCATTATCTGTTCCCCCTTGCTGCCGAGGAAAATACCGGCAGCGCTTACGAAAAGCAGGGCTGCCACTATTAAAAGCATTTCATTCACGTAGGGCACCGGGAAATACATAAAGGAAGCGATACCCTGCACGCCGAGAACCAATTCGTTGAGAAAAACGGCAACCAGGAATAAGACTATCATTTGAATCGTCCACCGGCTCTGCTTGGTGCAGCCTTTAAGGTAAAAATAGCCTACCAAAAACACGCTTGTAACCGCCAGCAGAGACAAGTGCAGATACGCAATCACCACCGGGCGGAAACCGAACGCCAGCTTGCTCATTTGCGGAATCACCGAAAACAGCTGCAAGGTGGTTTTGATGGAAAAAGCAGCCGCTACATAAATCATCAGGTTGCGGGCCATTACGTCGGTGCTGGTGAGTTGCGCTACCGGTTTATAAATCCGGCGGAGCAGCCAAATCCATGCGCTGGTCTGGGTTAGGGCTGCCAGCACGATTATGCCGTAAATAATTACAGGCAAATGCGCCCACAACACCGAAAGGCCATACGCCGGAATGGCCGCCCCTGCAAAAGCCCAGAAAATGCCGCGCGGCAGCTGAAAACCGGAAATTTTCTGATGCAGATAGCCCACCAGAAGACCGATACAGCCAAACAAAAACCAGCCGTTGTACTGAAAATGCAGATACCAGTATAAAGAAGCGAGGTAGCGGTGCTGATCCATGTGGCCGGAAGCCATCATCTGCACCAGCGAAGCGGTGCCGCCCGCCGAAACCACCAGAAAAAGCAGCGCGGCATAAAACCAGGGCCTGGCCGGACTGGGCGGCGCGGCGCGCAAATCGCGCGCAAAGCGCCCTGCGAATACAAAACCCAAAACCAGCGAGAGCGTTGCGAAAGGAATGGAAACCGCGCCGTAGCCCTGCACCGCAAAGGAAAGCAACATGCCATAGGCCGTCAGGTTGGTGAGGCCCAGCAGCCATTTATAGAAGGATTTTCCGGAAATTTCCGGCGGCAGGGTGGCAATCATGGCCGCCGAGAGGGCCAGCGACACCCAGCCGGCAAAGGCAAAATGCGAGTGGGCGTGCAGCAGGTTTTTCTGGTCGATCCACGGCAGGCTAAAAGCGATTTTATACCGCATCAGGGTGCCGAGCAGAGCTACCAGCACCAGATTCAAAAGTGAAAACCGGACCCAGAATTGCAGCGAGAATTTTTGGTTGGTCATCATGGGATAAGGAAATTGAAATACGCGGTTTAACGGCGCTAAAAAGAAGGCAAGGAGCTGAAAAAAGCGCGAAGCGCCCGGCTTGAAGGAAGGTCCGGAATGCGCCTTTTAGAACCCTTTTTTCCGGAAAAAAGCGTGACTGATCTTAATAATACAGCTTCCGGTCGATAATCGAAACCCGTTTCATCTGGTTGAGCGCTGAGAGCGTGCGAATCACCGTTTCCACCCGCAGACCGGTAGCATTGGCAATCTCCTGACGGGTGTAGGGAATATGAACTCGGCTGCTTTTTTGCGCCTGTTTTTTATAATCTTCCAGAAAGGTAACGATGCGCTCTTCCGGGCAGTTATTGGCCAGGTTGCGCAGGGTGGTGGCTTTGTGGTAGAGGCGGCGTGCCAGGCGCAACATTAGGTTATTTTGCACTTCGGGATGATCGTGCAAAAGCTGTTGAAAATGTGCGCCGGTAAGCTTGTAAACGGTTGTAGGGTGGGTAGCCGCCGCGCTGGCGGGGTACGGCTCGTGCAGCAGCAGGGGCGGCTCGCCGAGGCTGTCGCCGTCTTCAAAATAGCCCTGGGTAAATTCTTTGCCTTCCTCGCTGATGTTAAACATCTTCATCCGGCCTTCTGCAATCTGAAAATAATTGCGGGCCAGATCGCCTTCGTAAAACAGGTATTCGCCTTTCTCCAGATTTTTAACCACCGCTCCGTAGGAAAGCAACAGGTCTTCATTCATGCTCAAAAAGGTTTTTGGGGGAGGAAAAACGTTAGGAAAGCAGATAGGCCTGTCCTTGTGCCACATCCTCGCAGAGTCCACGAATGTTCATATTCCGGCACATGGTTTGCAGCGCGTTGCGCACCGGCGCGTATTGAGCGTGCAACGGACAAGGCCGTACATCGGAGCACTGACTGAGTCCGAGAATGCAATTGCTGAAAACGCCCGCCCCGTCGATTTCTTCAATAATGCGCAGCACCGGCTGGCTCAGTTGGGCACCGGTAATATAAAAACCGCCGGTCGGGCCTTTGGCGCTGTTGATGATGCCGGCGCGCACCAGCTTTTGCAGCAGCTTGCCCATCGTGTTTTCGTTTTCGCCGGTGTAGGCCGCAATCTCTTTGATACCCGCCCGCTGCCCCGATTCGTATTTGGAACCGAGGTAAATAACGGCCTTGATCGCGGCTTTGCAGGTAATACTCAACATGGTTTTCTAGCGGTTTAAAAAAGCTTTGCCTTCGGGGGAGATGCGGCTGGCATTCCACGGCGGGTCGAAGGTGAGGCGCAGGTCAATATCGTATTCCGGAAAAGCACCGGAAAGCGCGTTGCGCGCGGCCTCGGTAATGGCACTGCCCATGGGACAAAACTGGGTTGTCAGGCCCATATCGCAGCGCACTGTTTGGGTTTCGTCGTGAAAATCAATCCGGTACACCAGCCCGAGGTCCACGATATTAAGCCCGATTTCCGGGTCCAGCACGGTGGAAAGCGCAGCCAGGGCAGCCGTTGCGCGCAATTCGTTATTGGTTTCTACAGTCATGAATCAACAGGTAGTTTGTGGAGCAGCATCCGGCAAACAAGATAGACATAGAGGACCGCAGCTGAAAATAAAAGCAGCGCGCCGGCCCAAAGCAGGCTATTGATGGCGGAGAAAAGCCCGGACAGCAGCGCGAGCAATCCCGCGAGGTACCCATAAGTCATCCAGCGCAGCACCTTTTCCGGAAACAGCGCATTGGGCGCGGGCGTTTGTTGCTTACCGGCCAGCTTTCCATACACTTTGTTCCACACAATAAAAGGCAGGGTTTTGAAGGTCATCCCGAAAAGAATCGCCGTAATCCAACCCAGAAAAATCAAAACGCCATAGGTTGTAAAAAGCCTTAACTGGCCTCCGGTTTCCCCGGATTTCCGGAAAATGGAAACCAAGAGTAGTCCCACCGGCAGCGTCATCAGCCCCGCCGAAAAAAGCGAAAGCCGGACCGGAAGATCCACCGCGCGGCGCAGTCGCTTTTGATAGGA
>JAEWBT010000042.1 GCA_023391015.1 Bacteroidota bacterium
GCGCAACGCGCCGGCCCTCCCTTTTTACGACTTGTCAAGTCCCCGAACAGCGAACCGGTTGACTTGACAAGTCTTCCCGAAATTCTACCCCGGACTTGTTCAGTCGTTACGAAAGCTCCAGCTTTAGATACTGCCCCGTATGACTTTCCGGAATTTTAGCAATTTTCTCGGGGGTGCCATGGCCAACCACCGTGCCGCCGCCCGCACCGCCTTCCGGTCCCATGTCAATCACGTAATCGGCTACTTTCACGATGTCAAGATTGTGCTCAATCACGATCACGGTGTTGCCTTTTTCCACCAGCCGTTGTAGCACATTAATCAGGTGTTCGATGTCCTGAAAGTGCAATCCGGTCGTGGGTTCGTCGAGGATATAAACGGTTTGGCCGGTGTCGCGCTTGCCCAGTTCGGTGGCCAGTTTTACGCGTTGTGCCTCCCCGCCGGAAAGCGTTACGGCGTTCTGACCAAGCGTGATATACCCCAATCCCACATCCTGCAACGCTTTGATGCGGCGGTGCAGCCAGGGCACGTTCACAAAAAACTCCACGGCATCGTCCACAGTCATTTCCAGCACGTCGGCAATGGATTTTCCTTTGTAACGGATTTCCAGCGTTTCGCGGTTGTAGCGCCGGCCCCGGCAGGTTTCACAGGGCACATACACGTCGGGCAGAAAGCCCATTTCAATGGTGCGCATCCCGCCGCCGCCGCAGGTTTCGCAGCGACCGCCTTTCACGTTAAAGGAAAACCGCCCGGCATTGTAGCCCCGGATTTTGGCTTCCGGAACCTGGGCAAAAATCTGCCGGATTTCGGTGAAAAAACCACAGTACGTCGCCGGGTTCGAGCGCGGCGTGCGGCCAATCGGACTTTGGTCGATCTCGATGACTTTATCCAGATTCTCCAGTCCTTCCATCTTTTTATACGGCGCGGGTTGCTGCTTGAAATTGTGGTAACAATGCTGCCCCAAAAGCGGGTACAATGTGTCGTTAATCAACGTACTTTTTCCGGAACCGCTCACGCCGGTGATAGCCGTGAAAGTGCCCATCGGAATGGTGATGGAAACGTTTTTGAGGTTGTTGCCGGTCGCGCCTTTCAGTACGAGCTTGTTGCCGTTGCCTTTGCGTCGCTCTTTCGGCACTTCAATCTTCAAAGTGCCGTTGAGGTAGCCCGCCGTTTTGGTGTCGGTGCGCAATACCTCCTTAGGCGTTCCCTGACTCACGACGCGGCCGCCGTGGTAGCCCGCTGCCGGCCCGATGTCAATGAGGTAATCCGCCGCCAGCATAATGTCTTTATCGTGCTCTACCACCAGCACCGAGTTGCCTGTATCGCGCAGGTTTTGCAACGCGCCGATGAGGCGGTGGTTGTCGCGCTGGTGCAGGCCGATGCTGGGCTCATCGAGGATGTAAGTAATGCCCGTAAGCTGGGAGCCGATTTGGGTGGCCAGGCGGATGCGCTGGCTTTCGCCGCCGGAAAGGGTGCGGGTAGGGCGGTCGAGGGTAAGGTAATGCAGGCCCACGTCTAAAAGAAAATGCAGCCGGTCGCGGATTTCCTTTAAAATGTCTTTGGCGATGACGTTTTGCCGGTTGCTCAAGCGGTCTTCAATCCCCACAAACCACGCCTGCAAATCGGACAGGGCCAGGGCGGACAATTCGGCAATATTTTTATCAGCTACCCGGAAGAAAAGGCTTTCTTTTTTGAGCCGCGCACCGCCGCATTCCGGGCAGGTTTGCAGCATCATAAACCCTTCGGCCCACTCGCGGATGCTTTCGGAAGACGATTGGTTGAACCAGCGATACAGGACGTTGATAATCCCTTCAAATTCCTCGGGCAGATAACTGTAAGCCGCGTCCGTGTCTTCATAAGTCAGCACGCCTTCGTCGTTGCCGTAGAGCAGGAAATTCAAAGCTTCCGGCGACAGCGAGGCAATAGGGGCAGTCGTGGAGATTTTCCGCTTTTTGGCTTCCTTCACGGCCTGTTGAAACACCTGCGCTTCGCGCTCACCACCGAGGGGCACAATGCCGCCGTCTTTGACGCTTTTAGACGTGTCGGGAATCACTTCCGCCATATTGACCTGATACACCGTTCCGAGGCCGTTGCATTTCGGACACGCGCCATAGGGCGAGTTGAAAGAGAACGTGTTGGGCGACGGCTCTTCGTAGCTGAGGCCGGTTTCCGGGTCCATCAGTTGCTTGCTGTATTGCCGGAGCGAGCCGTCGTCGGCATCCAGAATAAACAACAAGCCTTTGCCCATTTGCAGGGCTTTCTGAATGCTCTGCGACAAGCGGGCGGCGTCTTCTTTTGTCACTTCCAGCCGGTCCACCACCAGCTCAATATCGTGGATTTTATAGCGGTCCACCTGCATGCGCTCTTTGAGGTCGGTTACCTCGCCGTCGATGCGAACTTTTAAAAAACCCTGCTTGCGGAGGCCTTCAAACAACTCACGGTAGTGGCCTTTGCGTCCGCGCACAATAGGGGCCAGAACTGAAATCCGTTTTCCGGAAAGATGTTCTTCTACATGCGCCAGGATTTCTTCCTCCGAAAATTTGGTCATCCGCTTGCCCGTTTGCCAAGAGTAGGCCTCACCAATGCGGGCGTAGAGCAGGCGCATAAAATCATAGACCTCCGTTACCGTTCCCACCGTGGAGCGCGGGTTGCGGTTGGTGGTTTTTTGCTCAATAGAAATGACCGGCGAAAGTCCGGAAACCTTGTCTACATCGGGGCGTTCCAGGTCGCCCATAAACTGGCGGGCGTAGGCGGCAAAGCTTTCCATGTAGCGGCGCTGCCCTTCGGCGAAAAGGGTATCAAAAGCGAGCGAGGATTTTCCGGAACCCGAGATGCCGGTGATGACCACCAGCTCATTTTTGGGGATGGAAAGGTCAATATTTTTCAGGTTGTGGACGCGTGCGCCCTGCACTACAATGGTATTGTTGGGATCCTGCATGGAATTTTTGAATGGATGGCGAAGCGAAACACTTCTGGTGATCCGACTGCAAAAATCGGGTCTCCAACCTAACAAGAAAAAAGGGCGAAGGTTGGAGCGCTTTGTGCGTGTTGGACAGCACTTCGTGCGTTGGAGCTGCGCTTGGATGGCTTCGCCGTTGAAGCCTGCCGCTTTGAGGCGTAGCTATTTTCCTTTTTTTTCCGGAAATCGCTTTGGATTTACCCAAAGGGTTTCATGTGGTTCTTCTATTGTTGGGAAAAACCGGCCCTTTTTCAGTAGCATTGCGCTCTTATGGCAGAGCGACAAGCAGCAATTTCCGGAATTTTATACCTCGTGCCCACACCCATCGGCAACCTGGGCGACATGACCTACCGCGCGGTAGAAATCCTGCGCAATGCCGACCTGATTTTGTGCGAAGACACCCGCACATCCGGGGTGCTTCTGAAGCATTACGAAATTGCCCGCCCGCTCGCTTCCTATCACCTCCACAACGAGCATTTGCTCACCGAAAAATTTGTAACCCAGATTGAAGCCGGTGCAACGATTGCCTTAATCACTGATGCCGGAACGCCGGGTATTTCCGACCCGGGCTTTTTGCTTTCGCGGGCCTGTCGCCAACGCGGGCTGCGGGTAGAGTGCCTGCCGGGGGCAACGGCTTTCGTTCCCGCTCTGGTGCAAAGCGGATTACCGGCCAGCAGCTTTGTGTTTGAAGGCTTTTTGCCCGTAAAAAAAGGACGGCAAACGGCGATGCAAAAACTGGCGCAGGAGGCCCGCACCATTATTCTCTACGAGTCGCCGCACCGGCTGGTGAAAACGCTCACCGAATTGGCCCAGCACTTTGGTCCCGACCGCCCGGCCTGCGTGTGCCGCGAACTCACGAAAAAGTTTGAAGAAACCCGCACTGGAACGCTTGCTGAACTGGCCGTGCATTACGAAAAGCAGCCACCCAAAGGCGAAATCGTGCTCGTGGTGGGGCCACCGCTCTAAAAGTATTACTTCACGTCTTTCGCGCCCCAGTCTTTGAGCCAGCCGATACATTTCTCCCGCACATCGCCCTGAATCAGAATCAATCCTTCTTTGGCTGAGCCGCCGGTTCCGGCTTTTGTTTTCAGGGTTTTGGCCAGGGCTTCCAGCGCCGCGTCCGGCCCTATAAATCCAGCGATAACAGTAGTGGGCTTACCATTGCGCTTTTCCAGGCGCAAACGCAGTTTCTGCGCGGTTTTGGGGATTTCAGCAACTTCTTCCGGCGCAGCGGGGCGAAAGCTTGGGTCGGTGCTGTAAACCAGTCCGCCGTTTTTCGGTTTAGCCATGTCTTTTCTTTTAAAGAAAACAAAGGTAAACAGCGTGCCCTTCGCACGGTTTTATTAGCTTGTAGCGGCTTTCCCGACGGGCAAATTTTTCCGGAAATTTCCGGAAAGTCTGTTTCCTAAAACGCTGCTCTTTATGGCTTCATCCCTGCTCCACAAACTTTTTCACTTTCTTGACCCGAAGCCGGTTCGTAAGCGGCCTGCTAAAAAGAAAAAACAAGTGCCGGTGGAAGAGCGTCTTTCCGGACCGCCGTTTGCCGGGATCGAGCAGGTACAGTTTGGCCACTACAGCGACAACAACCGCACGCCGGACCAGAAGAGCCTTTGGGGCGCTGCCGAGCAGCTTTTTAACGAAGGAAAATACCTGCGCTCCATCGAAACCCTGTTGCGGTATCTCAACAATGAAAAGCAAAATCCCGTGTTATGGAGTGTGGATGAAAAAGGCAAGTTGCATTTTCGCATTGCCCAGGGTTCCAGCCTGGTGAAAGGCACTTTCGACGGTGCTTTTGTGCATGCCTGTGTGCCGCTGGCCCGCACCGATGCACCCGGAACGGCCGTGATGCGTCGCCTGTTGGAACTCAACTATGAACTCCGCTATACCAGCGTGGGACTGGATGAAAAGGGCATTTTCCATTTTGTTTTTGATACCGATGCGGCTACGGCTTCGCCCTACAAGCTTTTTGAGGGGTTGGAAGAACTGGCCATCAAGGCCGACCGGCAGGATGACAGTTTGCTCAGCGATTTTGCCGACCTGAAACCCAGCCCGCGCGCGCCGGTAGAGGCTTTGTCGGCGCAGGAGTTGGATGCCAAATGGAAAGCGTTTAAAACCTGGATTGGGCGCGCCCTGCGACTGGCCGACTCTTTTGACAATGATACCTATGCGGGCGCCATTGCCCATGTTTATCTCTGCACGGTTTACGAACTGGACTTTCTGCTGTCGCCAGACGGGCGGCTGATGCTGGAACTGGAACGGATTTCCGGATTGTACTGGAAGCAAAAAGAAGGTACCTCGCTGGTGTGGCGAAACAGCCAGATGCGCAGCGCTCTGGAGGCGTTGTTGAAGTGGAAAAAAGAAGATCTCGCGGCCTGCCTGCACCGCACCCGCAGCACCTTCTCCCTCACCGACAACCCAAGGCCGGAAAAAATGCGCGACAATATTCTGACTGCCCTGCGCGATGCCGACACCTACCAATCGCGGCGACAACCAGAACTGGCCCTGAAGTTGGTACTTTTTGGACCGCTTTATAACCGGTATCTCTACTCTTTGCCAGACGTGATAAGCAACCTGACATTGATCCTGTGTGCCGTGGCGCACCCGCGCTATTTTGCCGATCTGGGCCTCGAAAAACCGTTTTACAATGCCGATACCGGCGAACTGGATGAAGGGCACATCAAAGCAACCGTCCGTGCCCTTGTTGCGCGGGCCAAAGAAGCCTTTCCGTCAGTGGCTTTCGACCTTTCAAAAGTGGATTTCAGCGACCGTTTCCTTTTTGGAAAAACCTATGCAGCGCAGTTGGCGCAGGTGATTATTTGAGTTGAGGAGGTTTATAAGGTTGAGTGGTTGATGAGCTTTGAAATCTTTACTAGGTTGTGCCAACGTAACGACCGGGTACAATTCAAATGCAACGACTTTGTCATTCTTGGAAGAATCCCTTTTTATTCCTTTAAACAAAAGTGTTGAAGAGATCCTTTGCAGGATGACAAAGTTGCTGTAACCGTTTACCTCTGAGGAGATTTTAAAGACTTAATAGGCTGTGTTAGGAGTGTAGCACAAAACAAGAATAAAAGCTTGTTTGACTTAAAGGCGGCATGGCCCGTCTCAAATAAGGACTGCTTTCTTACTCTCCCAGCCAAAACTCAAAAGCGCCACCGGCCACTTCCAGCTGCCGCGAAACGGTTTCGGACAGCGCCGTCCACTCTGCCACGTTTTCTTCTTTGCCGAAGGAAGCCGTTTGCAGGCCCACCTGGTTTTGCATGGCCCAGCGCAGCACCTCGCGCGCATTGAAGGGCGCAATACCCGGCACCCGGATCTTGCGCGGCATTCCGGAAATCTCCGCTGTTTCAGCCAGGAATTTAATGAGGGTCGCCTCGCCTTCGGGGCCTTCGGCAACGGGGATCAAAGCCAATCCCAAGCCTGCATTATCGGTGCTGTCCACCGCAAAAAGATAATTTCCGCCTGCGGTTGAAGCCAGGCCCATTGTCCAGACCGCATCGGGTCGCTGGCGGCGCTGCAACACACCAGGCGTAGCCACGCGCGGGGTGGGCGGCGTGCGCTTGCGGGTGCGCAGCTGGTAGAGCCGCCCGTCTTTGTAAATCCGCCGTATTTGCTTGCGCGGCCACGTTGGCGCAATGCGGCGCAGGAGGACAATCAATTCCTCAAACTGCCGCGACGGATCTTCTTCCAGCAACCGACACAGCGTTTCATACACCTCGCGGTCGTCGGCCTCCGGCTTGCGGGCTTTGTGCTCAAAATCGGCTTCCGGGAGTCCGGCGATGGCGCAGGCCTGCGAGATGGAAAGGGTGTGCTTGCGCACCAGCTGCCGCACCAAAGACTGGCGAATGGTGTTAGACTCGTCCACTACGGCGAGCGCATCCTGAAGCATTTGCAACAGGCCGGTGCCGCTGCGTTGCAGTTCAATTTTGGGGGGCGCAGGCGCTTCAGCGGTAGCGATTTCGGTTTCTTCTTTTTCCGGAAATTCGGCCAGCCAGTTGTAGAGCGTGGCCCGCGAGATGCCTGCCTGCTGCATCACTTCCTTCACGCTCAGCGCGCCGCTGCGCCGCTGGCGTACCCATTGCAGGCGCTGCTCTTCGTCGTACCGGTGGATGTTCATAGGCTATAGGTCATGTTTCATGTGTCATGTGTCATGTGTCATGAATGGACGGGTCTACTCTTTTGTCTTTCATCTTTGGTCTCTCGTCTCCTATGGTACTTCCACTGCGTTCAGCACTGCGTCCAGCACCTGCGAGATGCCGATGCCTTCGGCTTCGGCTTCGTAGCTGAGGCCAATGCGATGGCGCAGTACGTCGGCGAAAACGGCGCGGATGTCTTCCGGAATCACGTAGGCCCGGCGGTTGAGGAACGCCCTTGCTTTGGCCGCGTGGGCCAGCCCGATGGAAGCGCGGGGCGAAGCGCCGTAAGAGATATAGGGTTTCCATTTTTCCAGCCGGTGGCTTTCCGGGAAACGGGTCGCAAACACGAGGTTCACGATGTAATTTTCAATCTTCTCATCCATGTACAGCTCCCGGATGGTCTGCCGGGCAGCCAGGATGGTGGCCTTCGTAACCACCGGACGAATGGGCGGAAAACCCGTAGGCGAAAGCGATTGGCGGATGATTTTCTTTTCTTCTTCCTTATCGGGATAGCCCACTACCACTTTCAACAAAAAACGGTCGGCCTGCGCTTCGGGCAGCTCGTAGGTTCCTTCCTGCTCAATTGGGTTTTGGGTAGCCAGCACGAGAAACGGCTCTTCCAGCGGAAACGTGGTGTCGCCAATGGTGACCTGCCGTTCCTGCATCGCTTGCAGCAGGGCTCTTTGCACTTTGGCGGGTGCGCGGTTATTCTCATCGGCCAGTACCAGGTTGGCGAAAATAGGTCCTTGGCGCACCGAAAAACTATGCTCCTGTGG
>JAEWBT010000056.1 GCA_023391015.1 Bacteroidota bacterium
GTACCGAAGACCGCATGATGGCCGCCGACGAAGACGGCGACAACAACGAAGCCGGTGGTCGTGGTGAGCGCGGCGAAGGTGGCCGGGGCCGGGGCCGTTCCAACCATGCTTCTGGTGGCGCAGGTCGTCCCAAGCAAGGTGCGGGCCGTCCAAGCCGCGGTGTAGGCGGACCAAATGCCGGTCGTCGCATCTAAGCTATGGTTTAACTACAGATTTTTTTATAAAAAGCGCTGCTTTCGTTTCCGGAAGCAGCGCTTTTTCTATTTTAGGAATACCGCTCATCGCTTGTTCTATTGACTCCCCACGTTGATATCGTTGGTAATGGGCACCGGCTTTTTCTTTTTTACTTTCATGGGGAAACGGCGGGCCGCTACGAGGCGCACCACGCCTTGTGTGTTTCCAACCTGACCATTCTTGCTATCACCGCTGAACTTTGGCAGGGTATAACGGTCGCCGTGGGCGATACCATACAGGCCAAATGTCCAGTCGTTGTTATTGTAGCCGATGGCAGCCCGCAGATTAGCGCGCCCTTGCAGGCTCAAACCGTTCTGGGAGCCCATTCCCACACCGGGCACCGCCAGCGACTCGCCTTCCATATGCACATAGCCCGGCCCAAAGCCAACATCGGCGGCCAGAGTGGCAAACCAGGCCTGCCGGTACACATAGGTATAACCGTATCCGCCATGAAACGTAAGGCCGTACGTCTGGATTTTGGTGGGATTATAGCCCTGAAAAGCGTCCATTTCCGGAAAACCAGCCGGAATGATGCCTGCGCCGCCGTTGGAAAGCTGCTGGAAATAAAACGCTACGCCAATCATAGGCGAACCGGCACTTTTAAGTTGCATTTCCTGCTGATTCACGGCGCTACGCATCGAAAAACGATCGCCGTTGGTGACGTATAAGGCTGTTGCGCCCAGCTTCAGGCTGCGCATGTTGGGGTAATACGGATATTCCGGACTTTCATCGGTTCCCGCGCCGGTGTAGAGGGGTGCCTGCGTTTTATCGTTGAGGTGAAAGCCTTTGTAGCGTTGCAGATACATATCGATGGCCAGGCGGCGGCGGTAGCGGTGCAGCTGAAAGTCGTAGCGCTTGGTGTCGCCATAGAGGTGTTCTTTCGGGTCGTGGAAGGGCAATTTGGTACTTACGCTCAGGCCAATGCCGCGATACGTAAAGCCCACGCCCAGGGCCAGCACGGCATTGGGCTTGAAGTCTAAATCGTGTTTGCGCTCCTGGTCTTCAAGCGAGAAGGTGGCGAATTTCTCGCCCAGATAGGTGCGAATGGTATAGGTGTTGGGAAACAGCCGGATGTAATTGGTATCGGCCATTCCGAACACTTTTTTCCGGGTTTTCTGTTGCGCAGGCGTTTCACGCTCTCCCTGGGCAGTAGCAGCGGTGTGGAGAAAGGTTATTCCCAACAAAAAAAGTATCCATTTTCGCATATCAAACATCCTTTTTCAAATTTCGCGCCTGCTAACCGTTTTTGCCGCCATGCTGCAACCGCACTTCATTCACCCACAAATGTGCCTGCCGCGTAGGTTCCGGAATCCGGTATTTGCCTACGCAATGGCGCACGATACCGACGGCATCTTCTAAAGTCAGTAGATTTCCGGCAGAGACATATACGGGATTCACCCTAGCCTTGGTTCGCAACACCGTTCCAACCACTTCTCCCAGATGCACTAAAGGAACCGTAGCCCCGGCGTCTTCCGGTAAGGGATCATGCTTGCCTACCAGGATGCTTTTGCCACAACCCAGCGTGGGCACACCCGCCACCACGCCAAAGTGCGAAGCAATCCCCAGCCGGCGGGGGTGGGCCTGCCCGTGGCCATCAAGCACCAGCACGTCGGGTTTGTGGGAAAGCTTTTCCCAGACCTGCAACACGGCAGGCACTTCCCGAAATGACAAAAGGCCCGGTACGTAAGGGAATTTCGCAGTTGCCACCACATATTCGCGGTGCAATACCTGCATTTGCGGATACGACAAAACCACAATTCCGGCATACACCGTTTCGGAGTATTTATTAAAGGAAATATCGGCCCCGCCGATGGTATGGATGGGCTTCTCCAAAGGCATGAGCTGCACCTGATGGCGCAGCTCTTTTTGCAGCGCAACGGCTTCGGTAGGCGTGAGGGAGTCGTAATTCTCGGGGGAAATCCACATATTTTCCGGAAATACCGAAACCGGGCCAAACAAAAAGAGACGCCCAAATTGGGCGTCTCTACTTATTCCTTTTCTTCCCCACCCGCCTGTTTGATAAACCACTCGTTGGTATTCCATCCCCAAAACGGTTTTTCGGGGTCTGTTTTAGCTTCTTTTGCAAACAGCGGCGTAGCCTTTTCAAAATATGGCATGGCCGCTTTCTTGCCGCCGCCAAACATCTTGGGCGTGTAGAATTTGGTGATGCCTTTCAAGAGATAAATCCGTGGGTTGTCGGCGTTCAGGGCCTTGGCCTTGTCGAGGTTATCGTCAAAGATTTTGCCGTATTTCTGCCAGCGGTTTTGGGGGTCCACGCCCATGCGGGCGTTGGCAATCTGGGCGCGCAGCACATACAGTTCATCCCATTCCTTCCCCACCCCTTTGGCTGCATTATCGGCATAAGCGTCGGCTTCGTCAAGCAGGGCGTCTTTGGTTTTAGGGTCTTTTTCGGCGTAAGACATTTGCACCTTGCTATACGCCCCGTAATAATTGGCGGCCCAGCTATCGGGCCATTTTTTGGCGATGAGGTCAAACTTGGCGGCCATCGCGGTTTTGGCACTCATGTCCCAGGTAGTGTCGTAGGCCGGCAGGTATTTCATCAGGGCCTCGTTGGCCGATTGCTGCGCAAAAGTTGGAATGCTGCCGAGCAAAAGCAAGGCGAGAAGGATTTTTTTCATGGTTTAAATAGGAAAAGATTTCCAAAAGTAGGCACCGGATTCCCGGAAACATTCGGTGGTCGCCGGATTTTTTATCAAACCGGCGCTGCGGAAGGATAAGCGACGCGGGATGACGCCACCCCAAGGCACTTGCAATGAAATATGGGCAGGAGTGGACTCACCCAAGGCATTTGCAATGAAATATGAGCAGGGATGACTTCCTCACAAGCCATTTGCAATGAAATATGGGCAGGAGTGAGCTCACACGTCATTTAGAAAAGAAAGCAGCTCTCCTAAACGGTCGCTACGCGACCTGATATTTGTAGCAATGGGCTATTCTTTAGAAGAATGGTCGCTTCGCGACCCAACGTTTGTCCGGCACATTCCAGGACAAACATTGGGTCGCGAAGCGACCATCCGGAAAAGCTGCCTTGTTTCTGAAAAAGGGCACTGAGGACTTTCTCACAAGGCATTTCTAACTTATTTCCGGATAAACACCTTGGTGCCCACGCCCACGAGGGTAGAAAGCTCATCCACATCGGCGTTGCGAAGGGCAATGCAGCCATCCGTCCAGCCCACGCCCATTTCAATCATATCGTCGCCGCCGGGCCAGATGCCGTGGATGCCGATGGAATGGCCAATGGTGGCCGAGGCGGGCAGCAAGCCTTGCGCTTTGAGGCGGTTGAATTTGGCCCGCGACGAATCGTTGGGATAGTTTAGCAGCATAAACTTGTTGTACTGCGAGCGGGGATTGATGTTTTGAATCACAAAAGAGCCTTCCGGCGTGCATCGGTCGCCCTCGCGGCATTTATCATCCTGCGGACTGGGGCCGAAAACGGCTTTGTAGTTCCGGATGGCGCGGCTGTTGTAATACACCTGAAGCGAATAATCGGATTTATCCACCAGAACCATCACCTTGTCTTTGCGCATCGTGTCGGGGCTCACTTTCACCATCTGCCCCTGCTTGATGGAGATGGGCATGATGATGGTTTTGCGCACGCGCATAATGCCTTCATCGTATTGCACTTTGCGGATGATATTGCCTTTGCCGTCCGGCTCTTCTGATAGCAGCTTGAAGTTGTGGAGTTTAGGAACGGCAGGCGCGGCCGCTTCCGGCGGCAGGGCAGGTTGCTGGGCTTTTGCGGGGAGGATTCCAAAAAACGTTAGCAGCAGTAGAATTCCAAGGGCACGATTCACGGTATGAGATAAATGCTGGTTACGGGGGGAGAAAAAAGGCAGGCAGGGATAACAGACCTTTTTCCCTTCTGAAAGTAAAAGCAGTTTTTAAAAGGGAAAAAGCGACCTCAAGCGGGCGCATTTCCGGAAACAACGCCCTTTTTCTTATAGAGCGGCACGGTAGAGCACGGCTCACCATACATCAGCGATTGCACCACGGGTTGCAGCAGCGCCGTGGCCGCCACATAGGCCGCCGGCGGGATGGCCACATCGCCGCAGCCTTTGAGCACCAGGCGCGCACCGGCATAATGTTCCGGAACGACGGCTTCGCGGATGGCCGTTTCGATGATTTTTTCCCCAACGCTTTCAACGGTCCCGAAATGCACCGAGCGGGCCACCGGGGCCAGCGTTATGGTAACGAGGGCATAGGCCCAAACGGGAATAATGGCATCCACGCTGCAAAAAACGGCGACGTCTTTTCCGGAAAACGGGGCGGTATCCAGCGTTTTGAGGGCTTCGCGAAAGTCTTTTTCTTTTAAAATCAATCCCCGGAACAAGTGGGGTTGCAGGTCGAAGGCAACTACGTCGGTTTCACAATACGGGGCCAGGTCAAGGGTCAGGATACCGGAGGCCGCTACCTTGTTCACAAATGTTTCCATAAACGTAAAGAGGCGCGGCGCGTGCTGCACCGCACTTTTACAAAAATAGCCTTTTTAAGTTTGTCGGGGAAGAAGGCCGGCTGAGGGCCGGTTTAAAAAAAGCTTTCAAATAAAAAGAGACGCCCAAGTTGGGCGTCTCTACGGTTTCCTCTTTTGTCTATGAGACGCGATAAATCGCGTCTCTACAGCATTTTGGCGTTGTACTTGATTTTGGCATTGCGACGGGCACCTTGCTGAAGGGCATTTCCGACTCCCTGACGCAGTTGCATGGAAAGCGTCATTTTTTGCTGCTCCATCGTGGCGGCATCCTGCGGCGGCAATGCGTTGGTTACGCGCATGGTGAGGGTAGTAAAGAAAATACCGTCGTTGCCACGGATGGCCGGCGAGGTAGCACCTTGCTGGAAGCCTTTGTAGAAAGAATAGCCCACTACTTTAGGTTCAAAACCTAGGCTGGGCGCAAACGGATTGGCAAAGGAGAAGGAATCGCTCTGGAAAATGGCCTGCTGGCTGGCAGCGGCTACTTCTTCCAGGGTTTTCATCTTGCCATATTTGGCCAATAGCACATCGCCCTTCTTTTGCGCTTTCACCAACTGCTCAATTTGCGGGCGGGTGGATTCGTCGAGCGTTACCGGACCGGCATCTTTAATTCCGGAAATCTTGGCCACTACGTAGCGGTCTTCTACGTGGAAAGGGTTGGATACCGCGCCGGTTTTGCGGTCTTCGTCCCAAATCCAGGTAATCAACTCGCGGGAAGAACCGAGGCCACTGATGGTAAAGTCGTTTTGGCGGATATTTTCGGCCACTTTCTTTTGCAGCCCTTCCTTGGTAACGGTGGCGTCGAATGCTTTGGCATCGCCATTGCGACCGGCAAACGAAACCGCTTTGTTGTAGGCCGCGTCGTTGGTCACGGTGCTGGGTTGAAGCGCCTTGGCTACGACGGCCAGCTTGGTGGCCGTTTCAAAGGCTTTCTGGTCATTGATTTTAAGGATGTGCCAGCCAAATTGGGTTTTGACCGCTTTCAGGTCGCCGGTTTTGCCTTCAAAGGCGGCGTCGTTGAATTCCGGAACCATCATGCCTTGCGCAAAATAGCCGAGGTCGCCGCCTTTGTCTTTGTTGCTTTGGTCGTCGGAGAACTGACGGGCCAGCGTGTCGAAAGAAGCACCGGCGCGGAGGGCAACGATAAGGCTGTCGGCCATTTTATGGGCTGCGCTGTCGTCGCGCGTTTGGTTCACAGCCAGCAGGATGTGTTGACCTTTCACACTATCAGGCATTGCTTTCTTTTCCAGCACGCGCACCATTTGGTAGCCGCCGCCATCATAGAAAGGCCCTACCACGCTGCCGACCGGGTAGTTCAGGATAGAATCGGAGCCCGGTGTGGTAAACATTTTTTTGGTAAAATACCGACCCGCGTAGGGCACTTCGGAATTGCGGTTCACGAAAGACTCTACGTCGTTGGTCGTTTCGAACTCACTGCGTAGCGCTTGCAGCGTACCCAGCGAGCGGGCAGTATCTTCTGCGGAAGGCACCACATCAAAAGTTACATACTCGATGCTGCGCACCGGCTGGTCGATGGTGTATTGCTCTTTGTGTTTGTTGATATAAGCGTTCAGGTCGGCATCAGTAACTTTTACCTCTGCATCCGGAACCATCACAAACGGCAGCTTCACGAATTTGATGCTGGCCAGCTCGGCACCTTCTTCCATGGCTCTTTTGGCCAGGAGGGTTGGCGTATAAAGGCCGTTAAGCACCAGCGCATTGTATTTCTGAAGCTTGCGGGTGCGGGCCACCAATCGTTGCAGCGCGGCCCATTCTTCCTGCAAACGCTGCCGCTGATTGGGATCCTGGATTTGGGGAACCTGTTGTTCAAAGGCGGCAATGAGCTGCGGGTTAAACATCCCGGTTTCCTGGTCTTTAAAGTAAGGAAACTGTTGCACCATTGGGTCGGGTGCTGCGCCGCGAATGAGGTCTCTGAGTTCGGCATCCGTAACCCTAATGCCCAACCGCTCCATATCGTCTTCTACCAGCTTGTTATATACCAGTTCATCGAGCACTTGTTGGCGGATCTGTGCGCGGGAGGCTTCATCGAGGGGTTTGCCCTGGCTGTAGAGCGGCACGAGCAGTTCGTAATCTGCCAGTTGTTGCTGATAGTCTTTGGCATCAATCTTGTTGCCATTTACGGAGGCAACGCTGGTGTCTTTACCAAATAAAGATTGAAGCGGACCGTTGGCCGAGTCCATCAGGATAAAACCAACCAGGGAAACCCCAATGAGTCCACCTACCACTTTTGCGTATTTGGTACGCAGATTTTGTATAACCGACATAAGGAAGAGAAAGTACGAGCCTTTAAAAAATGTTGGAAAGTTTGCAAAAATAGGTTTATACACCTTTTAAACCACTTTCCCGGACGGGTTTCTGAAAATTCTTTTTCGCACGTAGTATAAGCGGTGGTTTTCGAATTTGCAAGGGTCGTGGATGTTCCACGCAAGGTTTATTTATCCACATTGCCCTGTGGATTATCCCTTTTTTTGTGTGGAAAACGTGTGGAAAAGATGTGGACAACTTTCCCCTTTCTGTGGGTTTCGGTCTGCAATTTCTTTTTGTCAACATTGCAGGCCGGTTTATCCACAGCGTTATCCACACAAAAAGGGCAAATTTTCCGGAAATTTGAGCCTTTCTGAAAGTTATCCACAATGCTCTGTGGATATCATTAGCTGGTGCGGATTTATCTTGTGGATAACTGCATCTTTGCAGTGCATATTCAGGTGTTTTAGAGTGGTTTAATGGGTGATTTCCGGAAAAGTTATCCACATATCCACACTCCTAATAAACACTTATCTCTTTTTTTAAAAAAATTTCTACCATTATTACTATGGCTGTGGATTTCGAAAACGCTTTATCGCTTGTTGAGAAAAAAGGATTTCTGGATGTAGAAGTTCCTGCCGGTCTGGACCTCTACGCAGAAATTGAAAAACTCAAAAAAGAAAAAAACATTGTCCTGCTCGCGCATTATTATCAGGAATCCGAGATTCAGGAGATTGCGGATTACATCGGCGACTCGCTCGGGCTGGCGCAGGCAGCAGCCAAAACCGATGCCGACATGATTCTTTTTGCCGGCGTTCACTTTATGGCCGAAACTGCCAAGATTCTGAATCCGGATAAAAAAGTATTGTTACCGGATCTGAAAGCGGGCTGTTCCCTCTCTGATTCCTGTCCACCACCGGTTTTTAAAGCTTTTCGGGAAGCGCACCCAGACCATCTGGTGATCTCCTACATCAACTGTTCGGCAGGCATCAAGGCGTTAACGGATATTATCTGCACTTCTTCGAATGCGCAGCTTATTGTGGAAAGCCTCCCCAAAGACCAGAAGATTATTTTTGCGCCCGATAAAAATCTGGGGTCTTTTATCAACAAGCAAACCGGCCGGGATATGCTGCTTTGGAATGGTGCCTGCTTTGTGCACGAAATCTTTTCTCAGCAGCGTATTGCCAAATTGAAAGTCCGGCATCCGGATGCGCTTGTGATTGCCCACCCGGAATGCGAAACGGCCGTTTTGGAGCTGGCGGATTTTATTGGCTCCACGACGCAGATGATTAAATTTACGATGGAGAACCCGGCAACGAGTTTTATCGTAGTTACAGAGCCCGGAATTATCCACTCGATGGAAAAAGAAAGTCCGCAAAAGACTTTTATTCCGGCACCGCCGGACAATGCCTGCGCCTGCAACGAATGTCCGCACATGAAGCGCAATACGCTGGAAAAAGTGTATCTGGCGATGCGCTATGAAGTTCCGGAAATTTTGCTTCCGGAGGACCTTATGGATGCTGCCCGCAAGCCTGTTCAGCGAATGCTGGACTTAAGCCGTCAGTTTGGACTTGGCTAGGGTCCGATTTTTTTCGTAGATTTACCTTTCATTTCTTCACGCATTTTTTAACCCTTTCTTATCAAGATGAGAAAACAGTTACTCTCGTTGGTAGCCGTTGCATGTGCAGCCGTTACCACAACGTCTGAGGTTCAAGCTCAGGCCATCGATTTAATTGGTGGTGCTCGCTTTAAAGTTGTTGCGCCGGCCAATTTACAGGGTGCCCGGAATTTCACGTATTCCTACACCAGTGGTAGCCCCTGGGGGGGGGATATTGCTAATAATCCCCTTATTAGTCAGAAGGTGGTACAAGCTATTGGTACTGGTAACAACAATACTGATAGTCTTCTTTGTTCTTCCGCTTTTAATGGTACCGCATTATCTGGCAACATTGCTATTTTTTATCGTGGTAGCTGTAGCTTTAGTGAAAAAGCTTCTAATGCAGAAGCCGCTGGTGCCATTGCTGCCGTTATTATTAACAATGCGCCCGGCAATCCGATTCCAATGGGTGCCACAGCCGGCTTTAATGTTACCATTCCGGTATTCATGATTTCTGATGTGGATGGTGCTGCTTTGATGAACGCAATCCGAAATGGGGTTGATACCCGTCTTACAATTACCAAATGGGGCTCTGGTGCTGCCGGTGACATCGCGTTGATTCCAAACTTTAATGCTACTTATCATGCAGGTGCTATTCCCTGGAAGCAACTGACTACTGCCAATGGCAATCCTCGTCAGTATCGTGCCTATACGGGGGATGTGGTAGCAAACTTTGGTACGGATACTGCCAAGAATATGGTGCTTACTCGTGAAATTAGCTGGAAACCAATGGGTGGTTCTTATTCCCTGTTGACTTCCGATACGGCTCATCTTTCTTCCCTGGCACCTGAAGATTCTATCGATTTGATCTTTAACCGGCGCGCCTACATGCCTCATGCAAGCGGACCGGGTTGGTTTATGTTTAAAAACCGCCTGAACAGCCCTGCTTCGGATATTGACACGGTTGACAACATCAATACTTCTTATGTTTATGCTTCCGACAGCATCTATTCTACCACTGCCTGGGATACTGTAAACATGTGCCCTTCTTATGTGGGTGGTGTTCGTCTGGCTTCCAGCGGTCCTTTAGCTTGGGGTCCTTTGTTCTACACAGCCATTGGTGGTGACTATCCTTCCAAATTGCAATTTACCCTGGCTACGGATAACGCGGGTGATCTCGTAGGTAAGAATGTTACAACCGCAGCATTTAAGTTTAATGATGGAGCGAACGGTAACCCTGTAGATGGTATTTTCCAGGAAGGCGAACTGGACCTCATCGCACTTGGCTACTATGAGTTTGGCGTGAATGATACGGCTCGATACAGCACTTTTGTGGTGCCTTTCAATGCCTCTTTGGGCAGTGGTCCTATTCCTGCTTTGGATCCTCAGAGCACTTATTGGTATGCCGTATTCCCATCTGATGGTGCTGTTTTCTTTGCTACCAACAGCGACGAGAATCCTTTTATGCGTTCTTTTGCTTCCAATAAGGTAGATACTACGCAGTACAACGCACCTTATTATTCTGGGGACATTAACGATGTCATCAACAATCTTAGCAATTCTGCTAATTACCGTATGTTCCCGTTCTATTCGACCAATAGTGCTGATTCGGTGGGTGTAGATCAAACCTCCAGCACACCGGCTATTGCATTGCACGTTTCCTCCACCCCGCTGGGTGTTAAAAATGCCGGAACGCCTTTATTCAATGCTTTCGATGTGTTTCCAAACCCAACCAAAGGTGATTTGAACATCCGTTGGAGCGCTACCAAATCTTTTGGTACTGCTACCGTTACGCTTTTCAATGGTGTGGGTCAGGCAGTTCAGAATTTCAAGACTTCTGATCAATCCGGTCAGGCTCAGCTTTCTCTGGCTCATTTGCCTGCCGGTAACTACTGGGTAGTATTTGCTTCTAATGAAGGCATTGATAGCCGCCCTATCAAGATTGTAAAATAAGACTTTCGTCTTTCTTTAGAACCGGCTCTCTTTGGAGCCGGTTTTTTTTTATCCTTAATTTTGTGGTATGGATTCTCAGTTTGATGTTGTCGTTATTGGGGGCGGTCATGCAGGTTGCGAAGCAGCAATGGCTGCTTCGCAGTTGGGCTGCAAAACCCTTTTAATATCTCAAAACTTATATACTATTGGTCAGATGTCCTGCAATCCTGCTGTTGGTGGAATTGCTAAAGGACAAATTGTTCGGGAAATTGATGCACTTGGTGGATTTTCCGGAATTGTGACAGACAAATCATCTATCCAATTCCGGATGCTGAACCGTAGTAAAGGTCCTGGCATGTGGAGCCCGCGTGCACAGTGTGACAAAGCTCTTTTTGCTTCCACCTGGAGACAAGTACTTGAGTCTCAACCCAATCTTTTTCTTTGGCAAGATACTGTTACCGAAATTCTTGTTTCACGTGGAACAATCACGGGAATTAAAACGGAATTTGGCGAAGATATTAAAGCAAAAAAAGTTATTGTAACTTCCGGAACTTTTCTCAATGGTGTTATCCATATCGGTCTGAAAAATTTTGGTGGTGGAAGGATTGGGGAACGGAAGGCAGTAGGCATTACCGAGTGCCTGGAGAGCTTTGGATTGAAGTCATCCCGATTAAAAACCGGCACCCCTCCGCGGATTGATGGCCGTAGCCTTAATTATGAAGCTATGGAAATACAGGAAGGAGATACAGACCCACAAGCTTTTTCTTATGTTGAAAAATCTTACTTAAATTCCGGAAATCAGCTTCACTGCTGGATCGCTTATACTTCCCCTGTTGTTCATGAAATTTTACAGGAAGGTTTTTCGCAGTCCCCCATGTATACCGGCGTGATAGAAGGCTCCGGACCGCGTTATTGCCCTAGTATTGAAGATAAAATCGGCCGTTTTGCCGATAAAACCCGTCATCAGCTATTTGTGGAGCCAGAAGGACGTAATACAACTGAGATTTATGTAAATGGGTTCAGCACCTCTCTGCCACTGGAAATTCAGAAAAAAGCCCTTCGACAAGTAGCAGGTTTCGAAAATTGCCATTTTTTGAAGCCCGGTTATGCCATAGAATACGACTACTTCTTCCCGACGCAGCTCAGTCACAGCCTGGAAGCTAAAGCGGTATCCGGGCTTTATCTCGCAGGACAAATCAACGGTACCACTGGATATGAAGAGGCGGCTTGTCAAGGACTGATGGCAGGAATCAACGCAGCCCTTTCTATAAAAAATCAAGCGCCGTTAAATTTGTCACGTGAAGAAGCCTATATCGGTGTGCTAATTGACGATTTGGTAAGCAAAGGCACCGACGAACCATACCGGA
>JAEWBT010000086.1 GCA_023391015.1 Bacteroidota bacterium
CGCTCTTCCTCCAGCTGCTCGCGGTCGTACAAACTCATCTGGCTTGGGAACAAATTTTCTTCCAGCCCCACCGAAAACACACACGGAAACTCCAGCCCCTTGGCCGCGTGAATGGTCATCAGGCGCACCACGTTCTGGTCGGCGTCGTTGCTTTGGTCGGCATCGGTGAGCAGCGTGATTTGTTGCAGGTACGCGCCGAGGGTTTTGTCGCGCAGCTCGCCTTCGGCGTCGGGCGTTTCGGTAAATTCTTTGATAGAGTTGAGGAGTTCCTGCACGTTCTCGTAGCGCGCCAGCCCTTCTACGCTTTTATCGTTGTAGAGGTCCAGCACCAGCCCGCTTTGCTTGCCAATGTGAAAGGCCACGTCGTAGGCATTGGCTCCGGCATTGGGAGCCTGCGCATCTCCGGCTTCGGTTGCATTTCCGCCTTCATTTTCCGGAAATGTCAGCTGCTGGTCCGTGCCGCCGCCTTCGGCAGGGGCGGTAGAAAGGCCCATCATCGCCTGCGCGCTCTTAATCAAATACACAAAGCTTTCAATCGCCGTTGCGCCCGCGCCTTTAATGCCCACCGCCGCCGGAGATTGAATCGCGTCCCAAAACGTGATGTTGTTCTGGGCGGCAAACACCGAAATCCGGTCAATGCTCGTCTTGCCGATGCCGCGTGCCGGGTAGTTGATGATACGCTTCAGGTTTTCCTCGTCCGCCGGGTTCACGATGGTACGCAGATACGCCAGGTAATCCTTGATTTCCTTGCGCTGGTAGAAGCTCGTGCCGCCCACCAGTTTGTTGGGAATATTCATCCGACGCAGACTTTCCTCAAACGAGCGGCTTTGCGCGTTGGTACGGTACAGCACCACAAAGTCTTTGTTTTGCCGGTGTTCGCGCAGGCGCATTTCCGTAATCGCGTCGGCCACAAACCGGCCTTCGTCGTTGTCGGTCATCGTGCGCACCAGCTTTATCTTCTCGCCGTGGGCGTTTTCCGTCCACAGGTTTTTGGGAATCTGCCCTTTGTTGTTGCCGATAATCGTGTTGGCCACGTTCAGGATGCTTTGCGTAGAGCGGTAGTTTTGCTCCAGCTTCACGGTTTTCACGCCGTCGTAGTCCTGCTCAAATTGCAGGATGTTCTGCACCGTCGCCCCGCGAAACGAGTAGATGCTTTGCGCGTCATCGCCCACCACGCAAATATTTTCATGCACCGCGCCCAAGAGCTTGATAATCTGGTACTGCGCCACGTTGGTATCCTGATACTCGTCAATCAGAATGTATTGAAACCGGTGCTGGTACTTCGCCAACACATCCGGATGGCCGGTCAGCAACTGGTACATTTTAAACAGCAAATCGTCAAAATCCATTGCCCCGTTGCGTTGCAATCTATTTTGGTAGCGGGCGTAAATATCCGCCATGGCCGGCCGCGAAGCCCGCGCATCTTCCTGCTGAATAAAATTGTCGCTCCGGTAGGTCTGCGCGTCAATCAGCGAGTTTTTCGCCGCCGAAATCCGGTTGTAAACTGCCGACGGTTTGTAGTGCTTATCATCCAGCAACAACTCCTTGACGATGTCTTTAATCACGCTTTTGGCGTCGTCGGTGTCGTAGATCGTGAAGTTGCGCGGATAGCCCAGCTTCTCGGCTTCAGCGCGCAGGATGCGGGCAAACACCGAGTGGAACGTCCCGATATACAGATTGCGCGCCTCGCTGGTGCCCAGGATGTGTTCAATCCGTTCTTTCATTTCCGCCGCCGCCTTGTTGGTAAACGTCAGCGCCAGAATGCGAAACGCATCCACCCCGTTGTTCATCAGGTGGGCAATGCGGGTGGTCAGCACTTTCGTTTTTCCGGAACCGGCCCCGGCCACAATCATCAAAGGCCCGTCCATGTGTTCTACTGCTTCGCGCTGCTGCGGATTCAATCCCGACAAATAATCTTGCATAAGGGTTGCAAAATTAGCCCTTGCAGGTTGGAAAAGTTGGAGCGCCTTTGGCACTTGGACACTGCGCTATTGGACGGCTACGCCGTTGGAGCCTTCCGCTTTATTCACTTCCCTTTTAGAGAAAACATCTCCGGAATCCGTTGCGTCTGCGCGCCGCTGCGAACCCCTCTTTTATCTTTTGTCTATAATCTTTTGTCTCAAGATGGCGTGCCACTTTGGGTCGGGCTTTCGGCACTCGCTCTGCCCGACCGCCCGCAAATGGCCAACCACGGGCAGGAGCTCAAACAAATGCCTCTATCCCTCACGCGGGGAGACGTATGCTCCCTCAACCTGTCAGGTTTTTGAAACCTGACAGGTTGAATGCGAAATTTCCGGAACTTCCATTTGCCAAAACCAGCTGCACCATCTGCGAGAATCTGCGGGAAAACAAGACGTTTTACCCGAAAATGCCCTCTGTCTCCAAATCAGTATTACTTTTTCTTAAACGCTGCAATGGCAGCCCGCGTAAAATCGCTGAGTACCAGTTTTCCGGAAATCCCGGCGCGCTCGGTCAGCAACGTGTCCCAGTTTTCGGTGCCCTGCCAAAAGATTTTTTTCAATTCCAGCTGCGCTTCCGGCGAGGATTTCGCCAAGCGCGACGCCAGTTTTTCCACTGCTGCGTCCAGGGCTTCCGTGGTGTCGTGCAGCTCGGCGTAGAGGCCGCGCTCGTAGGCCCATTGTGCACTGCGCCACTCGGTCGCGTCAATAGAAAGTTGGGAGAACGGCCCCGCCCCGATCTTGCGCTCCACCGCCGGACCTACCACAAACGGCCCGATGCCCACGGCCAGCTCCGACAATTTCACACTCGCATCCGACTTCGCAATGCAGTAATCTACCGCCGAAGCCAAGCCCACGCCGCCGCCTACGGCCTTGCCCTGCACCCGGCCAATCACCAGCTTGTCGCTTTTGCGGATGGCATTGATCACATGCGCAAAGCCGGAAAAAAAGGCCAGCCCGCCTGCGGCATCTTCAATCGCCACCAGTTCATCAAACGAAGCGCCGGCGCAAAATGCTTTCTCACCGCCACTGCGCAACACAATCACTTTTGCTTCTTCATTACCATTGAGCGCCGCAATGGCATCGCCCAGTTTCATCAGGATTTCGGAGGGAAGGGAGTTGCTTGCCGGGTGAAAAAATTCAACGGTGGCAACACCATTTGCGATGCTGGTTTGAACGTAAGCGCTGGTTTGGGACATAGGTTGGAATTACTTTTTCTGGAGTGCGGCAAATGTAGGAAACGCGGTGAGAGCCAGGCCCAATATTAGGCCATATTGTCAGAAGCCCTGAAAGGGCGATACGATTATAGCAATAGAACGTTGTTAGGAAGCACAGCCCTGAAAGGGCGTAAGGATGCCCGTATCCTTACGCCCTTTTAATGGGGCCTTTCTTTTCTGAACACAGCCAGGTCGCGGAGCGACCTAACGTTTGTCTCTGTCTTTAAAACAGCATCATTCCCGGAAATTTTCCGGAAAAAGCGACGGCCTGAAAGCGCATTTCAGGGTAGAAAAACCCGGCTTCGCAGCAAGCTGTATTTTTGCGCACCGAAATCTTTATGTGTCGCCTTTTCTTTTTCTCGCTGCTGTTTTCCTTAAGCTTTCTTTCCGCCGGTGCGCAAACCGAATGGCCGTCGCCGGAAATTGAGCGCGTCTATCAGCAAGGCCGGGAAGCGCTTTCGCGCGGCGATGCCCGCACGGCAGCCAGCCTGTTCCGGCAGGTAGCCGACCTCGCCCCCGATATTCCGGAAGGCCGCCGCGACCTTGCCCAAGCGCTCGTGCTCACCGGCGACGCCGACGGCGCACTCCGCGAGCTGGATCCGCTGTTCCGCAGCCGCAATGCCGACGCTTCGGTGTACCGGATTGGCGTGCAGGCCTATGCCGCTCAGAAAAAAGGGGATGCCGCTTTAAAACTGTTGCGCGAAGGCATTCGCCGCAATCCGGAATCCGGTGAGCTTTATGGCGCTTTTGGCGACATGGAAGAAGCTTCCAACCGGCCCGAAGAAGCCTTGGGCGCGTATCTGGAAGGTATTGAGCGCGACCCGAATTATTACCTCAATTACTACAAGGCCGCCAACATCTATATTTTCTCTAAAAAGCTGATTTGGGCCATCCTGTACGCCGAAACCTTTTTGCTGTATGAACACCAGACGCCCCGCGCCACCGATGTGCGCAACCTGTTGTTCTCGGCTTACCGGCGCTTCTTTTTCCCCAATGCCACCGATGAGCGCCTGAATCCTGGCAGCACGCGCATCCAAACCGGCAGGGCCGGAAACTTTGAAGATGCCGTCGTGCAAACCCTGCGCCGCCAGGCACCGGTCATTTCCGATGGCATTACCACCGAAAACCTGACGATGCTGCGCATTCGCTTCCTGGCAGAATGGACCGAAACCTATGGCCGTCGCTACCCGTATGCGCTTTTTCGTTATCAGGATTCCATGGCGCGCTTCGGCGTTTTCGACGCTTATAACCAGCAGCTTATTGGCCGGGCCGAGCAGGGCAGCGGCTTTGAAGCTTGGAATAAGATGAACCCCAAGGCGATTCCGGAATTTGCCGCCTGGGCTGGTGAGCATCCTTTCCGGGTAGCGTTGGGCGAGTTCTACAATACTAAACGCACCAAAGACGTGCCTTATAAAAAAGGCGGATAGGCCTTCATTTTCCGGAAATTAAAGGCTGGTTTTTCTTCCGGATTCACACAGATTTCCACAGATAAAAACATCCGTGTAAATCCGTATGTTGTCAAGCTGAGCCCTTCGACAAGCTCAGGGTGACAAGCTTGTCGAAGTTTCGTTTCATCCGCGTTCTACTCCACCCGCTGCTTTCACAAAAACGTTAATTCCAAGTGTGGAAACCGGCCACCACACCATAAGGGCTTAATTTCGCGAAGCGCGCCGTTTGCGCTTTTTTATTTTCATGCGTTTTTTGTTTGTATGGGCGTTGCTCGCCGTTGCTACGCCCCTTTTTGCCCAGGAAAAAGTTGCCGCCGATAAGATTATTGCTGTGGTTGGCAAAAGCCGGATTGTCCTGGCTTCGGATTTTGAAGTAGAAGTGGCCCGTCAAAAAGCGGAAAACCCGGCCTTCAACGACTCCATGCGCTGCCTGTTATTGCAGCAAATGTTGCTTCGCAAGCTTCTTGTAGAGCAAGCCGAGCGGGACTCCGTGATTGTAAGCAACGAGGAAATTGACGCCAATATCGAGAACCGGATGCGTCACTACATCCGCGCCTATGGCTCTAAGGAGCGTCTGGAGGAGGTAGCCGGTAAGACGGTCTATCAGATCAAAGAAGATTTCCGCGACGCCATCGGTGAGCAAATGGTGTCTGACCGGATGCAAAGCACGCTGATGAACAACGTGAAGATTACGCCAGCCGAAGTGCGCAATTTCTACGACCGGATGCCCAAAGACAGCCTGCCTTTCTTCCCTGCTACGGTGGAAATGGGCCAGATTGTGATTGACCCGCCGGTAAGTCCGGAACTTGACGCTTACGCCCGCCAAAAGCTCGAAGACATCCGCAAGCAGATTGTGGACGACGGGCAAAGCTTTGAAACCATGGCCGGCTTGTATAGCAACGACCCCTCGGGCCGCGACAATGGCGGTGACCTCGGTACGATGCGCCGGACGGATTTTGTGCCGGAGTTTTCAGCTGCTGCGTTCCGCCTGCAGAACGGCGAGATTTCCCCCATCGTAAAAACCCGTTTTGGCTACCACATCATCCAGATGGTGAGCCGCCAAGGCGAGCAGGCCCACCTGCGTCACATTCTCATCCGCCCCGAGCGCAGCAGCGCCGACTTCAAGGCTGCCCTTTCCCGCCTCGACAGTGTGCGCGCCCAACTGATATCCGGAACGATTAAGTTTTCGGAAGCCGTAGCCAAATACAGCACCGACGACGCCGCGAAGATGACCGGCGGCATGATTATCGACCCGGTTACGGGTGCTTCCCGACTGGAGGTAGAGCACTTAGAGCCGGCGCTGGCCCTGATGGTGGACAGCCTTACCCCCGGCAGCTTTTCACAGCCGCAGACGTTTGCCAAAGAAACCGGCGAAACATCTACCCGTATTGTGTTTATGCGCAGCCGCACCGAGCCCCACAAAGCCAACCTGGTGGATGATTACGCCCGCATTCAGGAAGTGGCGCTGGAGCAGAAAAAGCAGCAGGAAATGGAAAAATGGGTGGAGCGCCGCCTGCCCACTTATTACATCCGCCTGGCGCCGGAATACCGTACTTGTCCGGACCTGGAAGCCTGGAACCGTGCCGGAAGCGTGGGTCAGCGGTAAGGTAAAGGTTATTTAGGCTTAACTTTCCGGAAATTGTCAGGCTCTTTAAAGACGTTTGCTATGATTTCCAAAAAGATAAAGCCTTTTCTGATTACCCTGCTGGCTGCACTTCTGGTAGGGCTTGGCCTTTATGGGATTGCGCGCCTTTTAGGGAGTTCCGTGGAAAGCGCAGAGCATCTGGCTCTGATTGCCATTGCGGTTGGACTGCTGGAAAAACCGATGCAGTGGGTGATACGGCGTATGGGGATTGTCCGGAAGTAAAAGTTTTTTTCCGGAAAATCAGCTATTCAGTCGGTCGCTTTCCACCACACCGTCGCGGATGCGAACGATGCGGCGGGTGCGCTCGGCAATGTCTTCCTCGTGGGTAACCAGCACCACTGTATTTCCGGAAGCGTGAATGGCGCTGAAAAGATCCATAATCTCGATGCTGGTTTTGGTATCGAGGTTCCCGGTGGGCTCGTCGGCGAGGATAAGGGCCGGATTGTTTATCAGCGCCCGCGCAATGGCTACCCGCTGGCTTTGACCGCCGGAAAGCTCATTGGGCCGGTGGTGCGCCCGGTCGGCCAGTCCCACTTTGGCCAGTCCTTCGCGCGCCCGCGCTTCCCGCTCTTTGGCACCTACGCCAGCGTATAAAAGGGGAACGGCTACGTTTTCCCAAGCCGAAAGCCGTGGCAATAAATTAAACTGCTGAAACACAAACCCGATTTCGCGATTGCGGATGGTGGCCAGCTCGTCATCATCGAGGGTTTTTACGGGTTGGCCGTTGAGTATGTAGATTCCGCTATCTGCGGTATCCAGGCAACCAATGATATTCATCAGGGTGCTTTTTCCGGAACCGGACGGGCCCATCAGCGCGACGTATTCGCCGCGGTCAATGTTCAGGTCAATGCCTTTAAGCACCTGTAGCGCCTGGCTGCCCATGCGGTAGGCTTTCTGAATGCCGGAAAGAGAGATCACTGCGGGCGTCATGGGCAGTAAAGTTTCAGACGCCAGGATTCAAAATCCAAATTTCAGGCGGCAAAATCCAAAAGCCACAACCTGTCAAGTCTTTTTTAGGTGCGCAGAATCGCATTTACGAAAGCAGCTCTTTCTTCCCAAAAAGAAACAGGAATGCCTTTAAAAAGACATTCCTGTTAAACAAATTTTCCGGAAATTTCCGGAAATCAAGCCTGTTTGAAAGCCCTCAGGCAGCAGCGTCAGCAACCGGTACGGCTGCTTTTGAAACCTTCTTGGCAGACTGGCGCGGAACGCTTTCCACCGGCGGATAGAAATGGACCACACCGCTATAAAGGTCATACATGGCCGGCACGACGGATACCTCTCCTTTGTCCACCAGCTCGCGAATGATCTCGCTTTCGTCATAGACGCGCTGGGCATTCAGAATGGCGTTGCGCTTGGAAACATTGCGGTTGAAATCACCGGTTTCGGCTTCGTGCTCGTGGGCCTTCTCATAATCAATGGCCGGCTGAATGCGCAACAATACATCCGTAAGATGTCCCAGTTCTACACCTTTCACCGCACCGGCAACGGCACCGCAGTTGGTGTGTCCCATGACCAGAATGAGTTTAGACCCCGCAGCGGCCACGGCATATTCCAGCGAGCCAAGAATGGAAGGCATAATGACGTTTCCAGCAAGTCGAATCGAAAAAATATCACCCAGTCCCTGGTCAAAAATCAGTTCGGCCGCCGTGCGGGAATCCATGCAGGAAAGAATGGCGGCGAAGGGCAGCTGCTGATCGCGGGTCTGGTCGGCCTGCTCACGCAGGTTGTGCTCAAGGCGTTGGTTGTTGACGAAGCGAAAATTGCCGTTGCGCAGCATTTGCAGGGCAACAGCAGGCGTCAGGTCGGCAGGCCGACGGGTACGGTTGGTAAAAGGCATAAAAAATGTTTTTGGAGGTTTGCGTTCAAAAAGGAGAAATAGGGCCTGTCAGGTGCTTTTGGCTTCGGCTTCCGCCAGCTCTTCCAGCAGTGCGGTGCCTTTTCCGGACGTGCGTACGGGTATCTCGGACCGTTGCCCTAATAAATCGGCCTGGAAAGTCGTGTTGGGTTCCCGCGCCGGCACTTTATAGACGTCTTTAAAGCCGATTAGCGAAAGCTTCACAGCCTTCTTTTCCGCCATCACTGCATACTCGCGGATGATTTCCAGCACGTCAAAATCAATGTATTCGGTATTGGTCGCGTCCAAAATGACAGCGCTATTTTCCGGAATGGCGTAGAGCGTTTCGCGGATAGAAGCTTTGTTGAGAAAGGAAACTTCCTGCGCCAGTGAGAGCCGGATCACCTGCCCGTCAGAGTAATTGCTGCGCTGGTAGTAGTAGGGAATGCGCAGGTTTTGGCGCAGGGTATAAAAGATAGCCACGACCAGGCCGATGCCCACGCCGGTAAGCAAGTCCGTGAAAACAACACCTACAGTCGTAGCCAAATACGGAACCAGTTGCGGCCAGCCGCCTTCGCGGTACAGGTGGCGGGCAATGGCAGGGCGACACAGCCGGAAACCGGTGAAAATAAGAATGGCCGAAAGGCTTGCTTTGGGAATCAGGTTCAGCACTGCGGGCAGGGCTGCAACGCACACCAACAGCAGCGCACCGTGAAAAATAGTAGACCGCTTGGAGGTGGCTCCGGCGTTGATGTTGGCCGAAGACCGCACGATAACCGAAGTGATGGGCAATCCGCCGAGTAGCCCGGAAACGATGTTGCCGATGCCCTGAGCACGCAGTTCGGCATTGCCGGAAGTATTGCGCTTCATAGGATCGAGCTTATCGGTGGCTTCAATGCACAGCAGGGTTTCGATGGACGCTACGGCGGCAATAATCATTCCGGTAATCCAAACCTGGCTGTTGCCAAAACCGGAAAAATCGGGGCTGGTAAACTGGGCAAAGAAATCGCTGAAGTGCTCCGGAACCGGCAGACTTACAAGATGCGTAGCTGCAAGTGCCCAGGTGGAGTCTCCTGCTTTCAACACTTCGTTGATGCCCACACCCATCAGCACCACCAGCAGGCCGGTGGGTACCATTTTATATTTCCGGAAAGGACCCAGCCACAACGCCAGGAGCGCTATGCCCAGCAATGAGATAACAAGAGCCGCCGGCTGTATGTTTTGGATGTGATCTGCAAGATTGTCCCAATGGAAGCCGGTTTCGCCTTCGCTCAGCTTGGTGGTAGAAAAGCCGATTGCGTTGGGAATTTCCTTGATAACAATGGTAATGCCGATACCGGCCAGCATCCCTTCAATCACAGCCGAGGGGAAATAAAGCGCCAGTCCGCCGGCCTTGGCCAGGCCCAGCAATAGCTGGAAAACGCCTGCCAGTATGACGGCACAAAGGAAAATTTCAAAACTCCCCAGCGTAGCAAGAGCACTTACGACAATGGCAATCAGACCGGCAGCCGGACCGCTCACGCTGAGCTGGCTGTGGCTGAAAGCCCCGATAATAATACCACCAATGACACCAGCAACCACCCCCGCAAAAAGCGGTGCGCCGGACGCCTGCGCAATGCCCAGGCATAAGGGCAGCGCAATTAAAAACACAATAAGGCCTGCAAGGAGGTCCTTGCTTAAAGAAGGCTTTGAAACAGACATAAAACCAAGGGTTGGGCAGCGCCAGGTTTCCCCTAAAAAAAGAAAACCCAATGTTGCAATGACAGATAGAAATACGCGCTTACAAACGCAGCCCGACCGGATGTTTTTATTAAAAAACGTCCGGACAGCCGGTTTAAACCCCTTGGTTGGGCGGCGGCGTTTCTATGTCATGGGCCCTGTTTCCCGGCATGCGGCACCCCGGATCGCCCCACTGAGAATCCGGCAGCCCATAAAAAGGCGCAGTTACGACAGCGGCGGGCGGCTGGTGTAGGGAAAGGATAAAATGCGGAATCTCGTCTTCCAGCATCGTGGCCGGATTCAGAACCGGAATGTCATCCGGGTTTACGTCGCTTTTATCAATGCAGACGGCTACCGCCTTCACCCGTACCGAGTGCGGAAGGCATTGAAAGCCAAGCAGCAAGATCAGCAATAACGAAACCAGTCGCATGAATGGGCCAAAAATAAGCGCCGCTCTCTACAAATGCCTGTTTAAAAAATCCTAAACCGCTCGTGGCTTTTTCCCGGAAACAGCTTAGGTGTGGCCTAGCCAGAGCCGAATTGAAAAAGGGATGCACCTTGTTGGCGCATCCCTTGGGGAAAGATTTTCCGGAAATTTCCGGAAATAAAGACATTGTTCTTAGCGAACCGACAGCTTAGCGGTACCGGCAAAAGAACCTTGCGCTACGCGCACGAGGTACATTCCGGTAGCCAAGGCGGTGTTCGCTACTGGCAGCACAACGGTTTCACCTTTAGCGGCGGTGTTTTCAGTAGCAGCAACTACGCGGCCCGCGAGGTCGGTAACGGTAACCGTGTAAGCGCCGTTTTCCGGAGCGGTAAAGGTGGCTTTCACGTCGTTGACAACGCCGTTACCCAGCAGGGTCAGCGGCAGATTGTTGGCAGCAGTGTTGGAGACGCCTTGAGCAGTGGTGAAGACAACGTTCATATCGTCGATAGCCAGACCGTCATCAGAACCAACGATATTCTTGTCTTTCAGGCGGAAATACAAATTGCCGTTATTCGGAACGTTCAAGGTGATGGTAGCCGTCATCAGGCGGGAATTGATCGGCAGGTTGCCATCCAGGCTATTTCCGGAATTGTTGCTGGCCACTGTTACAATAGAGCTCATCATCAGCGCCGGAACATCCGTCCAGTTGGCAGAGGTTGTATCATCAATACCAGTAGCCGTTGTGCTGTATTCAAACAGGGTGGTATCGGGGCGGGAGGCAGTATCGCCTACGCGCCATTGCTCCATTTTGTAGGAAACGGTTGCGCTTTGCAGCGTGCCGCCGGTCGTGTTCCGGAACTTCACGCCAAAGGTAGAATACAGGCTGTTGGAAGCCAGCGAACCCAGCGCGCGGTCGGCCGAGCCGGCAGTACCATAGCTATAGGTGTCGCCGTTGTTGGTAGAACCGTTGCCCGCGCGATATTTATTATCGTTGGTCGGTGTGCTGGTTCCGGTGTAAACCTCAGCAATAGACCAGCCGTTCGGAAGGGTTGTGCCGCCGGTAGTTTGGGTAGTAGCCGAGTCGAGGCCGTTAAAATCCTGGTTGTAAATCAGACCAGTACCGTTGGTGATGTCCACCTGCTGAGCAGAAGCAGTCATGCCTGCAAAGACAACTGCAGAAAGAAGGAGTAATGTTTTTTTCATAAAGAAAAGGATTAAAGAAGATTTGAGTGCAAAGATGCGGTAAATCCCGCGTATTTTAAATGCCGGCGGCCCAACTTCATAATAAGTTCATCTAAAAAAGAAAAAGCACCCGCCTGCAAGGAGGCGAGTGCTTTTTGAACGAAAGAAAGAAGCCGGATGGAATTTTAGTTTTTGCTGATCTTCACGTCATCTACTTCCCAGGTCGTTGTCTTATCGTCGGTGGTGCCGGGCTGGTCGCTGCCCACATACTTCCAGGCAATCCAGACGTTGCCGCTACCAAAGACCGCCAACGAGATATCGCCACTTGCCAGAAACGGACCAAAGCCGGTAGCATTGCTGGTTGGAGTGGCAAAGGTTAATGGCGTCCATACCGTGGTATTTACATCGCCGGTAAAGTTGTTGGTAGCCATCAATTGCAGGGTAGCGCCATTGTCGAATCCGCGGGCCGACTTAAACGAAAGCCGTGGATTGACAGCGCCACTCAGGTTGACAGATGGGGTAACGAGCCAGCTCACTACATTGGTCTCATTGCTGCCAAAGGCACTGATGCGTGCATACGGGTTGTTGGTGCTGCCGGAATTCGAGTACTTCCACTTCTGCGTGCCAAATTGGGCAATATTGGCCCAGCCTGCCAGCGCAATATCGCCGGAGGTAGCACCATTGAAGTCTTCAGCCAGCAGCACAACGCCTGGTGTTGGCGGCGGTGTATTGTTTTCGCAACGCGGACCGCCAAATTTCACGTCCATCGTGTCGCGGATCAGCAGCTGCGGCGTTTTATTGGTGCCGGAAACATTCACAAAAACGGTGTAAATACCGGTAATATCGCCGTTGCCACGCGGCAGTTGATAGGTATGGAAGTCGGCGTAGTTGCTGGTCCGAACGACCATAGCAGCGGTGGAACCGGCGCAGGTCTGGATGTTGCGGTTGGTGGTGGCCGTCGGCTCGGTGTACATTTTGCCGGTATCTGCAAACTGAACGCCTTTGATCGTAATGAGGCGGTTGAGCAGCTGCTCATCAGCACCTAAAGTGAAATTGCGCACCGCGTCAAAATCCACCACGGTGTCTTTAGCTGCATAGCCCACATTGGCTTTCACGATGTGCTCGTCAATCTTGCTACCGGCCAATCCCTGCGAAGCTTTGCGATCATCCACGCCCATACCCAAAACCGGCGTGCCGCCGTTGTAGCTCAGCATCATGCCTTTCAGCTTGATGTAGATTTTGCGGCCCACGGGATAATTGGCATACAACCGGTAGTCGTCGATGTTGATGGCAATGCCGCCGGTGCTGTCCTGCACCACAATCTGCTTGTAGAAGTTGCCGGATTTGTCATTGGCAATCACGATTGCGGCGGCGGTCAGGTTGGAATCAATCCGCATCGTATCATCACCACTGCCGTTGGGCGAATACGGGCCGTTCATCGCCTTCAGCTCGCGGATGGTAATATTCACCGGCAGATTGGGGTCATAATTAGAGGTGTCGGGCGGCGCATCATTGGGTTGCTTTACGCAGGCAGAAAAAGTAAGACCGGCGCTGAGCAGCAGTAAAAGACCAGAACGAAAACGTTTCATGAGTTTCTTAAAAAAAGAGGTGAAAGGCAGTCGACAGAGCGGCTGCAAAGTGTGTTTTTGAGGAGATTTTTCCGGAAAATTTCCGGAAACTTAAAACTTCAGGCTCAGGTTCACAAAGAAGTTGCGGCCAAAGGCGTAGAAATATTTGGATGGGAAGCGGTTGATCTGACCGTTGTTATCTACCCGCAGGTTTTCAAAACCGCTGGTGCGGATATCGGTATTATCCAGGAGGTTGGAAACACCCGCGTTCAGATACAGAAACGTATTGCGCGGCAGTTTTTTAAACTTGCGGCTCAGCAGAAAGGATTTTCCAAAAAACAAATCCATCGTGAAAGCCGAAGGCAGTTTCTCCTGGTCCAGGATGCGGTTGTAATCGGCGCTGCCCGGCGGATAACCGGCCACGCTTTTCTCGGTGCGGCGCGTGGGAGCAATATCCACATAGCTGCGGTCGTAGAAGTTGGCGTTCAGGTTGACGTACCAGTAGCTCGGTGCACGGTAGTTGAGGCCCAGGGTGTAGGCGCTTTGCGGTCCAACCGAGAGATAGTAATCTTTGATGTACACCTGCTCGGAACCTTTGTAGCCGCCGCGACCGGTAGAATCCACAAAGTTGTCGAGGTAGATATCTACCTGCGGGTTATTGGTGTAGAAGGCCTGGCCCAATGCTGCAACACCAGTGGCCGAGAAGGAAGGCGAAATTTTATATTCAGCAGCCAGTTCCAGCCCGATATTGCGGGTGTTCACCCCGCTCATTACATACTGCACAAACGAATTGGCACCACCGGTTTCCAGGAAAAAGCGCTTCAGCGTTGTTTCGTTTTTAATGTCGGTCACGTAGCCCACGGCGCGGACGTTGAGCGAAGGCGCGCGGTGCAAAAATCCACCTTCAAAAGTGTAGGCTTGTTGCTCGGTTGCTTTTGGAAACACATAGTTGCGGATGCGCGGCGAGATAAAAGTATTATCCAGCGTAGGCGCGTCCTGCTGAATGCCCAAATTGGCAAACAGGTAGTTGCGGCCGTTGAGCTTGTAGGTAGCACCGGCTTTGGCACCAAAGAGCGTGTAGTTCTGCCGCTCGCTTTTGCCATACGATTCGTTGCCATTGGCATAGAGGCCACTGCGCCACAAACCTTCCCGGTCAAAGGAATTCAACCCAAAATTGGCCGAAACAAACACATCTACCTTGTTGAAGGTCATTTGTCCTTGTCCCCAGATCCAGCCTTTGTTGAAGTTGTTGATGTAGTTATAGAAATAACGGTCGCCTACATGCACAACATTGTTGGGATTGTTCACATCGTTGGAGGTGATGTTGCTGCCCTGATTGTTGTTGAAATTGGCAAACTGGTTCAGGTTCCGGAAAAAATCGCCCCCCAGCAGGTCGCTCAGCTCGCGGTAGCTTTCGGTGCGCTGCTTGATAAGCGAAAAGCCGCCCGAAACGCGCACGTAGTCGTTTACCACATGCTGCAGGGTAGAGCTGAGTACAAATTTGTTGATATCGTCCACATCTTCGCCAATCACATAGATAGAGCGCTTTTTGGCCTCGCCGTTCAGCATTTCCACGCTGCCGTAATTGACCTGGTACAGATTATCCCAGTCGATTTGCTGCTTGGTATAGAAAGGGGCGTCCAGTGGGTTTTTATTATCCAGCTGATAGGTCAGCGGCATATTGCGGTAGTAATCGGGCCGCGGGTCGGGCGCGTTATACCAGTCGATACCCGAATTCCGGTTTTTGCCTGTTTGGTAGCTAAAAGTGGTCAGCAGGCTGGTTTTCTCGCTGGGCTTCCAGTCGTGGGTGAGTTGGAAAACCGGCTGAAATGAATTGGCCACCCGCGCATTGCGCTTTTCGCCGTTCAGGTAGCCCCAGTTGGGGTTGTAAAACGAGTTGTCGGTGATTTCCACCGCTTCCTGAAAAACCGGTGCCGATTTACCCCGCTTGGTAGGTGCGCCAAAGGTGGTAAAGCTCAGGGTGTGCTGCTCGTTGAACTTCTTGCTGACGCTCAGGTAGTAGCTGTAGCCGTCATAAAAAGTTCCGGGAATATACCCTTCTTCCGCCCAGCGTTTGGATCCGGAAACCGAAAGCGCCCAGCCGTTTTTCATCAGGCCGGTGCTGTGGGTCAGCATCAGGCGGTTGCGGTACTGCCGGTTGGAGGCCGAGTAGGTCACGCGCGTCTGGCGGCGCTGGTTGGCTGCCGTAGCGTCGAAATACACCGTTCCGTTCAGGCCACCATAGGCATATTCGCTTGGTTGCAGGCCATAAGTGTTGCTGCGTCCGCGGAATACGTCGTTCAATCCGCCCCACTGGCTCCAGTAGGCGTCATTGGTTTCCACGTCGTTCATCGGTGCGCCATTGATAAGCACCTGCTGGCTGTTGCGGTCGTAGCCGCGCGGCTGAAAGCGCATCGGCCCAAATACGAAAGCCGCTGCGTTCAGAAACGGATCGCGGCTCGCCGAGAGCAGGCCGCTCACCGAAGATGTTTTCGCACCGTCATCTTCGCCGCCGTCGGTTTCTTCCAGGGCAATCGTCGGGATTTGGATGGAGCGCATGCTGGTGGCCTGCTCGTTGGGAACCACCTGGATGTCGTTGAGCACCACTACATCCGATCCCACCTGAATCCGGATGGTGTCGGGGCGGGCAGTGGTGCCGCCAATCACCAGCGTCTGGTCGCCATAGGGCACGCGGGAAAGCGTAAAGTTGCCTTCTGCATCGGTATTGGTGAGCTGGCGCAGAAAAGGCAAGGATACCTGCACGTCAGTTGCCGGAGCGTTGGTAAGCGCGCTTACCACCCGGCCTTTCACAAGCCCGGTTTGGGTCTGGGCCACCACCGCCGTCAGCGGCGCCAGGGCCAGCGCCGTAAGGGGTACATATTTTCGCATAAAAGCGGTTTGGGTAAAAATTCTATATAGACAAAAAAGTGCGCGAAATTACAAAAGCAAAAGTGGCTTCTGATTGTTAATCTATCATTACCATATAAAACGCTTTCGGGCTTTTAAAACCCCATGCGGTTTCCGGAAAAATAAGACTTTTTCCGGCACCAATTGTATTTCTGTGAATTTTATCTCTTTTAAACGCATTTCCAAAACGCCTGTCCGATTTTTGCACTCTTTTACTGCCTTTCTGTCTTGAAAAAACTGCTCCTTTTTATTCCGGTTTTGCTGTTGTGCGCACCTGGCGCTTTTGCCCAGCAAAAGAAATCTTATCAGGTGATGGCCGTGGCTTTCTACAATTTTGAAAACCTCTTTGACACGGTGGACAACCCCCGGAAATTCGACGAGGAATTCACGCCCAGCGGCCCTTACCAATACACCTCGGCTATCTATAACCAGAAACTGCACAACATTGCAAAGGTCTTAAAGCAGCTGGGAACGGAGATGACGCCCGACGGTCCTGCCCTCATTGGCACCGCCGAAATTGAAAACGAAACTGTACTAACCGATTTGGCGCGCCAATCGGAAATCGCTGATCGCGGTTATAAAAGCGTGATTTTTGATGGGCCTGATGCCCGGGGCATCAACGTGGCCTTGATGTACAATCCTTCTTATTTTAAAGTCCTTCAGGCGCAGGGCTTGAAGGTGGATTTGCGCGGCGTACCGGGTTCCGACAGCAAAAGTGGCGCTACCCGTGATGTGCTGTGGGTTACTGGCATTCTGGCCGGCGACACCACCGAAGTTTTTGTCAATCACTGGCCTTCGCGCCGGGGCGGTGAAGCGGCTTCTGCGCCCTTGCGCGCCTTTGCCGCCGGCGTGGCCAAGCGCGTGATTGACTCGGCCATGATCGACAACCCAACCCACCGCGTGATTTTGATGGGCGACCTCAACGACGACCCTACTTCGCCATCCGTGGCCAAGGTTTTGGGCGCTGTTGGCAAGCAGGAGAAGGTGAAGCCTGGTGGGCTCTACAATCCGTTTGTCAATTTCTACAACAACGGCATTGGAACGCTCGGCTACAACGACAGCTGGAACCTTTTTGATCAAATCATCCTTTCCTACGGCTGGCTAAAGGCAGACCCTTCTCAAAACTGGAAATACTACAAAGCCGAGGTTTTTAACCGCGAATTTCTCAAAAACAGCTTTGGTCAGTACAAAGGCTATCCCCACCGCTCTTTTGACGGCACCACCTGGATTAACGGCTACTCCGACCACTTCCCGACGCTGGTGTATTTCGTACGGGAAGCGAAATAGCGCGGTGCGCGTTGAACGCTAAAGCTGTTGGACAGCCCTTCGGGCGTTGGAGCTGCGCTTGGAGGCTTCGCCGTTGTAGTGCCTTCGGCGCTTTGGAGAAACTACACAGCGACGGAACTTTGGTTTCTGGTTTCTGGAATTTAAAGCGCTTTCTGTCAGTATTTAAAATTCGGTCTAACCATGAGCCTTTCTGTTTTAGAACAGTTGTGTTACAGCACCGTGCGCATTGAATGCGACAACGGCTATGGACAGACGGCTTTTGGAACCGGCTTTTTCTTTCGCTATGAAATAGAAGGCAAAGAGCCTTTTCTGGTCATCGTTACCAACAAGCACGTGGTGCAGGGCATGACGACCGGAAAATTTATCATGACGGCTGCCAATGCCGACGGCGAACCAATCAACACGCTCCATTACCCTATCACCGTTTCCGACATCCAGCGCTACATCCGGCAGCATCCGGCGGCCGATGTAGACTTGTGTGCATTGCCGGTCGCGCCGGTTTTCCGGGCTGCCGACAAGCAGGGAATCCGTTTGTATTACAACAGCCTCAATGCACAACTGATTCCGGACGCCGAACAACTCTCTGGGCTGAACGTACTGGAAGACATCCTGATGATTGGCTATCCGAATGGCCTTTGGGATAAGCACAACAACATGCCGATTTTGCGCCGGGGTGCCACCGCCACGCATCCATGCCTCGATTATGAAGGCCGGCAAGAATTTCTGATTGACGCGGCCTGCTTTCCGGGATCAAGCGGCTCACCGGTTTTTATCTACAATCCTTCGGGATATACCACTAAAAACGGCAATACCGTTATGGGTGCCCCCCGCGTTTTGCTGATGGGTATTTTATACGGCGGCCCCCAGTACACCATTTCAGGTGAATTTCATCCTGCTCCCAACGTAAGTCCGGCACAACCGGCACCTTTTCTGCGCATCCCCAACAACTTGGGATTGGTGCTGAAAGCGAGCCGCATTCTGGAATTGCTGCCGTTTTTTTAAAAGAAAAATCCCGTTCCTTACTTCGCTTCCGCAAGTTTCCGGAACGCATTCAACACCGCCTGATGCAAAATCGTTGCATGGTTTTCGTCTGGCAGATAATCGAAAAAGAGCGCCATTTCCGGACTTTTTGCCTTTTGAATTTTCTCGGCCAGCAGGTTGGCATCCACTTCCATCACGCGCGGCGGGTTGGTGGGCGTCATCCCTTCTTTGCCAACAGCGAGGTAGATTTTGGTAGGTTTGGAGAAATTGCTTTCCAAAGGCTTTTCCAGCAGCGAACCGCCGTCCCACCACAGGCTCGGGCTCACGATGATGTAGGTATCAAAAAGCGTTGGTTTCTTCAGGAGAATTTCCGTGGCCAGCAGCCCGCCCAGCGACTGCCCGATAATCGTTTTTCCGGAACTGGTGCGAAATTTCCGGGAAATAAAAGGCTGCAACTCCGTTTCTATAAACCGGATAAATTTATCCGAGCCGCCGGAAGTCGGGGCTATTTTCCGGTCGGCGGCCACACGGGTGGAAGCCGTAAAATCGCGCTGCCGGTCTGTGTTTGCAATGCCCACCACAATGGATTTTGGTACCCGGCCCACCCACTCAAAATTGTTGAATTGCACCAGTCCGGCGATGTGAATAAAATCTTCGTCTGCCGAGCCATCGAGGAGATAAATCACCGGATAACGCACCGTGTCTTTGGGGCGGTAGCCTTCGGGTAGATAGATGTTGAGTGTACGGGTTTCGCCCAGAATTTCGGAACGGATTTGTTGGATTTCACCCAATACAAACGGCTTTGTCTGCGCAAGTGTCAGGAACGGAAGGGCCCAAAGTAGTAGGGCAGCAAACGTTTGTTTCATTTAGAGGAAGGGGAAATTTTCAAAAAAAATAAATGACTTTGAATTAAGGCGGCTCTTCGACAAGCTTCAGGGGGACAATCTTGTCGAAGGACAGGATGAAAACTATCGAAGCCTTTTAAATGCCAATCTCACCTTATACAATATCCGTAATCCGGGAAATCCGGTGATCTTCAAACTCAAACACCGATTTCCCGGTCAGGTTCAGGCGCTCGCCCTTCCGGATGCCATGGGGAAAATCCACTGCTGCCACGGCACTGTAAGCAATATTCACTTCCAAGGTGTCTCCGACGGACTTTATCTCCAGAATGGTCTGGTTTCTGGCAGAAAAGTAGGTTAGTGCCGTTTCTGCCTGCTGCCGGAGCGCTTCTATGCCTTCTGTACGCAGCGTTACCACCCCATCCTGTATGTTTTCAAAAATCACGTCTTTGCTCAGGGGCGCCGTCATCCCTGCAACATCAAAACGATTATAGGCCGCTATGTAGTCGGCTACGAGGCCTTCAGAATGGGTCATTTCCCGGAATTTTGGGTTCAAATTTCCGGAAATTTTCAGGTGCTAGGCATTGCCGTTTCCCGGATTTCCACACTTGTGTTGGCACCCGCCAGAATCGGACACTGCAAAGCAATCTCGGTTGCGTGATTCAGATTGGCAGCCCAAACCAGAATAAAACCGGCTACCGAAAGGTCGTCTGCTTTATAAGGCCCTTCTTCAATCCTATTTCCCGAGGACAACACGCGGCCAACCGGCGAAAGATGGTCGCCGCCGTCTGCCAGTTGATCGGTAGCGTCCAGTCCGGAAATCCAGGCGTTCCAGTCATCCCTATAGCATTGCATTTGCCGGGGTGAGGGCCGCTGTGCCGGATCGGTCAGATTCATGCGAAACAACAGCGCAAATCGGTTCATGGCGTTTGTTTTTGCAAAATTGCCGGTCTTTGAAAACAATCTTCTTGACTTAAGGCAAAATCGCAGAGACATCTCTATTGAATCTACAATTCAATTGTTCCTAAATAAAGCCCGGCCCTATTTTTTAAAAGAAAGAATTTAAACCCCATCTTTTACTATGCGGCTGCTTGTTTTCCAAACATCTTTACTACTCTTTCTGCTGGCCTGTAACGCCGCGCAACCGCCGGTTACCGACGAGCCGCCTGCCAGTGAGCCCGATACACTAAAGGCGCAGATTTCCCGGCAGCAATCGGAAATTGATTCGCTTAAAAAAGTGACAGCAGCTTACAAACGTCCGGAGGAGCATATTGGCCCACCACCTGCTGCTGCACCAGAGGCTTCCATTCGCACCGGCGCTCACGATTTGACCCTGCAATGGATCGGCTGGGACCGGCCCGGGAAGGCAACGATTCAGCAAGCCACCAAGGGGCGCTATAGTATCAAGGGCGAGCAGCGTAAAGGAGATGATTACCTCTACATCGATGGTTTCCTCACGCCGCTTACACCAGAAAAAGTGCTTTTTGAAGGTACCCTCCGCTATCGGGTGGCCGACCTTAACGGTGGAGCCCCCTGCGATAAAAGCGGACAACAGGAATTCCTTTCTACCAAAGGCCGGAAATACTGGCGCCTTCAAAACATGATTAATTGTGAAGGCGGCCTGACGACCGACTATGTAGATATCTATTTTTAAACCGCCGTTCAAAAATTTCCTCCCATGAAAAGCGTCTTCCTGAGCCAAATCATTCTGGGTGCGTTGCTTTTTGCTTCGTGCAGTGAGCCCCCTGCTTCTGAAACTGCTTTTCCAGAGAGGCCGGAAGCACCCGCTTTTCCGGCACCGCCCTTGTCGGCAACGATCGATACACTACCTGATTCCCTGCCAACGCCCCCCGTAGCATTATCAGACACAGTCATGCCTCAGACAGCCCAGTCCGTTGGTTTTAAGGACCGGGAAGGATTGATTGACTTTGCGCAGCGCTATATGGGCGTGCCCTACGTTTATGCGGCTACCGACCCGGAAAAAGGCTTTGATTGTTCCGGATTTATCTATTACGTCTATCACCACTTTGGGTTCCAGGTGCCGCGCTCGTCGATTGAATTTAAAGATTATGGCCGGGAAATCCCCCTTTCTGCGGCTCAAACCGGCGACCTGATTTTGTTTACCGGTGCACAAGACACGGACCGCATTGGCCATATTGGCATTGTAATCAAACCGGCAGGCGATTCTACCCGGTTTATCCACGCCAGCAGCGGCAAGGAGATGGCCGTTACGATTTCTTCGGTTGCTGCGCCGCACTACCGGAAACGGTACATCAAAACAATTAACGTTATTGATAAATAAGCCTTGTGTTTGAATAAGAGTGTGCGCAGGAAAGTACTCAGCAGTAAAATGCTTTTGTTCTAAAGCCCACATAGGGTTGTAAAAAGTTGCGGGCATTATTTTTTCTGTAAATGACCTTTCAGAAACCCCTATCAACCCAACCTCTATTGTTATGCAACAAGATCAGAACAACGAAAACAAACTGCCCAGTCAGGTAACCACCCAACTCATCAGCGACCTGAAAGAAAAGTTTGGTGTGGATGAGCAGGAAGTGCTCAACGCCGTAATCGCCGCCGACAACGACCGGACGAAAGCCGAAGAATACCTGCGTGAGCGCACCACCAAGCGCTAAGCAATTCGCACCTTTTTGGTACAGAAAGGACGTTGGCTTTCTCGGCTGACGTTCTTTTTTGTTTTAAAGGACCCGTATTTCCGGAAATTTTGGGGCAGCTCTTTTGTCGGCTGGTGCGGAATTTTTACGCTGGCATGTTCTTGCTGCCCGCAAGCACGAACACTTAAAACCCATCTTTTTGACATGACTTACCGCGTCACTTTTGTAAACAAACGCCTCCATTCCGTCGTGCCTGCCCAGGACGGTGCTGCCGACCCCACCAGCGACACCATTCTGGAAG
>JAEWBT010000101.1 GCA_023391015.1 Bacteroidota bacterium
GTGCTGTACTCTACCGACCCCGAGAACCCGCGCATCCAGCGCCATATTAAGCGGGGCCGGCTGGCGGGCGTGTATGAAAACGGATTTATTACCATCCTGCGCGACAACTGGAAAATCCGGGTGGAAAACGTGGCCAACATTCCGATTACGTTTAACGGCACGGCGATGTTCAACGTTCAGAACACCCTCGGCGCGGTGCTGGCGGCTTACGTGAGCGACGTGCCGCTTGATACCATTCGTGGCGGGCTGCAAACCTTTATTCCCAGTGCCGCGCAAACACCGGGCCGCATGAACCTGTTCCATTTCCGGGATTTTACCGTGATGCTCGACTATGCCCATAACACCCATGGCATGAAGGCCATCGGCGGCTTCCTGGAGCACGTGCCGGCGAGCGCCAAAGTGGGAATTATTGCCGGCGTAGGCGACCGCCGCGACGAAGACACTATCGACCTGGGCGAAGAAGCCGCGCGTACTTTTGATGAAATTATCATCCGTCAGGATAAAAACACGCGCGGCCGGACGGCTGAAGAGATTGTGGATTTGTTGCAGCAGGGCATCCGGAAGGTGAAACCCGATATGCCGGTCAAAGTGATTCTAAAGGAAAATGAAGCAATTGACCACGCCATTCAGAATGCGCAAAAAGATTCGTTTATTACCATTATCTCCGACGTAATTCCGGCAGCTCTGGAGCAGGTGCGCACCTACAAAGAGCAGGAAGGAACTGTGTTTTGAATTAAAAAATCCATCAAACAAAATAGGGGTAATTCCCTTTTTCTGCGTCTCTTGACAGGCGCTTCTCCTGTTTATGAAAAAATCAGCATTCCTACTCACCGCCGCCGTTGGGTTGCTTTTCACGGCTTGCACGAAAGAAGAAAACAATACCGTTGCCAATAACGACAACCTGGTTGTGGGGAAATGGCGGCTCACCTACGCCAAACTTTTCTATCTTGAAAACGGGCAGGTAAAAACCGAAGTAGATTCTTTGTCAAAGCTGGATTCCTGTGCGTTAGACGATCTGATGGATTTCAAAGCAGATCACAAGGCTTTCACCAATCAAGGCGAGATTCAGTGCAAACCCTTTGATCCGGCAGAGAAAAAGGTCGGAACCTGGCAGTTATTAAACAACAACCAAACCTTTATTTTGGGTACGGACAGTCCTTCATTGGCGCTTAAGTACCGTGTTCTTGAACTTACGGCTTCCCGGATGCAGCTTTATCAGGATTCTACCGTCACCGCAGGCGGGTTGGAGGCTACGACCAAATCGATCGTCATTTTTGAAAAATAACCATCGGTTCTACAAACACTTCTAAACTGCAAAAACGCTTTGCAACCCAATATGAAAAAAGCACTTCTGCTCCTCTCCACATCGGCATTGCTGTTTGCGGCGTGTTCCAAAGACACCGCCAGCGTTGTTTCCCGCGAAGGTCTTATTCCCGGAAAATGGAAGCTGAATTCCTATAAAATCACTTTCGCACCGCAAGGCTCTTCCATGCAGTTCAACATCATCGACACGATGTTTACCTGCCAGCGCGATGACCTGACGGAATTCACCACAGCCCACGAAGTGTATCAGGACTCGGGCGCAGAAAAATGTGATTCTGCTGATTCGGCCCGCACCTATGTAGGCACCTGGAAGCTGGTGAACAGCGAGAAAGATTTGTATCTCTCCACAACCAATTACGGCGATGTTACTTTTAAAGTCAACGAGGTAACCGACCAGTCGCTTCACCTGAGCAAAGACACCATTGTAGGCTATAACGGTATCAACTTCTCCGGCACGGCTGACCTGATTTTCCGGAAATAAAAGCCCTTTTTCCGGAAATAATTATTTCCCAATTTCCCTTTCCCATTATGAAGAAAACATTGCTGCTGCTGGCCGCGCCCGCCCTTTTGCTGGTGGCCTGTAAGAAAAATGATGACACCCCGCCCGCACCTGTTTCCCAAAGAATCGTAGGTGCCTGGATGCAGACTGAAGACAAAACAACCACGGCCGTCAACGGTACAGCAAACCCCGAAGTGGATAATATGGCCAACGACCCGGCCTGTGCCAAGGATGATTTGTTTAATTTCCTGTCCAACGGGATGCTCGTGGTAACCGAAGGCGCCTCCAAGTGCCGCCAATCAGACCCGGATACAGTTGGCCGCGGTTTTTATTCGTTGATTTCCAATGATTCGCAGGTGATATTCAAGGAAGCCGACGGCAGCCCGCTCGATACGTTCAACATCGTGGAACTTTCCAACTCTACGATGCGCCTGCAAACCAAGGATTCGACAAACGCCGGCAATAGTAAAGTAGTGGTTACGAACCGCCTGACTTATACCAGAAAATAGCAGAAAAGCGCCGTTCTTTTTCCCATCAGCCACCGGAGGTCTTTTTCCGGTGGCTTTTTTTAGGGCCCATTTCCGGAAAATAAGTAGCCTTCTTTTATAAGAAATAGCATATCTTCCCTTTTCGTTTATGCCTAAAAAACCCTTCTATTTTCCGCTTTTGATGGTGGCAGCCCTGTGCTTTTTGGCCGCCTGCGAGAAAGACCCGCGCTACATGTCGCCGCAGAAATACCTGAGCCAGGCCCCCTGGAAACTGACGTTTTCGCAATCCATCACCAGCGAAGGGGGAAAGCCCGATGATACAGTGGATTACTACGCGCAGATGGACAGTTGCCAGCAAGATGTTTTATACGTGTATGCCTCCAACGGAAATTATTACTCCGAGCCGGGCGCACGCCGTTGCCCGGGACAAAGCCTGGAGCCCAAAGACCTGGGCCGCTGGAAGTATGAAGCAAAGACCAAAACCCTCATTATCGACGGCGCCGGACGGTTGCTCTGGCAGGTGCTGGCCCTCAACGATACGGCCCTCCAATTGCGGCTCACTTATGCCTTGCAGGACAGCCTGCGGGCTGCTACCGTTACCGAGGAACAGCACTTTATTCATCCCTGACAAACAAACCCTTGCACCAACGCCTGCGGCGTCTTACTTTTAGAGCCGCTGAATCAACGGGTTGCTTTCTAAAAAATTCATGAAAAAAGGCTTTCTTTTTCTCTCCGCAACGATTGCTTTCCTTTCTGCCTGCCAAAAAGACGAGCACCTTTCCATCCGGGAATCCGGCATTGTGAAAGGCTCCTGGAAAGTCAAGACAAGAGATACTTTCTTTTCGATCCGGCCAGACACACTGGGTTATGACACGCTTGCCGGCTCGGAGCGCGTGAATCGTTACCGGTTTTTCCCGAACGGAGACATGGCCCGCATCGCTACCTACGCACTCGATACGTTCCGGGTATCGGATTCGGCCATTACCGGAAAATGGGTGTTGTCGGAGGCCGATACCCGGCTTACCCTGACCGATCCCAATATCGCGGGCATGTATAAGTTTGTGGATTATAATGATTCGCTTATGACGCTGGTAATGGTGGCCGGATTTGACGAAGGGGACAGCTCCGTGATTACCACAGTGTTGCGCCGGCAGTAAAGATTTTCGGAAATTTCCGCCTGAAAAACATTTTTCCTTCTCCAAACGGGCCGAAAGTTATTTTCGGCCCGTTTTTCGTTTGCTTTCCTGTGAAACGTTTTTTGTCTTTTTTCCCGGCCTTGCTGCTGGGCTATTTTCCTTTTTTCCTTAAAGCCCAAACCCCTAAAGCCCTTCGCTACGACGTGCGCGTGCTGACCGGCGCATCCATGTCGGGGCGCGGCTATGTAGATAAAGGCGCAGAAAAAGCATCGCGCTTTCTGGTGCGGCGGCTGCGGGAAGCCGGCGTTGTGCCCGCCACCGAAGACAGCAGCTATTTGCAGGAATACCGTTTTAATATCAACACATTCCCGCAGCCTTTTTTGCTCTCGATAAATGGCAAAGAACTGCGCCCCGGAATCGATTATCTGATAGACGCGCGCAGCAATCCTTTTGAAACGGAAGCGAAAAAAGTGGTACAACTGGATGCAGGACGCATTTTTCAAAAAGCCCCACCGGCTGCACGTTTGGATGCACTTTCCGCTAATGGTGGTGTGGTGTTTTGGAAAAACGCCGATACGCTGACCAAAGGGTCTTTTCTGCGAAACGTGAATCCGGACTCGCTTTCTGCAGGGCTTTATCTGGTATCGGTGAAGGGAAAAATGACCTGGACAGCGCGCACGTCGCGGTTGGACAAAGGTGCAACGGTAGTCTATGTTCAAGACAGCGTGCTGCCCCGCAAAGTGAAAAAGGTAGCGGCAAAACTGCCGTCTAAATTCCTGATAAATAGCCGGCAATACAACGTTGCGGGTATGGTGCGCGGCACGGAATTTCCGGATTCGTTTATCGTTTTCACCGCCCATTACGACCACCTCGGCGAGATGGGGAAAGGAACGGTTTTTCCGGGAGCCAACGACAATGCTTCCGGAACGGCAGCCGTGCTGGACTTGGCCCGTTATTTCGCTCAAAAGCCGCCCAAATACTCGGTATTGTTTTTATTTTTCAGCGGCGAAGAAGCCGGTCTTTTAGGCTCCAAATATTACACCGAAAATCCGCTGAAACCCTTAGCCAACATCCGGTTTTTAATCAATCTGGATATGGTGGGCGAATGCGCCGACGGCGCTACGGTGGTGAATGCCACCTTGCACGAAACCGAATTTGCCCGCCTGGACAAGCTCAACAACGAAGCCCGTTTTGTACCAAAATTGAATAAACGTGGCGAAGCGGCCAACAGCGACCATTACCATTTTTCGGAAGCCGGTGTGCCCGCGTTCTTTATTTACGGCACCGGTGGAAAAGGGCATTACCACGATGTTTTTGACACAGCGGAGGAGCTGAGTCTCACCAATCTGCAGGACCTGCAAATCCTGCTCATCCGGTTTGTGGAAGGTTTTTAAGTGTTATTTTCCGGAAAAGCAACTTTCCAAAATACGCAGTTCGTCGTATAGGAGGCCTGACGCATATTAGAGAATTTTGGGGTGATTTTTCACCCACACTTTCTCTTTGTATGAAAACGCTTTTTCTTTCCTGCCTTTCTGCCGTTTGCTTTTCTGGCGCGCAGGCGTCTGTTTTTACCGTCAACAACAATGTTCCCTCGCCCGGACAGTACACAAGCGTGAGCGCCGCTATTACCGCCGCCGCCAACGGCGATACCATTTATATCTCCGCTTCGCCTTACAACTACAACGGATTTACGGTAAACAAAGAACTCACCTTAATCGGCAGTGGTCACAAGCCCCAAAACGTAAACACCAACGTTTCTTTTGTGGATAACATTACCATTAGTGCCAACAACGTCCGCATCGTTGGTTTTAACCTGAACCGGGTAGAAGGCAGCAGCACACAAAACAATTTGATTGTAGAGCGCTGCCTGGTGCGCGATCGGGTTAGTCTTAGTGGCAACTGGACCAACGTAACACTGGAAAGTAATGTTTTTGAATCTACCGCAACCAACTTCAATCCGAATTACTACGCAGCATTTAACGGTGTTACGGTAAAAAACAACATTTTCAATGGGACCATTCAGGATGCTTGGGGCTATTATGGAATGAACAACTTTCTGATTAAAAACAATCTTTTTCTCAACGCTACACAGGCCTTTTCAGGATCTAACCGCTTGCTCACTATTAACAACAATATTTTTTATCGCGCCAATCCGGCCAATACGGTCACTTCCAGCAGTTTTAATAACAATATTTCCTTTCAGTGCGCCAATAACGCTTTTCCAATAGGTGCGAGCAGCAATACCGGTTCCGGAAATATCGAAAACACCGACCCGCTATTAGTCAATTTTCCGGCAGCAGGGGCTTATTTTTCCTATACCTACGACTACAACCTGCAAAGCACTTCGCCCGCCAAAAACGCGGGAACCGACGGCAAAGACATTGGCCTGACCGGCGGCGACGGCTATTTCCAGAAGTTCGGTATCCCGCCCATTCCGCAAATCCGCAACCTGACCATTACCAGTCCGGCGGGCGGCGTGGTGAACCCCGGCGGTACCCTTCAGATCAACGTAATCTCTACCATTCGCCGGTAAGCGCGTTTGTTTTTAAAACCCTTTAAAAATGAAACGCCATGCAAAAGAAATGGAAGCTGTTTCTGTGTCTGCTGTTTTTTGCGGCAACCGGAACGGCACAAAACCTGCAAATAAACCGGATAGAGTATTTTTTTGACACCGACCCCGGCGTCGGCAACGGTATCCTCCTGACCGTTCCGCCAACCGACAGCCTGGCCCTCACAACCAGCATTGTAGTACCGGGCACGCTGACGCAGGGTTATCACTGGCTCTACGTCCGCAGCTATTATGACAGTGCCGGAACGCCCCGCAGCTGGTCACAAACGGAAGCAGCGCAATTCTACATCCCCGACTCGCTCGTGTATGCCGAGTATTTTTTCGACACCGACCCCGGTCAGGGTGCCGGAACCGTGTTGAGCCTCGCCAACACGTCCGACTCTTTTAATCAAACCTTTTCCATTCCGGCACCGGCGCTGCTGGCTACCGGCACCCATAATCTGTATGTGCGGAGCCGCAGTCAAAGCGGCAAGTGGAGTATGGCCGAACCGGTGGATTTTTATACGCCCGGCGCCCTTGCCGGTGGCGAGTATTTTTTTGATGTGGATCCCGGCATGGGCAATGGAACCGCGTTTTCATTTGCCGCTACCGATTCTTTAAACACCAATCTGGCCATAACGATTCCGGCTCTTTCCGGCGGCGTACACTTGTTGTATGTGCGCACCCGGACGCTCAGCGGTGCCTGGGGACACGCCTATCCGGTAGATTTTTTCGTGAACGGCGCAGTCGTCGATGGCGAATATTTTTTTGATACCGATCCCGGCGCAGGCAACGGTACTGCCTTTACGTTTATGCCCGGCGATTCGGTAACGCAATCCCTGACCGTCAGCACGGCCGCGCTCTCCGGTGGCGAACACCGCCTGTATGTCCGCAGCCGCGATAATTCCGGTAGATGGAGCCTTGCCGACGAATCTTTTTTCTATCTCTTGCCTAAAATCGTGAAAGGAGAATATTATTGGGACGCTGATCCCGGCATTGGTAACGGCACTGCGCTTTTCAACAGCGGCACCTCCGACAGTCTGGCCCAGAATTTTACCCTGAATGCGCCCTGCCTGCCGCCCGGCAAGCACCTTTTGAGCGTGCGCACCCTGGATGATCAGGGGCATTGGAGTTTGATCGAATCCGACTCTATCACATTTGTGAATCCCACTATGGCGCTGACAATCGCCTATCCGGGGCCGGGGCCGTTTGGAACGCCCGTAAAACTGCGCGCTTCCGGCGGCCGCCAGCCTTATCAATACCAACTGGATAGCAACCCGATGGGGCTCGATAGCATTTTGCTGGCCCCTAATGCAACGGCAGTGGTATTTACGGCTACTGATAGCTGCGGTTATACGGCTACGGCAGCGCTGACGACGCCCGCTGCCCCAACAGACCTTTCAAACGAACCGACAGCAACCGGAACGGTCGCCCTGACCGGCTGGGATCATTGGGTGTATTTGCTGGATGGGAACGGTAAAATTATCGGCTCGGTACACGATAGCCGGCAAAACCTCGGCACCACTGCCATCTCCTATAAGCACATTGAAGCGCCAGACACGGTGCGGCAATACACCAACAATCCAACCCACTATTTTGACCGCAACTGGTACCTTTCGAGCGAGCGCGCTCCGCAGCAGCATGTGGGTTTGCGACTGTATGGAACAGCGGCAGAATTGGCGCGTTACACCGCCGCAGAGCCTGCCGTAACGCAGCCGCAGCAACTCTATCTCACCAAATACAACGGCCCGAATGAAGACCTGGATTATGGGAATAATCCGGCGGTTGCTGCTGCTTACCGCTATTATCTGCCTGATTCTTCGGGGACTTTTACCGGTGCCACAACGAATGGTTTTTATGTGAATTACCACGTGCCGGGTTTTTCAGAATTTTACCTCAACCGAAGTCTGAATGAGCCGCTTTCGCTGGCCAGAATAGACGTGCGTGGCACCGCCGAAAAGGCTCGTATCCGGATTGACTGGGAAACGACAGACGAGCAGGATTTGCTGCGCTACGAGTTGGTGAAACAAACGGGTAGCGAGTGGAAAAAGCTGGAAACTGTGGCGGCCCGCAACCAGCCTGCCAATACCTACACTGCCTATGACGATGCGCCATTTTGGGGAAAAAACATCTATCAGGTGCGGATCGTGGAAGCGAATGGAACCGTGAGTTACAGTTCATCAGTGGTAGTTCACTATGTTGAAACGGCTACGATTGCCATTTTCCCCAACCCAACGGTGGATGTGGTGAACGTGAACGGCGTGGCACCTGGCTCGGTGCTGATCCTCACCGACATTTCCGGAAAAACCATTTTTTCGCGGCCTGCTTCCACCGACAACCAGCTTTCTTTAAATAACCTTCCCGCCGGCGTCTATAACCTCATTATCCGGCAACCGAATGGAGAGCAACTGCAAACGCCCGTTTTGAAGCGGTAGGGTTTCTTAAGGTTTATAAGGTTGATGTAGTTTATAGCGGTTTATGAAGTGGAGCGCATTTAGCCTTTGAGTAAAAATTTCCGGAAAATGTGTTTGCGTTTCCGGATGAAATTTCCGGAAATCTGTACGCTGGCGCGAGTGTTCGCGCAGCGGCACTCGTGTCTATACAGGTTGGCAGTCTTTGACTGCCCTTTGTGCCAGTCGGAGATTGCCAATTAAATACACACTGGAGCGCTGCGCCAACTTTTGCGCGAGCGTACGTTCTTCGCGGCTGCCCCTTACTTTCGCGGGGCTATGCTGGAAAACACTTCGCCTTTCGCTAACCGCGTTACCCGACTTTTTAACATCGACTACCCGATTATTCAGGCTGGGATGATTTGGGCGTCGGGTTGGCGGCTGGCGGCGGCAGTGTCCAACGCAGGCGGCCTTGGGATGATTGGTGCAGGCAGCATGTATCCCGACCAGCTTCGGGAGAACATCCAAAAGTGCAAGGCAGCGACCGATAAACCCTTTGCCGTAAACCTGCCCCTCCTTTACCCGGATATTGAGCAACATGTAGCCATTATTCTGGAAGAAAAAGTGCCTATTGTTTTCACTTCGGCGGGCAACCCGAAAACCTGGACCGGAACGCTCAAAGAAGCGGGTATTACCGTCGTTCATGTGGTCAGTTCGGCCAGGTTTGCGAAAAAAAGCGAAGACGCAGGCGTGGATGCCGTGGTTGCCGAAGGCTTTGAAGCCGGGGGCCACAATGGCCGTGAAGAAACCACCACACTGTGTCTCATTCCGGCGGTACGGCAGGCAGTAAACATTCCGGTCATTGCTGCTGGTGGCATTGCCACAGGACGGCAGTTGTTTGCCGTGATGGCCCTTGGAGCAGAAGGTGGCCAAATTGGGTCGCGCTTTGTGGCCACGCCGGAAGCATCCAGCCACCCGGCTTTTAAAGAAGCGGTTGTAGCCGCGGGAGAAGGCGACACGGTGCTTTCCCTTAAAAAACTAACGCCCGTTCGGCTCCTGAAAAATCCTTTTCAAGAGCGCGTGGCCAAAGCGGAGAAAGAAGGTGCCAACGAAGAAACGCTTTCCGGAATTTTGGGCCGCGGACGTGCCAAGCTGGGCATGTGGGAGGGCGACCTGACTGAGGGCGAACTGGAGATCGGGCAGGCGAGCGCGCTGATAAATGACATTGTGCCCGCCGGAGCGCTCGTGGAGCGTATTTGGGAGGAATTCAACGCGGCTGTTGCCCAACCTTTTTACCCGGCGTAGCTTCGCCCCATTATTGGAAAGCTTTTTGTACCCTATCTTTCCGGCGGGAAAAGAAAGCCTTATGCGCTTTCCGGAAAAAAGCGTTTTTCCGCTTTGGATATTCCCCTGAAAAACTATTTTTGCACCTCTCAATTTTTAAACCAATCCAACAGCCATGTCTGAAATCGCAAACCGGGTAAAGAAAATTATCGTTGACAAGCTCGGCGTAGATGAAGCCGACGTTGTGCCAGAAGCGTCTTTTACCAACGACCTCGGTGCCGACTCCCTCGACACCGTAGAACTGATCATGGAATTCGAAAAAGAATTCAACATCTCTATCCCGGACGAACAGGCCGAGACCATCACCACTGTTGGACAGGCTGTTTCTTACCTCGAAGAGCACGTAAAGTAATTTTTAAGTAGAAAGACTAAAGACAAAAGGCCAAGGAGGATTTGATGCCCTCTTTCGTCTTTTGTCTATCGTCTTTTGTCTCCTCAATTTTTCCCTCAAACTGTTTATGACAGCATCCCTGAAACGCGTTGTCGTTACGGGCATTGGTGCCCTGACCCCACTTGGCAATAACGTTCCCGAATACTGGAACGGGCTGCTGGCTGGCGTCTCCGGTGCCGGGCCGATTACCCAGTTTGACTGCTCGAAGTTTAAAACCAAATTTGCCTGCGAAGTCAAAAACTTTAATCCGGAAGATTACTTTGACCGGAAGGAAGTTCGCAAGCTCGACCGCTTTTCCCAAATCGCCATTGTAGCGGCAGAGGAAGCCGTAAAAATGGCCGGCCTCGACGTTCCCGACGCGGTAAACAAAGAACGCGTGGGTGTGGTTTGGGCTTCCGGAATCGGCGGTATGGTGACCTTTATCGAGGAAATCCGCAACTACGCCACCGGCGACGGCACCCCCCGTTTCAGTCCGTTTTTCATTCCTAAGATGATTCTGGACATTGCCTCCGGCCATATCTCCATGAAGTACGGCTTTATGGGACCGAATTACGCAACGGTGTCGGCTTGTGCCTCTTCTACCAACGCCCTCATTGACGCTTTTAATCTTATTCGCCTCGGCAAAGCCGACGTGATGATTACCGGTGGCTCTGAAGCAGTGGTAACGGAGGCTGGTGTGGGTGGTTTCAACGCCATGAAAGCCCTTTCGGAGCGCAACGACTCGCCCGAAACCGCTTCCCGCCCGTTTGACAAAGACCGCGATGGATTTGTGCTCGGCGAAGGCGCAGGCGCACTGGTGCTGGAAGAACTGGAACACGCTAAAAAGCGTGGGGCCACGATTCTGGGCGAGATGGTCGGCGGCGGCATGAGCGCCGACGCGTACCACCTGACGGCGCCGCACCCCGAAGGCCGCGGCGTAATTAACGTGATGAAAGCTGCCCTGGACGACGCCGGTATGCAGCCCGAAGACATTGACTATATCAATGTGCATGGCACTTCTACCCCACTGGGCGACGTGGCCGAGCTGCTGGCCATCCAAAAAGTGTTTGGAGACCATGCTTACGACATGAATATTTCATCCACCAAAAGCATGACGGGCCACCTGCTGGGCGGCGCGGGCGCGATTGAAGCCATTGCTGCCTTAAAAGCGGTGATGCACGACGCCATTCCGCCTACTATCAACCACTTCACCGACGATCCGGAAATTGACCCAAAGCTGAACCTGACGTTCAACGAGGCGCAGTACCGGCCGGTGCGGGCAGCCCTGAGCAACACCTTTGGATTCGGCGGCCACAATGCTACCACGATTTTCAAGAAATACGAAGCTTAAATTTTCCGGAATATGGCGGGTATCGTAACGCGCTTCCGCCATTTTTTTAAAAGCCCCAAAGAGCTTTCCTACCAACTGGAGCGGGTCATTGGCTTTCGGCCGCGGTACCTGCCCTACTACGAAGCAGCACTCACCCACCGCTCTTCCAACGAAGCGCTTTCTGCCAATAACGAACGGCTGGAATTTCTCGGCGATGCCATTTTGGGTGCAGTTGTCGCGGAATATCTTTTCAAAAAGTACCCGACGCAAGACGAAGGTTTTCTAACCGAATTACGCTCCCGCATTGTGTGTCGCGAATCGCTCAATAGCATTTCGCTGCAAATGGGCCTGGATAAACTGGTACAGTTCAACCAGGCCGACCGCGCGCTGGGTCGCTCCCACATCTTTGGCAACGCGCTGGAGGCTCTTGTGGGCGCGGTGTATCTCGATAAGGGCTACGAAAAAACCTGCAAATTTATCCTCAAGGTTTTGCTGCGCAACTACGTGGATATTGACACGGTAGCGCAAACCGATACCAATTTTAAAAACAAACTCCTCAGCCTCGCGCAACGCAGGGGCGAAACGCTGGAGTACGTCGTACTGTCCGATAAACAGGAGGGCGCACGGCGGATTTTTACCGTTGCAGTGCTGATAAATGGGGAAGAAAAAGCGCAGGGCACTGGCTACACTAAAAAAGCAGCCGGGCAAATGGCCTCACAGAAGGCACTGGAGCTGCTGGGAGAAGGCTGAATTTCCGGAAATTCCGGTTCCTAATCCCTGACTTTTCTCTCCTACTTTCCGCGCCCCTGGAACAACACCCGGAAGGTGTAAAGCATAATCTTGATGTCCAGCGCCAGGGAACAGTTTTCGATGTAGAGCAGGTCATAGCGCATCCGCTGAATCATCTCGCCTACGTTTTCGGCGTAGCCAAACTTCACCATTCCCCAAGATGTCAGACCAGGTTTCACTTTGTGGAGATACCGGTAATGCGGGTGTGTCTGGGTGATAATTTGTATGAAGTGAGCGCGCTCGGGCCGTGGACCTACAAGGCTCATATCGCCTTTGAGGATGTTGAAAAACTGCGGCAACTCATCAATACGCCATTTGCGCATGATGCGGCCCCAAGGTGTGATCCGAGGATCGCCCTTGCTGCTGAGCGCTGGCCCGGAAGCTTCCGCATCTACGTACATCGACCGGAATTTATAGATATAGAACGGCTCTCCATGTAATCCAATGCGCTGCTGCCGGTAGAAGATAGGGCCAGGTGAGGAAAGCCGCACCTTCAGCGCTGAGAAAATCAAAAACGGACTCAGGGCCAGAATCGCCGTTCCGGAAACCACCACATCAATTACCCGCTTGCACACCCGTTGCCAGTCGGGCATCAGGTTGGGCTCAATGGTAATCAGCACTGCGTCATAGACATTGCTTGTTTTCACAAACCCGGAAATAATGTCGTGCAGGTCGGGCAAGAGCTTCACCGTTACCGGCTTGTTGGAAAGGCGCGTCAGCAGGTTGTCCAGCAGGTGATGTTCCGAAGAATCCACTGCCACAATCACTTCTTCAATTTCGGCGCGGTCAATAATGCTTTCCAGTTCGCCGATGCTGCCCAGCTGCGGCAGGTAGGCGCTCATACCGTTGCCTTTTTCTTTTCCGGAATACACAAAGCCTTTAAACAGATTTCCGAGCGCCACCGGGCTTTCGGTAATTTGTTTATAGAGATGAATGGCCTCACTATTTCCGCCGATGATCAACGTATTGAAACCGACCCGCCCCCGGATGAGATTGCTTTTGACGCGACGCATCACCAGCAGGCGAAAAAGCAGCGTCAGCGAGGTATGGATAAGCAGGTAGCGGCCCGTGCTGCCAATAAAATAATGATAGTTGTCGGCGTCGTCGGCAAAAATGATAAGCGATACCAACACCACCCCGAAGATGCAACTCAGTAAGGTGCGGTTCACCTCGTGCAGCCGCGATTTCCGGTAGGGGTCAAAATAAGTGCCGCAAAGCGTGTACCAGGCAATCCAGATCAACGGAATGGCCAGGAAACAAAGAAACCAGTCGCGGGGCAAGAGCAGTTTCCAGGCCTGCCAAAACCCCGATTTCCCCAGCGCATCGTAGCGATATGAAAAAGCCAGCAGCCACGCCAGCGCCGCCGATGCATAATCGGCGATAACCCAGTTGCGAATGGCTTTGTTTTTTTGCTGTAACGTAGGCATCTCCCCGGCTCTTAAACGCTTAAAACAAGACTGCTTTTACGTCGTCCACAATCACATAGCCGCTCTTCGCGTCGCCGTCCGGATAAATCTGAAACGCAAAATGGAAGTTGGCTGCCCCGCTGCCCAGTTTTGCAATGGCCTGCTGCAACGGAATGTAAACTTTATTAGCCTTTGGACTTGGTAGTAAAGTCAGGAAATAATTGGGCTGTGTATAGTTCTCCGCATAAATCCCTACCCGCAGGTAGGCCGTGCTTTTATAATCCAGTTCCAGCACCGGCTCGCTGTTGGTGTTGACGAACACAAATTTCCGGTTGGTCGTTACAGTCGTTGTCAAGCCACCGGTATCTACACTGAATTTTCCCGAACGCGTACCATCCAGCACCTCTGCCGGGTCCGTTGTGTTGGCCACAGGCGCACCGCTCACCGTTACAAAATCGTTGCTGTTTTCAAAATCCTCTACATAATAAAAGTTGGAAAGCGCGGTGTAACCGGTCTTAGCTGCAATCGCAATCGTTTTTCCGGGGTCAGCGGTCAGCGTTGTTTTGTAAGGCGTGTAATGCGCGTATTGCAGTTGATAGCTAAACAACCCACTGTTATCCACCATCGGGAAAAGAATCAACTCGCCTGTGCCCGAGGCCAGCACCGGAATGCGGGTCGGCAGGTCAAATCCACCGATATTTCTGCCGTTGTAAACCGCAAAAACCGACCGGATTTGGTGCGTCGTGCCGCCGGTGTTATCCGTGCGGTTTTTTTCAAACTGAAACGAATCTACTTGGAGGTAGGTCGGAATTTCCTCTGCCGGATTGATGATATTACAACCAGTTCCCCCAAAGGCAGCCAGCGATAAAAAAAGAAAAAAGATAAAACGAAAAGACATCGGTAACAATCGGTTCTAAAAAAATACTCTTTAAGATAAAAGCGTTTGCTGCGCCAGGTGGATTTCCACCTGCTCCAACACCTGATAGGCCACTTCCATCGCTGCCAGCCCATCGGTGGCCGGCACGCGCACCGGCAGATTGTAGCGGATGGCGTCGGCGAAATCGGCCAGCTCGTCGCGAATGGCATTGGAAGCCTTCACATCGGGCATCTGCACCGAAATAATCCGGCTTTCGCCGCCCGGCAGGTCGATGGGGAAATCCATCATGCCTGCCAGCGCGCCCGGCTCTTTCATGCGGATAACTTCGGTTTTTTTGTCCAGAAAATCAATCCCGATGTAAGCATCTTTCCGGAAAAGGCGCATCTTCCGCATCTTTTTCAGGGAGATTCGTGAGGTGGTGATATTGGCCACGCAGCCGTTCTGAAACTCGATCCGCGCCGAAACGATATCTACCGTCGGCGACACCACCGCCACCCCGGAAGCACTCACCGATTTGACCGGACTTTTCACCAGGTGCAGCACAATATCAATATCGTGAATCATCAGGTCGTGGATGACCGAAACATCCGTTCCGCGCGGGTTGAACTGCGCCAGCCGGTGCGATTCAATAAAAACCGGTTGGGCTACGCCTGCATCGCCCAGCGCCCGCAGGGCCGGGTTATAGCGCTCCACATGGCCTACCTGGCATTTCAGCCCTTTTTCACCTACGAGGCGCACGATTTCGCGGGCTTCGTCGAGGCTTTGCGCCAGGGGTTTTTCAATAAAAAGATGTTTTCCCGCCGCAATCGCCCGCAGCGCCATTTCGTAATGGCTCGTCGTGGTGGTTACAATGTCAGCGGCATCGCAGGCTTTCAGCAGCGCTTCGGCATCGGTGTAGCGCGGCACCTGATAGGTGGCAATGGTGGTGGCGGCTTGCGCATCATCGGGGTCGTAAAAACCAACCACGCGCACGCCCGGAATGTCCAGCCATTGTTGCAGGTGGATTTTCCCAAGATGACCGGCGCCAAACAAACCTATCTGAAGCATAATGATAAAGTAGCAAAGACCCTTCCGGAACTTCACAAAGGGCCTTCCACAACCTGTAAAACGCCCTTTTTTCCGGAAACCCCCGCAAGTTAAGTTAAACGGCGGCGAAGGGCTTTTTGGTATGGAAGAAATACAGCGTTTTTCCCAGCCGGTACCTGACAGACTCCCGGCAAGTCTTAACAAGCGATGAGAGAGGGGCAAAAACGCCTTTACAGGGCTTTTTAACAGTAATTCCTGCTTTCGGGATAAATGCCTCTACAAATTTGAACGAAATTCAAATCCGTATCCAGCTGAAATGCAGCACTTAAAGAACATTCCCTTGCGTTTTGCTGGGATTTCACTTCCGGTGGCTGTGATTTGCCTTCTGACCCTTGGGATTTGGCTTCCGGCCACTGTGACTTGCTTTCCGGCGACTGGGATTTGGCTGCTGGGCATTGTGACTTGGGCTCTGGCCTCTGGCATTTGCCTTCCGGCGACTGGGATTTAGCTTCCGGCCACTGTGACTTGGGTTCTGGGAACTGGGATTTGGTTGCTGGGAACTGGGATTTGGTTGCTGGGCATTAGCAGCAGGTTTCTGGTGCAAAAGAAAGCCTTCTTCCCTTTTCCGGAAGGGATGCAACACTGATAAGGAGGAACAAACAACAATAAGGGATGCAACACTGATAAGGAGGAACAAACAACAATTTCGGAAAGCAGCACTTCGACCCGTCCAAAATGGCACGTGTCGAAGCCCGTCCGTTAGACTTGTCAAGTCTCTTGGGAATGCTTCCGAGGACTTGACAAGTCAAAGGAATACTCTTTTGACTATCGTCTCACACTCACATCAGCCCTTCATCTGCAAAGCTCAAGTACCGGTTGCCCGCCACAATCAGGTGGTCCAGCAGCGTAATATCCATGTAAGAGGCCGCTGTTTTCAATTGCTGTGTGAGTTTTTTATCCGCTTCCGAGGGCGTCAGGTTGCCGCTCGGGTGGTTGTGGGCAATGATGATGCGCGGACAACCGGCCAGCAGGGCCGCCTGCAAAATCACGCGGATGTCGGCCACCGTGCCGGTAATACCGCCGGTGCTCAGGATTTCGTGGCGCACCAGCCGCTGCGCCTGATTGAGAAACAGCACCAGAAATGCTTCCGTGTCGCGATCGCGCAGAAGCGGCACCACCACCTCCGCCGTCTCGGCGCTGCTTTTAAAAACGGGCCGTTCCAGCGCTTCCCCGATTTGCCGCCGCCGCCCCAGCTCCAGCGCCGCGGCCAGCGTAATGGCCTTTGCCGGGCCAATGCCTTTCACCCCGCAAAGTCCTTTCAACCCCAACCGGCCCAGCTCATGCAGGTTGCCGCCGGCGAGGGCCAGCACGTCGCGCGCCAGGTCGAGGGCCGAGCGGCGTGATGTCCCAGTGTTAATCAAAATTGCCAGCAGCTCGGCATCGGAAAGCGCGGCAGCACCTTTGGCTTGCAGTTTTTCACGCGGACGGTCGTCTTCGGCCCACTGTTTTATCGGGTTGTTGGATTCGGGGTACATCTTTTTATGAAAAAAAGGAAGTCCGAAAGATAGCAGTCAGCCGTCATTTATGCCAGCGCAGTGCCCTGCGTACCTTCGGGGCCCTATTTCTTTCTCTAAAAAATATTTTTTTCGCAGTGATTTCTGCCCACTACCTGCCCCATGCGGCCACGCACCGGTTTTCGCCATTAGTGGTAGATTACCTGCACGATGCCGGCGCTTTCAAAGACTTTATCGCCCACCTGCCCGATTTTTCCGGAATTGAAAATGCGATAGAAGCGCGCCGCGCCTTCCCCACCGACCGCGAAGGGCTTTATGAAGAGCTGAAACGACAGTATTCCGGCGTTGAAATCGGGGAAAAAGTGGCCCAAAATCTGGAATTGCTGCGCGCTGAAAATACTTTTACGATTTGCACCGCCCACCAACCGGCCCTTTTCACCGGCGCACTGTATTTTGTGTATAAAATCATCCACACGGCGCGGCTGGCGGCTGATTTAAAAGCCCGTTTTCCCCAAAACAACTTTGTTCCGGTATTTTACATTGGCAGCGAGGATAACGATTTGGAAGAACTGGGCCATTTCCAACTGGGCGAAAAATCGTTTCAGTGGGATGGTGGCGGACAAACCGGTGCGGTGGGCCGCATGAAAACCGACGCGCTGCAACCCCTTTTAAAAGAAGTGCTGGGCCGCATTGGCCCACCGGGCGAGGCCACCGAGCGGCTGGTCGAAATTTTGCAGGATGCCTACGCCAAAGGCCGCACCATTGCCGAAGCCACGCGCCGGTTGGTGAACAGCCTTTTGGGTGATTTTGGCGTGGTAGTGGTGGATGGCGACAGTGCTTTTTTTAAGGCAAAAATGACCGCCGTTTTTGAAGAAGATCTTTTTCATCACAAGCCTTATGAACTGGTAACGGCGCAAAGCGAGGCGCTCGGCGAAAAATATCCGGCCCAAGCATTTCCCCGGCCCATCAATCTTTTTTATTTAGATAACGGCATCCGGCAGCGTATTGAAAAAGACGGCGACGCCTGGGTGGTTACCGGAACCGACATTCGCTGGACAGAGCCGGAATTGCGGGATTTGGTAGCAAAATTTCCCCAAAAATTCTCTCCCAACGTCGTGTTGCGCGGCTTGTTTCAGGAAACCATTTTGCCGGATGTGGCCTTTATCGGCGGCGGGGCGGAAGTGGCCTATTGGATGCAACTGGCACCGCTTTTTAGCCACTACGGGGTACCATTTCCGGTAATCGTATTGCGGCAATCGGTGCAATGGATTGATGGAAAAGCCCGTGGTCTGATGGAGAAAACCGGCTTAACCGAAGCACAGCTTTTTGAGAATCCGGAGGATTTATTAAAAGAATACACCCGCACGCACGCCGCGACCGATTGGAATCTCGAAGCGGTTCGTGAGGCCATTGCCAAGCAGCTGCAACCGGTTTTCCAAAAAGCAACGCAATTAGACCCCACCCTGGAAGCCTACAGCGCGGCGCGCCAAAAAGAAATCAACCGGATAATTTCCGGAATGGAGAAAAAGATTTTCCGGGCCGAAAAGCGCCGTCACGACGTGTGGTACGACCGGGTACTGCGGCTGCAAAAGGCCCTTTCGCTGGACAAAGGCTTAGAGGAGCGCCGGCTAACATTTCTGGATTTTTATCCCACTCTGGGGGGCGCGTTTCTGCAAGCCCTTTATGACCACACCCGCTCCTTCGGCGACGCCTTTTTGATTTTAGAAACAAGCGACTTATGATTTGTAGAAACTCTTGTTTTACTTTGCGATCATGAAAAAACTTTTCCTTTCTCTTGTAGCTGCTGTTTCAGTGGCCGGCGCGGCCCACGCGCAAAACATTGATCTTGGCCTGAAGCTGGGCGCGAATCTCTCCCAACTGAACGGAGAGACGTGGGATGGCGGCTATAAAGCCAACATTCTGGGTGGCGCATATGCAGGTTTCCGGGCGGTGCTCCTGGGGGTGCAGGCAGAAGCGTTTTTCACCCAATCTACCTATACGATTGGCAAAACAGCCAGCGATTTCGCGATGGCCAATTATAAAAATGCGGTGGATTCTGTGAAGGGCGGCAGCTTCCGGCTCAATCAGCTTTCGGTTCCGGTGTTGTTTCAGTTGAAGGTGGCTGGGCCGCTTTGGTTGCAGGCCGGTCCGCAGTTTACCGCCACGCTGAGCTCCTCCGACAAAGACAATTTGTTGAAAAATCCGGATGATTTCTTTAAGAAATCCAGCGTGGATGGCGTAGTGGGCGCGCAGGCCATTTTGCCGTTTAAGTTGCAGGCCGGCGTGCGCTACGTGTTTGGCCTTTCCGGCATCAACAGCGCTGAAAAGGTGGCCGACAGCTGGAAGCAACGTAGCTTTCAGATTCACATTGGCTACAGCTTTTTGTAACGCAATCCTTTTTGAAAAAACAAAACACCTGTCCCCTTGCTGCAAGGGGACAGGTGTTTTGCTATAACCTTAAATGTTCCGGAAAATTCCAGAAAAAGACTGCTTTGAAAGCTTAGTGTGCGTACTTGCTGCCTTGGTTGATCGCACCCGGACAGCCGTATTTGGGGCCGGAGGCAGCGCAGGAAGCAGCGAGGATGCTACACGTGGCGACGGTGATCAGCACAAGAGCGAAACGACGAAAAGTAGAAAGGGTACGCATAGCGAAAGGGATAGTAGGAAATCCGCAAAGAGTACTTTTGCGCTGGTTTTTCCTGTAAAAAGCTTTTAATTCCCTGCGAAAATAATGAAACGGGTTCATTTTATTGCCATCGGCGGTGCGATTATGCATCAATTAGCACTTGCTTTGCAGCGCAGCGGCGTGCACGTCACTGGCTCCGACGACGCCATTCATGACCCGGCCCAAACGGTGCTGCGGGAAGCCGGTCTTTTGCCCGAAACCTTCGGTTGGTTTCCGGAAAAAATAACGGCGGACACAGACGCGGTTGTGCTGGGAATGCACGCCAAAGAAGACAACCCGGAGTTGATCCTCGCGCAGGAATTGGGGCTACCTATCTACTCGTTTCCGGAATTTATGTATCAGGCTTCCAAAGAAAAAACCCGCGTGGCCATTGCCGGCTCGCACGGCAAAACCACCATTACGAGCATGGTGATGCACGTGCTGCGCAAAGCCGGAAAAGTGTTTGATTACCTCGTGGGCGCGCGGCTGGAAGGGTTTGAAAACTCGGTGCAGCTTTCCAACGCCCCGCTTTTGATTCTGGAAGGCGACGAATACCCGGCGAGTGCGCTGGAAAAACGCCCGAAAATCTTTTTCTACCACCCGCAAATCACCCTGCTTTCCGGCATTGCGTGGGACCATATCAACGTTTTCCCAACCTACGACAATTATTTTTCGCAGTTTGAAACCTACCTCCAAATGCTGCAACCCGGCGCGACGCTGGTGTACAACGCTGAGGACGGGGAAGTGATTCGGGCAGTTGAAGCTTATGGCAGGCACCTGAACTGCATTCCGTACTACATGCCGCAATACCGCTACGAAGACGGCATTGCTTTTCTGCAAACCAAAGACGGTGCAGAAATTCCGCTTTCGGTTTTTGGCAGCCACAATCTTTTAAATCTGATGGGGGCAAAAGAAATCTGTACTGCGCTGGGCGTGGATGCCAATACCTTTTACCACGCCATCGCCGATTTTAGCGGGGCCGCCAAGCGTCTGGAAAAGGCATTTTCCACCGAAAAAGTGGTCTCTTTCCGGGATTTTGCCCATGCGCCGTCCAAGCTAAAAGCCACACTGGATGCTGTTCGCGAAGCCTATCCAAACCGGAAATTAATTGCGCTTTTTGAACTCCATACCTACAGCAGCCTCAATAAAGATTTTCTTGCCCAGTATGCCGACAGCATGAAAGCGGCTGACGAAGCGTTGGTGTATTTCAGTGCGCACGCGCTGCGCCTCAAACGCCTCGCCTCGCTCCAAAAAGAAGTGGTTCACGAAGGGTTCGGCAGAGAAGATTTAGAGGTTTTTGACGAGGTAAGTACATTGCAGACTCGGGTAAAAGCTTTGGTCGCGGAATCCACCGAGCCGGTTTGCTTGCTGTTGATGAGCTCCGGAACGTTTGAGGGAACGGAGTGGGAGCAGATTGTTGAATAACCAGTGGGAATTGGACGGCTGGCGCCATTGGACTGCCTGCGGCAATTGGAGTATTGGACGCCTTCGGCATTGGACAATTCTTCATTTTCTAATTCTCCAAGTTTCCAATTCCGCCAAAGGCGGAGTCCAATGCCCGAAGGGCGTCCAATAGCCAAAGGCTGTCCAATGTCGCCGAAGGCGACGTCCAATCAAAAATAGCAAGTGCTATTTTTGCGCTCTATGCAGCCGTACCTATTGTACTCCGACGGGAAGGGAAATATTTTTGAAGACACCTCGCTCTATGTGGTGGGGCGCACCGGCTGGGATGCCATTCCGGTAGAGGAAGAGGCATGGATTCCGTTGCCCGACGGCGGCAATCTGTATGAACTACCCGGTCGGCGCGGCATTGGCATTGACGTGAAAACGGGCGAAATGCGGCTCTGCGAAAAAGGCTGGGCCGTGGCGGCGTTTATTCCACCGGCGCACACCGGTTTTTACCTCGCCGCCTTTGAAACCGGCCCCGACGCCCCGACCTTGCCGCTTTTTTGCTACACGGCAGCAGGCTTTTACAACGACGGCTTTTACGTTCCGGCGCGGCGCATCGAGCGCGACATCCGGCAGGAAGCGGCGGGTTACAACGAGAAATTGGTAGCACGCGGTATTGAAACGCTCACAGAGGTCTATCCTCATAACCGGATTGTGCAGCACCTGGCCCATACCTGCGCCGAGAAATACGAGTGCCCGGCCGCGCGGAATTATTTTTTGGGTCGCTGGGAATGCCCGATTCCGTCGTCGCCGGCGTGCAATTCCAACTGCGTGGGATGCATTTCGTTTCAGCCGGAAGAGGAAAGCATTACCTCGCCCCACGACCGCATTTCGTTTAAGCCCACCGCCGCCGAGATTGCCGAGTACACCGTGCCGCACCTGGAAACGGCACCCTACCCTATTGTGTCGTTTGGGCAGGGCTGCGAAGGCGAGCCGCTGTTGATGGGGCCGGTTTTGGAAGAAAGCATTCGCGAAATCCGGAAACACACCCAGAAGGGCAGCATCAATATCAACACCAACGGCTCTAAACCCGACGTGGTAGAACGACTGATGAAGGTGGGGCTGAACAGCATCCGGGTGAGCACCAATTCCCTGCAACCGGACCTCTACACCAAATACTACCGGCCCAATAACTACGTTTTTGAAGACATTGTGGAAAGTCTGCGCGTGGTGAACCGGATGGGCGGCTGGACGTCTATCAACTACTTTGTGTTTCCCGGCGTCACCGACAGCGTGGCGGAGTACGAGGCGCTGCGCGAAGTGATTCAATCCACTGGGCTGAACATGATTCAGTGGCGGAATTTCAACATTGACCCCGACTGGTATATGGGTCGCATGGGCATTACCGACCCAGGTGAAATCCTCGGCATGGGTCAGCTGCTGGACGTGTTGCAGGAAGAATTTCCGCACCTCAAATACGGCTATTTCAATCCGCCGCGCGAGCGCATGGCCGACTACGAGAACGCGTTTGCGCACTAGGACATGTTTCATATTTTATGTGTCATGTTTCATTCCTGACTTTTGGGTTCTAATTTTTGGATCTTGTCCTTTGGCCTATGGACTTTTATGGATTCCGAAAGATTTTGCATTCTTACCTTTCCGAAAGTCATTGAGAAATTGAGCCATTGCGCTATTGAGTCATTCACACTATGGTATCTGCACTTCCTGCCGACGAAAAGCGGCCCCGGCAATTAAAAGCCTTGGGGATTACGCTGGGCCTTCACGCCGCGCTGCTCCTGCTATTTTTCGGAGTGCGCTACGCTGCGCCGCAACCCGTGGCACCGCCGGTAGAAGAACTGGGCATGGAAGTGAATCTGGGCAGCAGTGCCGACGGCTACGGCACCGAGCAACCGGAAAGCATGGGTGACCCGGCGGGCCCCTCCCCAACCCTCCCCGAAGGGGCGGGAGCGCCCGATGAGGTTACCGAGCCGGTAACTGCTTTGCCTTCCAACGACCCGGACGCTGCTGAAATCACGCCTAAGAAAGAGACCGTGAAGCCGGTTGTTCCGAAGGTGCCCACACCAAAACCACCTACGCAAACCACTGCTAAAGCCAATACCACAGCGCCGCCCAAACCCACCAACAACAAGCCTACCGAAGCCCCGCGCAAAGCTAAAGTGCTGTTTCCGGGCAGTACCGGTACGGGCGGCAACGGCGCGCAGCGCGATGTGGCCGGCGGCAGTGAGGGCAATACTTTTGGCAGCGGCGACCGCGGTGTGCCGGGCGGAACCCCAGGCGCAAAAAACTATGAAGGTTCGCCGGGCCGGGGCACCGGCGGCGTCAACCACACGCTCTCCGGAAGAACGATTATTGCGCCCCGATTGGAAGGCAATTTCCGGAACGGCGGCACGGTAAAAATGCGCGTGACGGTGAACCGCGCCGGAACTATCGTGAACAGTTCGGTACTTTCCGGCAGCGGTGAGCTGGTGCCGATTGCGAAAGAGAAATTGCAGCAGGTGCGTTTTTCGGCCGCGCCGGATGGGCCGGTAGAGCAGTTTGGAACGGTGACGTTTGTGTTTAAAACAACTTCGTAGGGACACGCTGCGCG
>JAEWBT010000019.1 GCA_023391015.1 Bacteroidota bacterium
GGCCGGCGCTCTATCCTTAAATTTTTCCGGAAAATGGGGACAGATTTCCGGAAATTTTACGGGTGTTTGAAAATCCGGGAAAGGCAGCATTACTTTCGTGATGAACCTCTTCTTCCTTTCATACGCTTAAACGGCCTTATGGAGTCGCTCAAAAGTCTTCTTTTTATAGATATTGAAACGGTCTGCGACAAGCCTTCTTTTGCGCAGCTTTCGGAAGGCATGCAGCGGGAATGGCGCCACAAGGCCGCGCAGAAATGGCGTGAAGAGGCAGCAGAAGACGTGGAAGGCCTGTATTACGACAAGGCCGCTATCCTGGCCGAATTTGGGCGTATTGTTTGTATTTCCATTGGCTGGATTCTGGAAGAAAAAGAGCCTTTTCAACTGTTCGTCAAGTCGTTTTCCGGCGAAGACGAAAAAGCGCTTTTAAACGCCTTTTGCCACACGTTGGGCGCTTTTGCCGACAAGCGGGGCGAGCCGGTGCTGGTGGGCCATAATATCCGCGAGTTTGATATTCCCTATATCGGTCGGCGGATGCTGGTGCAGGGTATGAGCCTGCCTAAATGCCTGCGCCTGCAAGGGAAAAAGCCTTGGGAGATCCCGCATCAGGACACCCTTCAACTGTGGCAGTTTGGCGATGCAAAAGCCTATATCCGCTTGTCCTTGCTTTGCGAAATGATGGGCATTCCAACCCCAAAAGACGATATTTCCGGCGCTGATGTAACGCGCGTTTTCTGGGAAGAAAAAAACCTGCCCCGCATTGTTCACTATTGCGAAAAAGATGTGCTGGCCACCGCGCAGGTGTATCTGCACCTGCAAGGTCATCACGACCTGGCCCGCAGCCTTTCGGCAAGCCCTAAACCGGCTGCTGCGACCAAAGTTTCCCCAAACTAATCAGTCCACGTCCGTTACCCGCGCACCGTTTCCTTTGACGTTTTTAGCCTTGTTGAAGAAAAACAGAACCCCGAAAGCCTGGAGTCCTTCTGCGTCGGTGCGCGTTCGGCTGGGGTCGTAGTGGGTTTCGTAGCCGTAGGTATAATCCGTCATCCGGTCTTTTTTTCCGGAAAGGTTCATGGAGAGAAACATCAGATTGTCGCGCATCACGTAGTCGCTGAAGAAATACCGGCCATCCGGGCCTTCCGACCATTTCTTAATGCCAAAAGCCTGGTGGGCCTGCTCCCGCACCCGCGCCGCTTCCATCAGCGAATCCACCTCGCGGTACGAGGCGCTTTTCCGGAAACGCTGCACCAGTTCGCGTGGCGCTGTGGTAGATTTCCAGATATTTTCTTCCAACACCCAGCCCTTGCGGCGAATGGTGTACTGCGAAAAGCTCAGGATGGTATCTTCATCCATCTTCGCCGTGAACATTTTAGTAATAAAACTCCGGTTGAACTTGGTTGGAACAATCACATGATAGCGCAGCGAATCGCCCCAGCCGCTGGTGGCATAAAAGCCCCGCTGCGTGACGCTGGCCGAGGCCACGCGCTCCAGATACGTCAGCAGGTTGGTTAATTCTGGGAAAGCGGTGAAATTCAGAATCCGCTGGTGCGCATCGGCGGGCAGCCGGTCTTCCACCAACACTTTTTCCGTCGTGTCGCGCCGGAGGCGATAGATAAAATCTTTTCCTTTCACAAAATACGCTGGAATGTCGGCCCGGAAAAGCGTGTCGCCGGGTTTATAAAGCAGCGTTCGCTCCGTCACGGCGTAGAGCTGCGGTTCCACGTAGCTTTTCGGCGCGTGTTTGATCACGCTGTCCATCAGGTTTTCCAGGCTCAGCTTGCGGGCGCGAACGGTTACGTCGCTCAAATCCTGACTCATGCGGCGGCCCTGCTGCGCTTGCGCACAAAGAGAAGTGCCACTTAAAACGATTGAAACCAACAGGGTGCGAATCATTACTGAAGCAACGGGCGAAAAAGGTTTTTTATGCGGGATTTGGGGAAAAATGTTTGAGTGGCTGGTGTTTTTTTTTAGTCCTGGCCAAAAGGACAAATATTTTCTTCAATTCCAATTTAGAAGCAGTCTTTATCGCTGAGCAGCCGGATGTATTCAGTTTGCAGCAGGTCGAAATCGGCCAGCAGTGTATTGAGACCTATCGTCTGTTCCATATTTTTGGAAAAGTATTCTTTTTCGCCCAAACAACCCAACAACCCATGGCTCCTGAAACTTTCATCCGGCCTTACACACCCGCCGATCTGGACGATTGTCTGCGCTGCTTTGAAAGCAATGTGCCCCTTGCTTTTACCGTGGAAGAAAAAGGTTTTTTCCGGGATTTTCTGCAAAACCGGGTGCCCCAAAATCCCCAAACGCTGCCGTATTATGTGTTACTTTCCGGAAAAGAGCTGATTGGTTGCGGTGGCCTTGGGCTCAATGAAGACGACCGCGTTTCGCTCACATGGGGTATGGTGGATAAACGCTTTCACAAGAAAGGCTTTGGGAAGGCGTTGCTGGACTACCGCTTGGAGAAATTCCGGGAATTATTCCCGCAAAAGAGCCTTGGGTTGGATACCACGCAACATGCCGTGGGCTTTTTTGAAAAATGCGGTTTCCGGACGGAGAAATTCACCCCCGACAGCTACGCACCCGGTATGCACCGCTACGACATGGTTTTTTGAAAAAACGGGCGTTAGGTATTAGGTTTAGAGGAGTAAGCGGGCTGAGAAGGTTGAGCTGGATTCTGGTTCCTGAACGCCGCGCTTCCGTCTTTTATCTTTTTCACCGGGCGTTTGCCGAAGGGGCTGTTTTCTTACGTGTTTCCGGAAATCAGACGCCAATTTCCGGAAAATCTGCGCTTCGGCAAGATCTGTAAGAAGCTGCGGTAAAGGCTGTTTCTCCGGAATTTGAGATTTTGCTAAGGCCGTTCTTTTATGATGGCAGTAATTTTGCCGTTCCCATTTTCCCACCAGTACCGTTGCGATGAAAAAGTTTTTTGTCGGGATGCTTATGCTCCTGATGACGTTTGGTTTTACCCACGCCCAACCCGCTGCCCCCGAATCCTGGACGATGCCGAAGCGCGAATTCCGCGCCGCCTGGGTGGCTACTGTTTCCAACATCGACTGGCCCTCTAAACCGGGCCTTTCCACCGAAGCCCAAAAAGCCGAAGCCATCCGCCAGCTGGATTTTTTGCGCAGCATTGGTTGCAACGCAGTCATCCTGCAAGTGCGCCCTGTGGCCGATGCTTTTTACCCCAGTTCGCTGGAGCCGTGGAGTCGCTTCCTGACCGGCAAAACGGGTCGTGCGCCAGAGCCGTATTACGACCCGCTTCAGTTTTGGGTGGATGAAGCCCACAAGCGCCACATGGAGCTTCATGCGTGGTTTAACCCGTTTCGCGCGCTTACCGATAGCAAGAAAAACCTCAATCCCGAAGGCCATATCACCCGCACACGCCCCGACTGGGTGATTCACTACGGCGGAAAATCCTACCTGGATCCCGGAAATCCGCAGGCCCGCGAATACAGCCTGCGCGTGATCGCCGATTGCGCCCGCCGCTATGATATTGATGCAGTGCATATTGACGATTATTTCTACCCCTACAAAGTGGCCGGGCAGGAGTTTGGCGACGGTAGCTCCTACAGCCGCTACAACACCAACAACCTGAGCCGCGCCGACTGGCGCCGCGAAAACGTAAACGCGTTTGTGAAAGCGATGCATGACTCGGTGCGCGCCGTGAAGCCGTGGGTAAAAATCGGGATTTCGCCATTCGGCATTTGGCGCAGCCGGGCCAAAGACCCGCTTCGAGGCTCCGACACGCGACCAACTACTACTACGAATTACGATGACCTCTACGCCGACGTGCTGCTCTGGACCGAAAAAGGCTGGGCCGATTATGTGTTGCCGCAACTCTACTGGGAACATGGCCATCGCTCTGCCCCTTTTGAAGTGCTGATGCCGTGGTGGAATCAATGGAAATACAACCGCCATGTGTACTATGGCTTGGGCGTGTACCGCATGGCCGAGCCCAACTGCCCCGCGTGCTGGAAAACACCCGGCGAAGTGCTGTCGCAAATCCGCGCCATCCGTGCTTTGAACGTACCAAGTGGCTACGCATTTTACAGCGCGGTTTCGTTCCGGAAAATCTCTTCCATGCTGGCCGATTCGCTGCGCCAGTTCTACAACCCGTCTATCGCCCTGCCGCCGGCCATGCCGTGGCTGGACAAAGACGCACCTGCCGCGCCGGTGGCCCTGCAATTGCACCCCACCGAGGGCGGCACGCAGTTGCAGTGGAAGCCGTCGCCCTCGGCGGGCCGTGAGCCGGTGCGCTATGCCATTTATCGTTTTGCCGAAGGCGAAGTCATCAATCTGGAACGCGCCGAGCGGCTGATTGCGCTGACCCAAGAGCTGCAATTCACCGATCCTTTCAATACGCGCGGCACCAAGGTAGTGTATGTGGTAACGGCGCTGGACCGGCTTTGGAATGAAAGTGGGGCAGCTACGCTGGCAAAAAGGCTTTGACGGCATTAGATAAATTGTATCTTTAGCCCTTCTACTCTCCGTTGCATGAAAGTCCTTTCCATTTCCTTTTTGCTGGCTGGCCTCGCGCTCGCCGGTTGCGATAAAAGCCATTCTGTAAAAGAAATTGCCGGACCGGGTGGCCCGGCGGCCCTGCGCGTCTCGCTCACCTATAACGGAACGCCGATTGAAAACGGTCGTGTCCGGATGCGTTACAACGCCACAACGCCGCCTGCCAATCCGCTTTCCTGGGATGATAGCGCCGATGTTTCGCCCCTGCCCGGCGTGGCTGGTCAGGCGTTATTCTCAAGCCTTTATAAAGGCACCTACTATTTGGAAGGAATTGGGTATCTGCCGACTTCTACCTTTAAAAACCCGAAGATTGTGAAGGGCGGCTTTGCCTATACCTTGTCGCAGAATACAGCCGTAAATGTGACCCTGCCCCTGACGATTGTAGTAGAATAATTTCCGGAAAATCCATCTTACAAGATGCTTGCAAACGGTCCTTTCAAAGCCGTCGCAGGCATCTTTTTCTTTTAGGCTTTTATACCCAAATCTCCCTTCCGTTTCCCTTATCTTTGAGAAAAGAGACCGATTATGTTTGACGACGACGACGATTACCTGGAAGATGACCAGGCAGCGATGGAAGCCCTCCTGGCGCGGTTTGAAGCCATTAAGGCCGGCGAAGGTGGTGGGCTGCTGGATGAAGAAGAGTTTGAAAAAGTGGCTGAGTATTATTTCCAAACCAGCAATGAAGAACAGGCGCTCCTGGCCTGCGATATTGCCCGCACCTATTATCCTTTCTCCTCCTCGGTGCTACTGCTGAAAGCCGAGATTTTGACCAATGGCCAGAAATACGGTCAGGCACTGAAAATTTTGGATGAAGTAGACCAATACGAAGCCCATAATATTGACAGCATCTTACTTCGGGCCGATATTCTGGTCAGCCAGTTTAAGCACGAGACAGCCGCTGTTTTCCTCGAATCCGAAGCGCCCCATTTCAAAGGCCGCGAACTGATTGAAATGCTCCTGGAGCTGGCCGACGTGTATGACGAAGGCGAGGATTTTGAAAATGTTTTCAACACCCTGAAACGCATCCTCAAGATTGCGCCCAGGCAGGAAGAAGCGCTGCAAAAGATTTGCTTCTGGGCAGAATTTACCGGACGGCTGGAGGAAAGCGTCGAAATCCACACCCAAATCACCGAGGCCGACCCTTATAACACGCTGGCGTGGTTTAACCTCGGTGCCGCCTATCAGGGGTTGAAGCTGTGGGAAAAAGCCATTGATGCCTACGAGTTTTGCGTGGCCATCGACGAAAACTTTGAATTTGCCTACCGCAACATGGCCGATGCCTACATGCGCCTCAAATGGTACGAGCGGGCCATTGAAGTATTGGAAAAACACCTGGAAATTGCCAAGCCCGAAGACGTGATTTATGAGGCAATGGGCTACTGCTGGGAAAAGCAAAAAGACTTTAGCAAAGCCCGCCACTACTACCGGCAGGCCTCGCGCCTGTCGCCGCAGGACGACGGCATTTTCTATAAAATCGGCGAAACCTACGCCCGCGAAGAAGAATGGGAAAAAGCAGCCAAAGCCTTTGGCATTGCCCTGAACCTGAATAAAGAAAACGCAGCCTACTGCATGGCCCTGGGCAACTGCCTGATGGCGATGGAAGCCACCAGCGAGGCCTTGGTGTGTTATCTAAACGCCGTGCGCCTGAAACCGGCCAACAAAACCACATGGGTAACACTCATCCGCGGCCTTTACATTGGTGGATATTATGAAGAAGCCCTCACGCAACTGGAGATCGCCCGCGACCACCTCGGCGACAAGCCCGACCTACGCTACTACGATGCGGCCCTGCTGCTGGAATTGGGTAAAACCAAAGAAGCCCTGATCCAATTGGAAACAGCCCTGCGCGGCGCGCCCAAACGCCTGAAAACCTTTACCGACCTCAACCCCGATTACCTGCGCCGCAGTGCCGTCAGCGAGTTGATTGCGCGCTACAAGCGAAGCTAAACGCTGTGCAAGGGGCCAAAGGTCAAGAGCCAGAAATCAGGATTCATGAGACGTAGAGCCGCTCTTGCAAGCGGCTCTTTTTTGTTTTGGGTAGCGGAGTGCTCTCGTACTGCCACTTTATAGGTACCGATTTCGGTCTTTTCCCTTCATTCAATTGTTTTGTCACCCCGCCTAAAGGCGGGGTCTGAGGACCGCACGGCAGAGCACAAGGATTCTTTCAGAATGACAAAAAATACATACGAAACCTTTTTTTGTCTTCAGGGTGAATGCCATTTTAAGGGCGAATTGCACTCGCCCCTATGCCATCCTCTTTTGCCTTTTATCCATCGTCTTTCGTCTTTACACCGGGTCCACGTCAAACTGAATCTGCAGGCCGCCATTGCCGCGCTGCGCCTGTAACAGGCTGCGCTCGTGGGAAAGGCGGCGCTTTACTTCTTCTATCTTTTCCTTGCTGCGCGGACATTTAATCCACACTTCCTGCACGTATTGGTTCCGCACCTTGGCAACCAGCCCGGCAACCGGCCCCTGAATTTCTATACCTTCCACCTTATACATCGCCTCGGCCAGGGCCAGTGCGGCGGCAGCGGCTTTCGGTTGCTCTTTATGGCGAAATACGATGCGGATAATCCGCACAAAAGGCGGATAATTAAACAGCTCGCGGTACTTGATTTCGTGGCGGTAGAAGCTGTCCACGTCGTGGTTTTGCACCCAGCCAATTGTAGGGTGGTCTTTGTTGTAGGCCTGGATAATCACCCGCCCTGCGCCGTCGCTGCGGCCCGCGCGCCCGCTCACCTGTTCCATCAACTGAAACGCCCGCTCGTTGACCCGGAAATCCGGAAACGAGAGGAGCCCGTCGGCCTGCAAAATGCCCACCAAAGCTACCGGGGCAAAATCCAACCCTTTCACTACCATCTGGGTACCCACCAGAATGTCTATTTCCTGTTGCTGCATTTTCTCCAGCAGGTCGGCAAAACTGTTTTTGTTGCGGGTGCTGTCCACGTCCATCCTTCCAACTTTCGCCCCCGGAAACACGCGCTGCACTTCCTCTTCAATCTTTTCCGTTCCAAAGCTTTTGCTGCGGATTTTATCACTGCCGCACTGCGGACAGGCATGCAACAACGGCGCTTTAGATGCGCAGTAGTGGCAGTGCATTTTGTCGGTGCTTTTGTGGTAGGTGAGACTCACCGAGCAGTTGCGGCAGTGGGGCACAAAGCCGCAGGCCGTACACAACAGAAAAGGCGCGTAGCCCCGGCGGTTTTGAAACAAAATCACCTGTTTGCGGCGGCTCAGCGCGTCCTGAATCGCCGTGACCAGTTCCGGTGTCAGCAGGTCAATGCCCTGCGAGCGGAGTTGGTCAATACCGCGGGCATCCACGACCTCAATAGCCGGCAGTTTCACGCCCTGATAGCGCTCTGTGAGGGCGGCATAGGCGTATTTTCCAGTGTCGGCGTGGTAGAGGGTTTCCACCGAGGGCGTGGCCGAGCCAAGAATCACCTGCGCGCCGTGGAGCGTGGCGAGATACATCGCCGCGTCGCGGGCGTGGAAGCGGGGCGAAGGATCGCGCTGTTTGTAGGATGGGTCGTGTTCTTCGTCGGCGATGATGAGGCCGAGGTTGTCGTAGGGCAGCCACAGCGCGGAGCGCGGACCGACCACCACGCGGTACGTACCGTTAAGAACCTTATCCCAGATTTCCACCCGTTCGTTATCGGAAAAGCGGCTGTGGTACACGCCCAGCTCTTCGCCGAAGTAGGCAAACAGGCGGGTAACGAGCTGAGTCGTCAGCCCGATTTCCGGAAGCAATAGAATAGCTTGCTTGCCTTCGGCGAGCACCTCCCGGATTTTTTGGAGATAGAGCAGTGTTTTTCCGGAACCGGTCACGCCGTGGAGCACCGCGATGGCCTTTTCGGAAAGGCCGTGTTGCAGGGCATCGTAGGCCGTTTGCTGCGCGGGGGTAAAGTGGATTTCCTTTTGACCGTCGCTATTACGGCGGGCGAGGCGGTCCACGGTGATTTCCTCAATGGTAAAAATCCCCTTATCGGCCAAGGCTTTGAGGGAAGCCGCCGAAGCGCCGCTTTTTTCCAGCAAAGCCGCCTGGCGCACCAATCCGCTCTGGGCTTTCAGTTGCATATAAGCCAGCAAAATCTGTAATTGTTTCGGCGCTTTTCCCAGTTGGTCAAAAAGGGCTTTTTGGGCTTCTTCCGCCTCGTAACCGGCCCCGAGCAGCACCACTTTTTCAGTTTTCGGCTTGTAAGACTCCTTGACCGATTCATCTACCAGCGCCGCGCCGCGTTCCAGCAGTTCGTGGAGCACGGCCACCAGGTGACGGGGCGTTACGATGGTGCGCAGTTCGGTGATGCTGAGTTCTTTTTTCACCTGCAACGCCTCAAACGCCAGAAAGCCTTCCTCAGTCCAGAGGTCGGAGGATTCGGCAAGGCCGGTCCAGAGCAGGCGCGTTTCGCCCTGCACTTTCAGGTGGGCGGGCAGGGCAGCCTGCATCACTTCGCCGGGCGTGGCGAGGTAGTATTTGGCCAGCCACGACCAGAACCGGATTTGGGTGCGATTGACAATCGGCGTCTCGTCCAGAATGCTGCGTAGAGGCTTGACTTCATAACCTTCTGGGCGGCGGTTGTGGAGGGCCACCACGAGGCCGGTGTAAGTTTTATTGCCCCGCAACGCCACTTCCACGCGCATACCGATTCCGATACGCTCCTGCATTTCCAATGGAATGCCATAGGTCAGCGTTTGCGGCAGGGGCAGGGGCAGAATGATTTCGGCGTATTGGGGAAGCACGGGAGTAAAGTTGGAGCCTTCGGCGTTGGAGCTTCGCGTTGGAAGTTGTTGGAGCCCTTCGGGCGTTGGAGCGCTTAGCGTTTGAGGGATGTTAGAAATTATCAGAGTATTGTTTGAATGTTTTTTCAAGATACAGGTCGTGCAAAACCACACAAGGTAAGGTGCTGTTTTGACGTTGTGGGCGTCTTCGGTGGGACTTTAACGCGCGAAATGCTTCAACGTTGCAGCGCAACTTTCAACGCCCGAAGGGCTCCAACACATAGGCTTCAACGCCATCGGCTCCAACAGCGTTAGCGTTCCAGATAACTGCCATCGCCGTAACTCAAAAACCGGTAGTCATGATTTAAAGCATGGTCGTAAATCTGTCGCCAGCCAGTCTCACCGGCAAAGGCGGCTACGAGCAGTAAAAGCGTAGAGTGTGGCTGGTGGAAATTGGTAATGAGGCCGCGCGTTAGTTTGAAATCATAGCCCGGTGCAATGAGAATTTGCGTGCGGGTTTGAATGGATTTTCCGGAAATTTGGAGGAAATTCAACAGGGCTGCCAGCGCTTCTTTGGGAGAAATAGCTTCGTAGAGATGTTCATAAGGTTCCCACTGGGTAACCGCGTCGCCGGTCCAGGCTACCGGAATGCCTTGGGCCAGCTTGCAACCTATCCAATACAGGCTTTCTATCGTGCGCAGCGCCGTGGTGCCGACGGCTACAATATTTCCGGAAATCCCGGCCAAAAGTGCTTCTACGAGCGCCGCGTCAGCCTCTATCCATTCGCTGTGCATGGCGTGGCCGCTCATCGTTTCGGCTTTCACCGGCTGGAAAGTTCCCGCGCCGACGTGAAGAACCGTGTGCGCAAAATCCACGCCTTTTTCCTTTAAATCACGCAGCAGTGCTTCCGAAAAATGCAGCGAAGCCGTCGGCGCGGCCACACTTCCGGAAATCTGCGCAAACACCGTTTGATAGCGGTCGCGGTCGTCGCCTTCCGGCTTGCGGTTCATATAGGGCGGCAGGGGAATGGCCCCGAAAACATCCAGCACTTCGGCGAACGTTAGCGCGGCATCCGACCACTCAAAGTGAATGGCAAAATCCGCTCCGGCCCGCGAAAGCACCGAAGCTGTCAGCGAAAGCCCGGAATTTTCCAGCCGCAGAATCTGACCGCTTTTCCACTTGGCTGCGCCGCCCACCATACATTGCCAATGCACTTCGCCTTTTTGCGCCAGCGCCATTTCCACACCGCCATACCGGGCATCCGGCTCCAGGCAAAATACTTCAATGACGCCGCCGGTTTCTTTTGTAAAATGCAGGCGTGCCGGAATTACCCGGCTTTGGTTGAGCACCAGCGTGGTATTGGGCGGCAGTGTGTCGGGCAGGTCGGTGAAATGGCGGTCGGTGATGACTCCTTTCTTCCAGTACAGCAGCTTTGCACGGTCGCGCTCGGGCAGCGGATGCGTAGCGATGCGCGCTTCGGGCAGCGGGTAGTCAAAGGCCTCAATAGCAAGCGTGCGGGGATGCGGAAAAGACAAGAAAAGACTTTTTGGGGGAAACGGACCGCAAATTTCCGGAAAAAAGAGCGTGTTTCCGGGTGGAAGGATGCGTTAAAAAAGACGTCGGTATGCATTGGCCCGGTGCAACAGGGACGTAGAAAATAAGAACGGCCTTTGGCGCAGATAGCACCATTCAATTTTCCGGGAAGCCGGCTGTTTTGCCAGAAAAAAGGCTCTTGAGCTGGCACGCTTGTTGGGCGGGAGCAGGTTCACGCTTAAAATACTTTCCCTATGAACATCCTGAAACCTGCACTGCTACTCGCCTTCCCGGCGCTCGCGCTCGCCGGCTATGTTACCGTAAACGCGCAAACGCCCGGTGGCGACAAGGGCGCGGTGTTACGTGCAGCTTTTTGACGGCAAAAACTATAAGGACGATAATATTATTGTGAAAGGACCCGGCGAATATCCCGACCTCAAAAACCTGCCCGGCTCCGATAAAGACTGGGACGACGAGGCGGATTCTTTTCAGTCGGCCCCAAACACCACCATTACTTTTTACTCCAAACCCAATTTTGCTGGCAAGTCGGTTACCTACAGGGGCGGCGCAAAAAAGCCCGCTATGGAGGAGCCACGCTCCATGAAAATTAGTTGCGGACGGTAGCGGCTTTGGCGATTGCAGGTACTCGTTTGCCGCAGCCTGTCATGCCGGTTACACAGGCTGTTTCACACAAAAAGAGTGCTGCGCTATCTCCCGCGCGAGTGTGTCCAAACAAAAAATTCCGGAAATTTCCGGAATTCTTTTGGTTTCTACTGCGCCGCTTTCAACACTTTTCTTCTCTTAAAATACAAGGCTATTGCGGAGCCAATGCCACAGACCACGGCAATCCAAACCATCGCGCGGACGGCAGGCAGGGTTTGCGAAAGCGTACCTTTTTCTACCAACAGAATACGAAAGGCTTTCAGAAAATGGGTGAGCGGAATGCCCGAAGCAATGGTCTGCACCCACACCGGCATCTGACTTAGCGGCCAGGTGAAACCACTCAGGATAAAACTCGGCGTGGCAATCACCATCAATACTTCGGTGGCCTTGAGCTGATTGGGAATCAGGATGCTCACCAGAATGCCAATAAAGCTCACCGCCAACACAAATACACCGGCGACAAGGGTGAGCGCACCCAGGTTTTCATTTACCGGAATGCGGAACCAGAAGGTGAAACCCCAATACATCAGCCAGATGCCGAAGCCCATTATCAGGTAAGGAATTACCTTGACGGCTATCATGGAAACCAGGCTGGTGCGGCGGGTAAGGTCGGCAAACGTTCCGGCCTCGTATTCGCTGGCAAAAGACAGGGCAAGCGCCAGGAGCAACACCTGCTGCAAGACCGTTGCCAACACGCCCGGCCACAGGAAATACATATAGTTGGTGCTGCGGTTGTATTTCTTGATAAAAGTGGTTTTAAACGGCTCGTAGCTTGACGCGAGCAGGCTTTCCGGCGTGCCTTGTTTGCGCAATCCTTCCATTTGGGCGCCCGCTTTGAGGGTTCCCAGCACCAGTTGAACAGCGCCGGAAGCATAGTTGGCTGTAAGCACATTTCCGGTATTGACGATGGTTACTATTTCCGGATTGCGGCGCGTGAGCACGTCTTTTTCAAAACCTTCCGGAAAAACCACGATACAGGTAGCGTCCAGGTCAATAGCCTCTCGGGTGAGATTCTCGTCATTGGGCTTCACCAGCGCGACGCGCAGAATTTCATTGTCCTCAAACATCTGAATGGCACGGCGGCTCATCGTGCTTGCGTCTTCGTCCACCACAATAATGGGCAGGTCGGTAACCTTGCCTTTGGAATAGACATAGCCCAGCAAAATGGCGTAAAGCAGGGGCGCGCCAATAAAGAGAATCCGCAGGATTTTATTGTTCCAGAACAGGCGGAATTCCCGGCCCAGCAGACTCAGAAAAGCTTTCATTTTTTTAGAGTTGAAGGGTAACGGTGGTTTTGGAAAATATCTCCTGTGCTTCGGCGGCGTTTACCGGCGTAACGCGGATTTCGAACAGCGATTGCTGTATTTCATAATTGGGATAAGCAGTGGCAATATTGGCGTAGGCCGGCAGTTGCTTTACCTCGGTGATGGTCGCCGGAATATCACGGTCTGCATACACCAGATGCACCTTCACAGCCATGCCTTTTTTGATTTTACCCAGCTCGTTTTCCGGAATTGTAAAACGGAAATAAGTGGTTCCCGGCATCGGGCCTTTAAAAAGAGTATAGCCCGGCAGCGCCAGTTCACCTTCTTTGAGGGTGATGGTGCTTACCGTCATGTCGGCGGGGGCAATCACATAACGCTCGTTTTCCGCAACAGCTACTTCCTGCAGCGCACCGAGTGCGCGGTTTTTCTGACCCAGCGCCATTTCCTGCTGCTCCATGCGTACGCCATGCGCTACGTCGGCAATTTCGGCCTGTACGGCGACAAGTTGCGCTTTGGCGCCCTGGTATTTGGCGTAAGCCTCGTCGTAGGTCTGCTGCGGAATCAGGGAATCCTGCACCATGTTTTTGAGGCGGGAAACCGATTTCTGCGCGTAGTCGTATTGCTCCTGCAAGGCACTTTTTTTGGCCTGTAGCTGCGCCAGTTGGTTGCGGGTCGCACCGGCAACGCTCATCTGGTATTGCGCAGCGGCTGATTCTACCGCACCGGCAGCCTGTGCGCGCTTGGCCGCTACTTCCGGAATATCCAGAATGGCCAGCGTGTCGCCCTTATGGACGAAGTCGCCTTCGCGGACGAGCAGCCGCTGGATACGACCGGCAATCTTTCCGGTAACCGCAATTTCTTCCTGCTCGGTCTTGCCTTGCAGAGGCGCTTCCCCGGGCTTTTGAGCGCAGCCAACGAGGAGTGCAGCGGAGCAGAGCGTAAGAATAAACTTTTTCAAGAGAAGATGGATTTGGAGCCTCTCCCCGGCCCCTCTCCGAGGGAGAGGGG